>JBKPNX010000056.1:0-53813 GCA_046732855.1 Pseudomonadota bacterium
GTGCTGCGCGGCCTGACCGAGGAGGCGGCAGCCGCGCAACAGGCCAGCGACGATGCCGCCGGTGCGCGCATCGCGGATCTGCGGCGGCGGGCGAGTCAGGCGCGCGAGCGCAATCTGCTCGACCTGGCCGGCGACGCGACCCGCAGCACGCTCGGCGCGTTCGGCGGCGGCTCGAGCCGGCGCTCCTTGCTCGATTTTTGACCGAGCCGACCTCTCTTCGTCCATCCCAACGAGGCCGCGTGCCATGTCGAACACCTTCAGTCGCGACCCCGAGCCGCTCATCCAGTACGCCGGCGACGGCAGCCGCACGACCTTCGCCTTCCCCTTTCCGGTACTCGCCAGCGACGATCTGCTGGTGTTCGTGGGACAACAGCAGGCGACCGGATTCTCGATCACCGGCATCGGCGATCCGGAGGGCGGTGAGGTGGAATTCAGCGTGCCTCCCGCGCCGGGCAGCACGATCACGTTGCTGCGCCGCACCGAAGGCATCCGCGAGACCGAGTTCGTCGACGGCGGGCCATTTCGGGCAGCCGCGATCAACGCCGAGCTCGACCGCATCATGCTGCTGATTCAGGAGGATCGCGACGAGCTCGGCCGGACGCTGCGCGGCCATCCGGCCGAGGCCGGCATCGATTTCTCCCTGCCGCCGACAAGCGAGCGGGCAAACAAGCTGCTCGGTTTCGACAGCACCGGCACCCCTATGGCTTTCGGCGCCACCGCGCTGCCGACCAGCGGCGACGCGAGCGGGGCCCTGGTCACTCCGGCCGGCGCGACCACCACCCGCTTCCTCGGCGAGCACCTCGCGGCCAGGGTCAATGTGCGCGACTTCGGCGCACTCGGCGACGGTGTCACTGACGACAGTGCCGCCTTTACGGCGGCGATCACCGCGGCGCAAAGTCGGGCCGCTTTGGTCTACGTGCCGGCGAGCGCAACCCCGTTTGTGCTCGGCGCTACGATCGTGCTCGACGGTATCACGATGTATGGGGACGGCGCGGGCTCCACCTTGAAAGTGGGGCTGCCAAGCGGCGCCGGTGTGCACCTCGCCGGCAGCGGCGCGGGTCTGATCGGGCTGCGCGTGCTCGGGTCAGGCGCGTCCAGCTGGCCGGGCTCGCCTTCGGATGTCGACCTGAGCGGCGTGGCGCTGGACGGCGTGAAGGTCGCGAGCGAGGCCGAGGACGTCATGCTGCAGGATGTTGAAGTCGCCGGCTGCGCCACCGCGCTGGCCATCGAGGGTGGCGTGAAGGCGGTGGTCGGTTGCGCGTTCTCGTACAGCCTTCGCGGCATTGAAATTCGTACCGGCGCCTCCGGCGGGGTCCCTGTCACACGCACCCGGTTTCATGCCTGCACCACCGGTATCCGGGCGAGTGGCACCGCCGTTTTCGATCAGCTCGCTGTACATGGCGGCGGCATGTCGGCGTGCGGTCACGGCCTCGACCTAGTCGCTCCGGCCAGCGCCTGGCGTACCGTCGAGATGGCTGACCTCCAGCTCATGCAGAACCTCAAGGCCGACCTCGAGGCGGGACCGCGCCAGTCGCTCGCCCTGCGCGGCGGCCACCTGGACGCGAGCGGCAAGCGCAACGGCGCTGCGGTCGAGCTGAACGCCCTCGGGCAGACCGCCCTGGCCCCGAACCTGCTCGCCGAAAACGTGTTCGCCGCGACGAGGCTGGTCCGTTCGGTGCAACTGAGCGGCGGCACCAATCTCAACCTGCTGACGCCGGGCGATCTGATCGTGCTGGCGAGTGACCCCGACGACATCGACGATCTGTGGACCAGCCTCAAGGCGACGCGAGGCGGGGTCGTCCACAAGGTCAACGCGCAGACGGCGAGCACGGCGACGATCGAGCTGGCCGCCGCGACGCTGCTCCCGACCATCATGGCCAGCGACACCGTCCGCGTCGTCGGCCGCTCCGGCAGCGCTCTCGTCGCCAGCGTCGGCAGCGCTGCGCCCGCTGCGACTTCGACGTGGCTGCGCGCCGACAATCACTGCCGGGTGTTCAGCGCCAACAACCCTATGCCGGTCGCACAGATCGAGCTCGAAGGGCCGAATGCAGACCTGCGCGACTTTCCGGGCGTGGCCGGCGAGCCGATCAGGATTTCCGGCATCGAGCTTAGCCACGGCGCCGTAAATGGCGCGTTGGTTCGCATGTTCGCGTTCACCATCGCCCAGAACGCCGCGATCAGCTTCACCCCGCCCGCGACAACCGGCATGGTGCAGGCGTTCGCGCAGAGCCTCGCCCTCGGCGACCCAATCGCGGCCATCTTCTCTTACCGGGCAGACGCGCTGGGCTACACCGAGCTGCTCGCGAAGGGAACGACGACGCCGACCAACGACGTCATGGTGCTGCAGCGCACTGCGCTTACCGGCACGACCGGCACGGCCGGTAAGTTCACCTACTCCGCGCATACCGACGGCAAAATCTACATCGAGAATCGGCGGTCCGGGCCGCCGCACACGGTCGCCGTTTATGTGGTCGGCGCAGCCGCCTGACCCACAGTGCAAGCACGGAAGGTGGGGAGTGAGGGCCTCACGCCCGCTCCGGCAGTCGGCTTTCGCCAGTTCGTCTGGCTGTGGAACCGCTGCCAGGGGCTCAGCACGCCGCCGCTTCATCTGGAGATGGCGGACTGGCTCGGTCGGCGCTGGCGGGACGGTGATCGCCGCCTGGTCATGCTCGTGTTCCGCAGCGCCGGCAAGTCGACGCTGGTCGGGATCTTCTGCGCCTGGCTGCTGGCGCGTGACCCCGACCTGCGCATTCTGGTGCTCGCGGCCGAGCATGACCTCGCGCGCAAGATGGTGCGCAACGTCAAGCGGATCGTCGAGCGACATCCGCTGACCAGCGATCTGCGGCCGAGACGGGCGGATCAGTGGGCCGCAGATCAGTTCACCGTGCGCCGGCCTTTGACCCAGCGCGACCCCTCGCTGCTCGCGCGCGGCATCACCGCGAACGTCACCGGCTCGCGGGCCGACGTCGTGATCTGCGACGATGTCGAGGTGCCGAATACCTGCAATACGCCGGGCAAGCGCGAGCAGTTGCGCGAGCGACTGGGTGAGATCAGCTACGTTCTGGTGCCCGGCGGCCTGCAGCTCTACGTCGGCACGCCCCACAGCTACTACTCGATCTACGCCGAGGACAGGCGCGAGGAGAGCGGCGAAGCGCAGCCGTTCCTCGGCGGGTTCGTACCGCTCTGCATCCCGATCCTGGACAGCGAAGGGCGAAGCCGCTGGCCCGAGCGGTTCAGCGCCGCAAAGATCGAAGAAATCCGGCGCCACACCGGACCGGCCAAGTTCGACAGCCAGATGATGCTGCAGCCGCGCAGCATCGAGGAGGTGCGCCTCGACCCGGCCCGCCTCGTGCGCTACGACGCGCCGCTCGAATACCGCGAGGGCAACCGCGAGGCGGTGCTCTCGATCGCCGGGCGGCGCATGGTCTCGGCGACCGCTTGGTGGGATCCGGCCTATGGCTCGCCCGGCGCGGGCGACGCCAGCGTGGTCGCGGCGGTGTTCGTCGACGCCGAGGGCGCCTACTGGCTGCACGGCATCCGCTATCTCAGCCACGACCCGGCGCAGCTCCAGGAGGCCGCCGAAGCGACCCAGCTGTGCCGATTGGTGGCCGCGTTCGCCGCGGAGATGCGGCTGCCGGCGATCGTGATCGAGACCAACGGCCTCGGCCGCTTCCTGCCGGCCCTGCTGCGCCGCGAGCTCGGCGCGGCGGGCCTGGCCTGTGCCGTGGTTGAGCGGTTTTCCCACGCCAGCAAGGAGCAGCGCATTCTCGACGCGTTCGACCCGCTGCTCGCGGCCGGCGCCCTGCACGCGCACGCCAGCGTGTGGAACACGCCATTCATCGAGGAGATGCGTGAGTGGCGGCCGGCCCGTCGCTGTCGCGACGATGGGCTCGACGCCGTCTCCGGGTGCCTGCTCGCCGAGCCGGTACGCCTGCAGCGCTTCGCGCCGGGGCCGCGGCGGGAATGGCGGCCGAGCAGCCTGGCCCGGGTCGCCCCGGCCGAGTTCGAGCCATGACCCTGCACCCGTTCCTCGGCGCCGCGCTCGGCGCTGGCGGGCCACCCTTTCTGTTGCGGGAGATCCACGTGAACGAGCCATCGACCATCAGCTGGGTGTGTGGTGGATCAGCGCCGTCGAGCTGCCGGTGGTCGGCCGCCTGTTCTGGCTGATCCATCACGGCCGGCGTGAGTCCGAGCGCGCGCTGCTCAGAGTGTACCGGGAGATCCAGGGCAACCTCTCGATCGTCCTCGAGAATCTCGCCCAATCCAAGCTCGAGGTCGCGCGCCTCTATGCCACGATCGCCGATCTCAAGGACGTTGAGAAGCGGCTGACCGATCACCTGGTGCGCGTCGAGACCAGGCTGAACCTGCTGCTCGAGGGCGACGCCCGGGCGCTCAGCCACTGGCCGCGCGGTATGGCCGAGCGCGCCCGCCGACTGGTCGATCGAGGGGCGAGCGATGCCGCCTGAACAGGACGGGCGTCACGCCCGCGAGGAGGCGCTGACGCTGGCATTGCTCGATCTCGCGGGCGCGGACAGCGTGCGCGTGATCGAGGCGCTCGCCGCCGCTTTGGTGAACGATCTGCGCGAGCGGCCCGAGGACGGGATCGAGCACCAGTCGGTTCCACCGGCGCCCGCGGGCCTGTGCGAGGACGCGCGCGTGATCCGCGATTTTGAATGCCGCCTCGGGCTGTGTCGGCGAGTCGCGCGCCGGGCCTTGCGCGGCAGCCTGGCCGATCCGACCCGAGGCGCCAACGCCTTCCATCGGATCGAGGCGAGCCCCGCCTGGGCGCGCGAGCTGCTGCCGGTCGCAGTGTACGGGCCCTACCTCTTCTACCGCCGCTGAGGACCGGCCAGCGGCGGTTTGTCAGCGCGCAGCGCGCCTCCTATCATCCGCCCCGCACGAGCGTGTGGGGCGACGATGGGCGACAGAATTCGGGTGATCTCGCCGGTCGACGGCGAAGTTTACGTCGAGCGCGCGCTGGCCAGCGACGCGGAGATTGCGGCCGCTCTCGACCGTGCCGCACGAGCCCAGCAGGCATGGCGGACGGCTCCGGTCGCCGAGCGCGCGGCGATCCTGAGTCGCGCCATCGACGCCTTCGTCGCCCGGCGGGCCGAGATCGCGCCCGAGCTCACCTGGCAGATGGGCCGGCCCGTCCGCTATGCGCCGAACGAGGTGGCCGGGTTCGAGGAGCGGGCCCGTTACATGATCGAAGTGGCGGAGCAGGCGCTTGCCGACGTCGAGGTCGGCGACAAGCCGGGCTTCAGGCGGTTCATCCGCAGAGCGCCGCTCGGCGTCGCTTTGATCATCGCGCCCTGGAACTATCCCTATTTGACCGCGGTGAATGGCGTCGTGCCAGCGCTGCTGGCGGGCAACGCCGTGATCCTCAAGCACTCGGCGCAGACGCCCTTGTGCGCCGAGCGGATCGGCGAGGCCTGCGTCGCGGGCGGCCTGCCCGCGGGCCTGTTCCAGCATCTGCACCTCAGCCACGAGGCGGTTGCGCGGATCATCGACAGCGGCCGCATCGATTTCGTGAGCTTCACCGGATCGGTCGCCGGCGGAGGCAGCGTGCAGGCAGCCGCTGCGCAGCGCTTCCTCGAGATCGGGCTGGAGCTGGGCGGCAAGGATCCGGCGTACGTGCGCGCGGATGCCGATCTCGAGCACGCGATCGAGAATCTCGCCGACGGTGCGTTCTTCAACAGCGGCCAGTCCTGTTGCGCGATCGAGCGCATCTACGTGCACCGCGACGTCTACGAGCGCTTCGTCGATGGTCTGGTGGACTTCGCTCGCAGCTACCGACTAGATGATCCGACCGATCCGGCGACGACGCTTGGGCCGCTGGTCCGGCCCGCCGCCGCCGAGTTCGTGCGGGGCCATATCGCCGAGGCGGTGGCGGCCGGGGCAAGAGCGCTGCTGGACCCGAAGGCCTTCCCGAAAGACGCTCAAGGCTCCGCGTACATGGCGCCGCAGGTCCTGACCGGCGTCAACCACACCATGCGCATCATGACCGAAGAAACGTTCGGCCCGACGGTCGGCGTAATGCCCGTCGCCTCGGACGACGAGGCGATCAGCCTGATGAACGACAGCCGCTACGGCCTGACGGCCGCGATCTGGACCTCGGATGCGGACGCGGCGATCCGGATCGGCGATCAGGTCGCGACCGGCACCTGGTTCATGAACCGGTGCGACTATCTCGACCCGGCGCTCGCCTGGACCGGGGTCAAGGACTCCGGCCGCGGCTGCTCGCTATCACGCCTGCAGTACGAGCGTCTCACCCGGCCGAAGTCGTTCCATCTGCGCGTGGCGACCTGAGCCAGGACAACAGGTTGCCCCTTCGGCAGGCAGTCGAGGCTTGCACCGGCGCGAGAGTCAGTCTCGCGCCCTGTCAACCTCAGGCGTCGCGCGGCACGCCGTTCCGCCCGAGCACGACGTCGAACAGCGCCCGCTTGGCGCCGCTCTTGGCCTGAGCCTCGAGGTCCGCCGCCGGCACGAGGCGGACGCTGACCAGGATCGCCCGCTCGCCGAGACGCCGGTAGATGCCGTCCTCTGCATTGAGCGGGTGGCCTGCGATGTACATCTGCGTGACCAGCGGCTCAAAGCCGGGGCCGGTGATGCGAAAATGAATGTGCGGGGCGCGTCCCGGATACGGCACCGGCTCAATCGTGCGGAAGCGATAGGCACCGTCCGCGGTAACTGTCGTGCTGCCGAAGCCCTGGAAGTTCGGATCCGCTGGGCCGCGCGGGTCGCGCGGGTGGTGATACACGCCGAAGGCATCGCACTGCCAGATCTCGAGGCGCGCGCCGCGCACCGGACGGCCATCCGGCTCGAGCACGCGGCCGCCCAGGTGCAAGATCGTGCCCCCCGCACGCTGCGGCCGCCCGGCCACCTGGACGAGATCGTTGTCCGAATCGAGCGGCAGCTCGAGCGGATAGAACGGACCCGGCGTCTGCCGCGGCGTCGCAAGCAGGGCGGCGGCACGGGCCGGCCCCGCTTGCAAGCCGGCCAGCATCGTCGCGGACAGCACCAGATGTCGCCGGGTCAGGCGTGGATGCGGACTCGCCATGCGCTTACCTCCCCTGCAACGCCCGCTGACAATATGAGGCGAGCGAGTCGCGCGACCACTCGTAGACAGCTGCCGCGTGGGAAGATTTCTGCGCTCGCGCGCTACCGCCGACGCTGGCGCCGATGGACGGACGGATCAGGTTGGCGCGATCACGCGGGCCGCTGAGCGACCCTCGGCCAGGGTTGCGCGCCGTGAAGGAGCGTGCGCAGCAGGCCGATCTCGACCTCGCCGTCTTCGCACCAGGGGCGGTCGGCGCGATGCGCCAGCTCGATCAGGATCGGCTCGAGATCCGAGAGGTAGTAGCCGCCGAGCAGAATGAAGCCGTCGGTTCTTTCGATGGCGTAGGCTTCCAACGGAAAGCGGACCGGCAGCGGACCAAGCCGGTACAGCTCGGTGCGATGCCGCACGGCGCGCACGTCCGTCCAGGCGAGGCGGAACTCGCGCACCGGCGGCCACGGGCAGGCGCGCCAGCCCGGCGCCGCGATCGCCAGGCCGTCCCGCGCGATCTCGATCCGGGTTGACAGAACGGCGTAGCCCATGAGCACGCCGCACCCGCCGCCTGCGGCAAGCGGCACGCCAATCAGCGCCAGCGGCAGCCAGCCGACATGGAAGGTCGCCGGCATGAGCGCCGCCAGCGTGAGGGCCGACAGACCCAAAATGACGAGCAGAGCCCCCGCGAAGGGGGCATCGTACACTTCCGGCACGGCGACCCGCGCGCCCTCCGGCACGGGACCAAAGCCCAACATCTGCGGGCCCTCCATCCGCGGGCCACGCTAGCACGTGCGGGTGAACGCGCGGTTAGGGCGGGACGAGGATCATCCTCGCGGGAACCTGCGTAGGACGCTCTTGCGGCCTCCGGTGCGCTTGCGAAAGCCGCGAAAGCCGCATCGGATCAGGGGGAGCCAGCCGCGGGATTCTTGAATCGGGCCAGGCGGAAGCGGGGGAAATCGAGCGCATCGATCGGCAACTCGAACTGATCCCGCAGCGCCCATACCATGATCTGGTGGTGCAGCGGTACGACGACCACGTCGGCCAATACCGTCCGCCACACCTCTTCGATCATGGCATCCCGGGCGTAGGTGACCATAGCGGTGCCTATTGTATCGATTAGCTCGTCGACGTGCGGGTTGGCATAGCCTGTCGCGTTGTACTGGCTGTCGCTGCGATACAGATACACGAAGGGATTGTGGGAATCGAACGTCTGCGTTCCCCACCCCAGCATGTAGAAGTCGGTCCGCCGCTCCCGCAGCTTGGCGATGTGCTCGCCCATGGGCGCGATCGCCAGATCAACGATGATGCCGATCTTGGCCAGCATGGCGGCGACCGCGCGGCAGATCGCCTCGTCGTTGAGGTAGCGGTTCTTCGGGCAGTCGAGCCGGACCTCGAAACCGTTCGGGTAGCCGGCCTCGGCCAGCAGGCCTTTGGCGCGGTGGAGGTCATAGGCTGGTCGGGCGTCGAACTCCGGCGTGTAACCGTTCATTCCCGGCTGGATGATCATACCCGCGGGTATGGCGTAGCCACGCATGATCCCGGTCCGGATCGCGTCGATGTCGATCGCTCGGTAGACCGCCAGACGGACCCGCAGGTCGGCGAACGGGTTCCGCCCCTTAATGTTCGATGAGTGAAGCTCCGGGCTGCCCTGATTGAGGCCGAAGAAGATGGTCCGGAACTCCATCGTCTGCTCGAGCCTTACCCCCGGCGTGCTTGCGAGCCGATCGAGCTCGGCAAGCGGCGGGTCGTGCAGGAAATCGATCTCGCCACCGAGCAGGGCGGTAATGCGACGCGCCGGATCGGTGATCGCGGTGAAGACGACCCGGTCGATGTTGTGCGGGTGCTCCGCCATCCCCACCACTCCGCGTTCTTGACCAGCACTGTGCGTGCGCCCGGCTCGTATGCTTCCAGCGCGAACGGGCCAGTGCCGTTGGCGTGGTCCTCGACGTAAGCGACCTCGGCATCGGAATAGGGGACTACCTCGACCGCGCCATGTCGCTCCGCCCATCCCTTGGACATGATGCCGATATCGAAGAGCTCGTCCGGCAGGATCGGGTTCGGGACCACGGTCCGGACCCGCACGACATGGTCGCCCACTGCCTCGACCGCCGCGACAGACCGCACGCCGGCGGCGAACTCGGATTCAGGCGACAGCGCCCGGTGCAGGCTGAAGACGACATCGGCCGCGGTCAGTGGTGTACCGTCGTGGAAGCGCACGTCCTGGCGCAACTCGAATTCCCACGTGGTCGGATCGATCGGGCGCCAGGCCACGGCGAGAGCAGGCCTGATGCTGTGGTCCGAGTCGAAATCGATTAAGGGCTCGTAGACCTGCATGTTCTGCGCCCGGGTTGGGTTATGGTTGAACGCGTGCGGGTCGAAGGTCACGCCGGCGATAGCACTTGACCAGCGCAATACGTTCTCGGCTCGTCCCGGCGCAGGCCACGCCAGGATCAATGCCATGAAAAGCATGACCAGCGGGGCCATCACCTCACTTCCCGCGTTTGCTGCTCGCCGCCAGGAAAAGTTGAGGCGGTAAGAAAGCTAGCGCTCGACCTTGCCGCCGGCCTGCTGCCAGGCGGTGAAGCCGCCGAGCATGTTGACCACGTTGGCGATGCCCATGTCCTTGAGCGTCTTGGCGGCGAGCGCGGAGCGCCCGCCGGAGGCACAGTAGAGCACGAGGCGCTTGCCCGAGCCGAGCTCCGGCTTGTGGTACGGCGCCGCCGGGTCGGCGTAGAACTCGAGGTGGCCGCGCGGCGTGTGGACGGCGCCGGGGATTCTGCCTTGCGTTGCCAGCTCGGCGCCTTCGCGCACGTCCACGAACACGACGTCGTCCCGGCCGAGCAGCTGCTTCGCCTCCTCGACGCTGAGCGTCCCGACCGCGGCGTTCGCCTCGGCGACCAGCTCGGCGGCGCGTTTGACCATGGGCGTCTCCTCCCCGCGCAGCTCAGGTCTTGGCGAGCGCCGCGCGCATCGCCGCGTCGTCGAACGCAGGCAGCGAGCGGAATTTCCCGAAGCCCTGCCTCACGTACCACACCGAGAACGTCAGCATGGCATCGGCGCTCGGCGCGTCGACGATATCGACGAAGTCGACCTCGCCCTGGGTGTAGTAGACCGCCTCGAGCTTGATGTTCAGCTCCTTGAGCTTGGCCTTGGCCTGATCGATGCGCTCGGCGTGCCGGCCGGCCCACTCCGGGCCGAGCGTTCCCAACAGAACGTACTTCATGCTACGGGCCCCCCACTGAGCGGCGGATCTCGGGACCGCCATGCACGACAATCTAGACCCGCAGGCGTTCCCGGTGCAAAGCCATCCTGCGTGTCCGGCGACAGGAGAGATGCCAATGGCAGCCTATATCGTCGCGCAGCTGAAGGTGCGCGATCCGGCGATGTTCCAGCGCTACCGCGATGCGGTTACCGCGCTGGTCGACCGCTTCGGCGGCCGCTACCGGGTGCGCGGCGGCGAGCTCGAGGTGCTGGAGGGAGAGTGGCCCTACCCGCGCCTCACGATCATCGAATTTCAGAGCCGCGCGGCCGCCCGACTGTTCTACCATTCGCCCGAGTACCAGAAGATCCAGCCGCTGCGCGAGCAGTCCGCCGAAGGCACCGTGGCGATCGTCGAAGGCGTATGACCCGAAGCTGCGGCAGCGAGCGGTATGCGCGCCCCAGCTGCCCGACCGTGAGGAGTCTATCGGGCGCACCTGCCGGTTGAGCGGGCGAAGCTGGCGCCGCACGGAGGGCGCTTCGACAAGGATCTTGCTTTTGCTGTCAAATTTCCCGACATAACGAGCGCCGCTCCCAGAAGACGACCCGCAAGAACCATGAGCGCACGGATGCGACCCACCGCCATCGCCCTGTTCCTCACGCCTATTCTGACGATCGCGGCGTCCGCCCAGACACCCGAGTTCCTTGGCACTCATCGGGATTGGAACGTTTATGCGTTCACCGAGAACAGCGGGAAGATCTGCTACATGGCGAGCGAGCCGAAGAAGCAGGAGGGCGACTACACCCGGCGGGGCAACCCGGCCTTGCTGGTGACCCGTCGCCCGGGACCGAAGGTGGTGGATGAGGTGAGCGTCCAGCCCGGCTACACGTATAAGGAGAACAGCGAGGTCCAGGTCGGGGTCGGCAAGAACAAGTTCGCGTTGTTCACGCGCGGCGAGCACGCCTGGACCAAGAGCGAGGACGCCGATCGGGCCCTGATCGAAGCGATGAAGCAGGGCAGCGAGATGACGGTTCGCGGCACCTCGGCCAAGGGCACCCACTCCCTCGATACCTATTCGCTGCTCGGCTTCACGGCGGCTTATCAGGCCATGACAGGTGCCTGTAAGGGCTGAGGTCGGGGCGCATCCGTGGCCGTAGCCGCCGCCGAGCATTTCGACGCCGAGGCATGTGACGACCTGATCGGTCTGACCAGGCCCGAGTTGGCGCAGATCGTGCGCGGGCTCGGCGAGCCGGAGCGGACCGCATCGATGCGCGCGCACCAGCTGTGGCACTGGCTCTATCACCGCGGCGTCACCGACCCCGCACTGATGACGTCTCTTCCGCAAGTTTTGCGCGAGAGGCTTGCGGCGCGTTACCGTTGCACGCGACCGTGCATCGTCGACCATCAGGAGTCCGCCGACGGTACGCGCAAATGGCTGCTGCGCTTTGGCGACGGCCGCGATGTGGAGACGGTCTATATTCCCGAGCCCGATCGCGGCGCGGTGTGCATCTCCACCCAGGTGGGGTGCAGCCTGACCTGCTCGTTCTGCCACACCGGGACCATGCCGTTCGTGCGCAACCTGAGCGCCAGCGAGGTTCTCGCTCAGCTGATGGTCGCGCGCGATGCCTTGGGCGAATGGCCCACGCCGAGCGGCGCCCGCCGGCTCAGCCACATCGTGGTCATGGGCATGGGCGAGCCGCTGCTCAATTTCGAGCAGACCGCGCGCGCGTTGCGCATCGCGATGGATGCCGACGGCCTCGCCTTTGCCCGGCGCAAGATCACGCTGTCGACCTCGGGCGTGGTGCCCAAGATCGAGGCCTGCGGTCGCGAGCTCGGCGTCGGCCTCGCGATCTCGCTGCATGCGGTGCGCGATGAGCTGCGCGACGAGCTGGTGCCCATTAACCGAAAATGGAACATTGCGGCGCTACTCGACGCGTGCCGCGCCTACGCCGGCGGGTCGGACCGGACGATAACCTTCGAGTACGTGATGCTGGACGGCCTCAACGACGCGAACGCGGACGCCCGCGAGCTGGTGCGCCTGATCCGTGGGATCCCGGCCAAGGTCAACCTGATCCCGTTCAATCCTTGGCCGGGCGCCCCCTATCGTTGCTCGCCGCCCGAGCGGATTGCGGCATTCGCCGCGATCGTGAGCCGCGCCGGCTATCCCGCGCCGGTGCGTACGCCACGCGGCAGCGACATTCTCGCCGCCTGCGGTCAGCTGAAGACCGCGAGCGAGCGCCGCAGGCGCACTGGCCTCGCGGCCTGAGCCATGCGCCGGTTCCTGGTCGGGTTTCTCGCGACGACTGGCGCGCTGGCGCTGCTCGTAGTAGCCGGCGGCATCGCCGGCGCCTGGCTGCTGCTGCCGCACCGGCCAAAACTGCCGGAGCGGATGATCATCACGCTCGACCTCAGGGATGAGATCCCCGAGGTGCGCCGGGTGGACCCGTTGAGCGCACTCGGCCTGCCGCAGTCCCAAACCCTGATCGAGCTGATCACGGCACTCGATCAGGCCGGGCAGGACCCGCGCGTCCAAGGACTGATCGCCCGCCTCGATGACGTCGGCCCAGGCCTGGCACAGGCGCAGGAGCTGCGGGCCGCGCTCGCGCGCTTTCGCGATCAGGGCAAGTTCGCCTACGCCCACGCCGACAGCTTCGGCGAGTTTGGCCCAGGCATGCTCGGCTATTATCTGGCCACGGTGTTCGATGAGGTCCATCTGCAGCCGCTCGGCGCGCTCGGCCTCACCGGCGTGGTGATCGAGACCCCGTTGCTCCGCGGGCTGCTCGACCGGCTCGGAATCGAGCCCGCCTTGGACAAGCGCGGCGTCTACAAGAACGCCGCCGACACGTTCACCGACTCGGAGCTCTCGCCAGCGCATCGCGAGTCGCTGGAATCCTTGGCGGCGTCGGTCGACGAGCAGCTCAAATCGGGCATCGCGGAGGGCCGCGGCATGACGGTCGCCGAGGTGACGCGGCTGATCGACGGCGGCCCGTACCTCGCGGATGAAGCGAAGAGCGTCCGGCTGGTCGACCGGCTGAGCTACTGGCCCGACGTGCTCGAGCAGGCTCGAACACGGGCCGGGACGGCCGCAGAGCTGGTGTCCTTGGGCGACTATGCCCGGGCGGTCGACCTCGCGCCCGATCACGGAGCGCCGGTGATCGCCCTGATTCAGGGCGTGGGCCAGATCCAGCGCGGCGACAGCGACTATGGCGCTTTGGACGGCTGGGTGATGGGCGCCGACACGATCGCCACCGCGCTCGCCGACGCGATCGACGATCCGGAGGTGCGGGCGATCCTGTTCCGGATCAACTCCCCCGGCGGCTCGGCGGTCGCCTCGGAGAGCATCGGCCGCCAGATCCGCCGTGCCGGGGAACAGGGCAAGCCGGTGATCGTGTCGATGGCCGAATTTGCCGCGTCCGGCGGTTACTGGATCGCGATGGACGCCGCCCGCATCGTCGCTGAGCCCGGCACGCTCACCGGTTCGATCGGGGTGTTCGCGGGCAAGCCGGTCCTGGCCCAGTTCTGGGACGAGATCGGCGTCAACTGGGGCCAGGTTGCGCGCGGCGCCAACGCCACCATGTGGAGCACGCTCGTGGGCTACAGCGAGCACGCGCGCGCCCGTCTCGAGGCCTTCCTCGACCAGACCTACGCCGCGTTCGTCGCGGGCGTGTCCCGGGGCCGCGGGTTGTCGCGCGACGAGGTCCTGAGGGTCGCCGAGGGGCGGGTCTGGACCGGACAGCAGGCCAAGGATCTGGGGCTGGTCGATGAGCTCGGGGGCTTCGATCGCGCGCTCGCGCTGGCCAAAGAGACGGTCGGGATCGCGCCGCAGCAGGGGGTCGAGCTGCGCCAGTTCCCCAAGGAACTGACCCCTTGGGAGGAGGTCCTGGAGCTGCTCAACGGGTCGCCCGGGCTGCTCCACGCCGTAGGCGCCTGGCTGCAGCTGCTGCGGCCGGGCGTGCTCAGCACTCCACCGATCGCGATCCGGTGACCGCTCGCCCTATCGTGCGGCCGGGCACAGCCGAGCTCGGCCGGCCGGGGGCGGGCGCTACCCGCTTCAACGAGGTTTGCCGTGTGTCGCTATTTCGGCCTGCGCGCGAATAGACCGACCCGGGTCGAATGGCACCTGGTGGGCGCGCCGAACTCACTGCTCGCCCAGAGCCGGCGCGACCTCAGCGGGTTCGAGCATGCCGACGGCTGGGGTATCGCGGCCTACGACGGCGACGACCTGCACGTGCAGCGACGCGCGTCGGCGGCACACGATTGCCATGTCTTCCGCGCCGCCGCCGAGCGGGTCGAGGCGACCACGGTGCTGGCCCATGTGCGCCGCGCGACCGTCGGGCGGGTCGGCCTCGCCAACACGCATCCTTTCGTGCACGGCCGCTTCGCCCTGGTGCACAACGGCACCGTGCCGTACTTCGCGAGCATCCAGCCACGTCTGCTGGACGGGATGACCGCGGAACACTGCGCGGCGATCCAGGGCGCCACCGACAGCGAGCATCTCCTGCATCTGATCCTGTCGATCCACGCGCAACTCGGCGGCTCGCTGTTCGCGAGCCTCGAGGCGGCCCTTCGGCGCGTGCTCACGCTCTGCCACGAGTTCGGCCAGGAGCCGCACCTGGGGCTCAATGTGCTGCTCACCGATGGCGAGCGCATGGTCGGCAGCCGCTGGCGGCGCACGCTGCACTTCCTCGAGCAGACCGGAACTGCACCTCCGCCGGACGAGCCCCCGGTGCCCGCCACCGCACCCGACTACCGTGCGCTGATCATCGCCTCGGAGCCGACCAGCACCGGTGCGTGGGCCGAAATCCCGGAACGTTCTGTGTTCGAGGTCACCCCGGATCTGCGCCTGCGTATCGAGCCGCTGGGCGAGAGCTGAGGCCGCGCTTCTTGCGCGGGCCGCCGAGGCTCACCCGAACGCGGCGGGGCCGCTCGAATGCGGGATACGGCTCCGACCGCACCGACCGTGGGGGCTGTCGACGAGCCCCAGTCGCTTACCCGGCAACAGGTAATTTACCTCAGACGGGTCCGCTGCGGCGGATCAGAAGGTAGGCCGCGATGCGCAATGACATCGATTCGGGCGAGGTGATCCTCGAATTCGTCCAGATCGGCGCCCTGATCCGGGTCAGCGCCATGGACCCGAACAGCCTGACCGAGGTCGTGATCTGCGGTCCGGCGAGCGCTGGCGAGGCGGCTCTGCGCCGCGTGGTTCTGCGCAAGCTCGACTATGCCCTCGGACGCCGGCCCGACCCGCGCTGAACCAGCTTGCTCAAGTAAGGGGCATGCTCTAGAGCTAGCCGTCCCGCCTGCCTTCGCGGAGCCGAGAGCGCATACCTCGATGCTGTACTTTCTGCAGCAGCTGATTAATGGCCTGACCCTGGGCGCCATGTACGGCCTGATCGCGATCGGCTACAGCATGGTCTACGGCATCATCGGCATGATCAATTTCGCCCACGGCGAGATCTACATGATCGGCGCCTTCCTCTCGATCATCAGCTTCGCCCTGCTCGGCATTCTCGGCATCACCTGGGTGCCGCTGGCCCTGCTCATCGTGCTGCTGGTCGCGATGGCCTGCACCTCGGCCTACGGCTGGACCGTCGAGCGGCTCGCGTACCGGCCGCTGCGCGGCTCGTTTCGCCTGGCGCCGCTGATCTCGGCGATCGGCATGTCGATCTTCCTGCAGAATTACGTGCAGCTGCTGCAGGGCGCCAACGTCAAGCCGCTGCCGCCGGTGATCACGGGCGGCTTCGTGTACGGCTCGGGCGGCGGCTTCCCGGTGCGGATCAGTTATATCCAGATCACGATCATGCTGCTGACGGTGGTCTTGATGATCGCGTTCTCGTACCTGATCGGGCGGACCGCGCTCGGCCGCGCGCAGCGCGCCTGTCAGCAGGATCTGACCATGGCCGGGCTGTGCGGCGTCAATGTCGATCGCACGATTTCGCTGACCTTCGTCATGGGCGCGGCGCTCGCCGCGGTCGCCGGCGTCATGGCCACTCTGTATTATGGCGTGATCGACTTCTTCATCGGTTTTCTTGCCGGGATCAAGGCGTTCACAGCGGCTGTACTGGGAGGCATCGGCTCGATTCCGGGCGCCATGCTGGGCGGTCTTCTGCTTGGCCTGGTCGAGGCCTTCTGGTCCGGCTACTTCTCGATCGAATACAAGGATGTCGCCGCGTTCGCGCTGCTCATCCTGGTCCTGATCTTTCTGCCTACCGGCCTGCTCGGCAAGCCGGAGATCGAGAAGGTCTGAACGTGGCCGGTCGAGTTCTGACCGATACCGCAGCGCCGACCAGCCGGATCGACTGGCCGGCGGCGCTCAAGGAGACCGGCCTCGCGGCGTTCGTGGCGCTCGTGCTGTTCCTGCCCCTGGTCGGCATGGAGACGATCAAGATCGAGGGCGGGGTCGGTCTCCATTTCCGCTTCGACTGGGTGCTGATCGGAGTTGCTCTGGTCGCCGCGGGGCGCCTGCTTCTGGTCGGCCTGCGCACGGTGCGCCCCGGCACGATCGCCTCCGTCACGGCGCCGCTCACCCGCATCCCGGCGCTGCTCGGGCCATATGCCAGCTTCCTGGTGGCGGCCGGCCTGGCGTTCGCCTTTTTGCTGCCGTTTCTGCCGTTCGCCAACCGCTATGTGGTCGACATCGGGACCACCGTCCTGATCTACGTGATGCTTGGCTGGGGGCTGAACATCGTGGTCGGGCTCGCCGGGTTGCTGGACCTCGGCTACGTCGCGTTCTACGCCGTCGGCGCCTACTCCTACGCGCTGTTCGCGCAATGGTTCGATCTGGGCTTCTGGGAATGCTTGCCGCTGGCCGGAGCGCTGGCCGCCTCGTTCGGCATCCTGCTCGGGTTCCCGGTGCTCCGCCTGCGCGGTGACTACCTGGCGATCGTGACGCTGGGCTTCGGCGAAATCATCCGGATCATCCTGCTCAACTGGTACCCGGTGACCAAAGGCCCGGTCGGCCTGTCCGACATTCCGCGCCCGAGCTTCTTCGGTATGGAGTTCAGCCGCAGTCCGCCGGAAGGCACGACGGCCTTCCACCAGTTCTTCGGCCTGGAATTCTCCGGGTTTCACCGGGTCGCGTTCCTCTATTACCTGATCCTGCTCCTCGCGCTGATCACCAATGCGTTCGTCCTGCGCATCCGCAGGCTGCCGATCGGACGCGCCTGGGAGGCGTTGCGCGAGGACGAGATCGCCTGTCGCGCGCTCGGCATCAACCCGACCAACACCAAGCTCACCGCGTTTGCGCTCGGCGCCATGTTCGGCGGCTTCGGCGGCTCGTTCTTCGCGACCCGCCAGGGCTTCATCTCCCCGGAAAGCTTCACCTTCATCGAGTCCGCGACGATCCTCGCGATCGTCGTGCTTGGCGGCATGGGCAGCCAGATCGGCGTGGTGTTCGCTGCGATGGTGCTCATCCTGCTGCCGGAGTTGGGCCGCGAGTTCGAGCAGTTCCGGATGCTCCTGTTCGGCGCCGCCATGGTCATGATCATGGTGTGGCGACCGCGCGGCCTGTTCGCCCACCGCGAGCCGACCATCCGGCTGCATGGCAGAGCCGGGATCGCCGCTGGCGGGCCGGAGCGGCCATGAACGGCGGCGCGCCCCTGCTCGAGATCGAGCGTCTGACCATGCGCTTCGGCGGTCTGGTCGCGATCGACGACCTGTCGTTTACCGCGTACCAGCGCCAGATCACCGCGATCATCGGGCCGAACGGCGCCGGCAAAACCACGGTGTTCAACTGTCTGACCGGCTTCTACAAGCCTACGGTCGGTCAGCTCACCTTTCATGCGGACGATCAGCAGCTGCTGCTCGAGCAGATGGATGGATTCCGGATCGCGCGCGCAGGAGTGGCCAGGACCTTCCAGAACATTCGCCTGTTCGGCCAGATGAGCGTGCTCGAGAATCTCGTGGTCGCCCAGCACAACGCGCTGATGCGGGCGTCCGGTTACACGGTGCTCGGCGTGCTCGGTTTCGCCGGTTACCGCCATGCCGAAGAGGCGGCGGTCGCACGAGCGCGCGATTGGCTCGGCCGGATCGGTCTGATCGAACGTGCCGACTGGGACGCCGCCAACCTGCCCTACGGCGACCAGCGCCGGCTCGAGATCGCGCGCGCGATGTGCACGCAGCCGAACCTGCTTTGCCTGGACGAGCCCGCGGCGGGCCTCAATCCGCGCGAGACCGGCGATCTTCGCCAGCTGCTGATGCGCATTCGGGACGAGTTCGGAATCGGCGTGCTCCTGATCGAGCACGACATGAGCGTGGTCATGGGCATCTCGGACCACATCGTCGTGCTCGACTACGGCCGCAAGATCGCGGACGGCACGCCAGACGAAATCAAGCGCGATCCCAACGTGATCAAGGCGTACCTCGGCGAGACCGAGGAGGAGGCGCTGCCCCCGGAGGTCGCGGCCGACCTCGCGGCAGAGGCGCGGCTCGGTTGATGCTCGACGTCGCGGGCGTCCACGCCCACTACGGCCATATCGAGGCGCTGCACGGCGTCAGCATCCGGGTCGATCGCGGCGAGATCGTCACGATCATCGGCGCGAACGGAGCCGGCAAGTCGACCCTGTTGATGACCATCTGCGGCCGGCCCAAAGCGAGCGCCGGCACGATCGTGTTCGATGGCCAACGCCTCAATGGCATGGAGCCCTACGACATCGTCGCCCGGGGTATCGCCCAGGCCCCGGAGGGCCGGCGCATCTTCCCGTCGATGAGCGTCCTCGAGAACCTCCAGATGGGCGCGGTGCCGACCAACGGCGCCCATTTCGAGGAGGACGTGAAGCGGGTCTTCACCCTGTTTCCGCGGCTCGAGGAACGGCAGCGCCAGCGCGGCGGCACGCTGTCCGGGGGCGAGCAGCAGATGCTGTGCATCGGCCGCGCCCTGATGGCGCGACCCAAGCTGCTCCTGCTCGACGAGCCGTCCCTCGGCCTCGCGCCCATCCTGGTCAAGCAGATCTTCGAGGCGATCGTCGAGATCAATCGCGATCAGGGCGTCACGATCCTCCTGGTCGAGCAGAATGCTTATCAGGCGCTCCGAATTGCCCGGCGCGGCTACGTACTCGCCACGGGGCAGGTTCTCATGGAGGGCAGCGGCGCGGAGCTGCTCGCCAATCCCGAGATCCGGGCCGCCTATCTGGAAGGCGGGCACTGAACCTGCGGCGATGATGCAATCGCTTCTAGGCACTTCGCTTGGCGTGTTCATCGGCCTGACGGTGATCATCATCGGCGGGGCCGCGATCATGACCGGCCGCGAGCTTGCCGACGGCTGGAAACCGCCGTGGCAGGTGGTGGCCGCCTGCTTTGGCCTGGCGCTCGCCGACCGCTTTCTGGTCTACGCCCTGTTCGGCGGCGAGCTGCTCAGCCTCTCGGGCTTCATCATCGATTTCGTCGTGATCACCGCGCTCGCGCTGATCGCCCATCGGCTCACCTTGGTGCACAAGATGGTCGCCCAGTATCCCTGGCGCTACGAACGCCAGTCGCTCTGGACGTATCGGGAGAGACCGGGAGCGTAGCTGCTCACTGCCCCAGCAAGCCGCGCAGCGCCGCAATCTCACCCTCATAGACAACCTGGTCGCCCGATTCGCCGCGAGCAGAATTCAGACAATAACGAAGTCGTCGCCCTGCCTAATCTTCCCGGCATCGTCTGTTTCAGATAAGGTCGACCGATGTGCTCGTGGAGAACGTCCGATGCGCTCTATGGTTGACTTGCTGATCCTGCTCCTGGTCTTTGAGACGACACTTTCGCAAATACCCGCCGCGGCCGAGACCGATTACGTCCGCCTCAGGATCGTCGAGATCCCCGACGAGCAGGGCTTCGAGCGGCCGGTCGTCGCTCTGCGCTTCCTCGCGCCGAGCGACTGGCGGATCGAAGGCGGCGTGCAATGGAACCTGCCCCTGCAGTGCCAGGCCGAGCTGGCCACGGTCCACGTCCGTGCGCTCGCGCCCTACGGCGATCTCGTGTTCGAGATCCTGCCGAGCCGGGTGTGGCGCTGGTCCGACGATCCCACGGAGGTGGACTACTGGCGCATCAGCCCCGGTCCCGGTTCCGGCCGGCGCTCGAAAGGGTACTCGGAGTTGGCGATGGACGACCTCAAGGCACCCGCCGGAACGACCGGCGCCACGTCAAACCACTTGCCAAATTCCACCGCTCGATGACAAATGCGCCAAGCTGGCGTCGGTGCAGCCCGGCGCGATGGACGCGTGGCAGAGGTCACGCACGGCTAGGCACAACCAGGGAGCAGGTCCAAACATGACTGGCTTAACCAAGTCTCTTCTCGCCGCAAGCGCGCTGATCGCGTTGACGGCCGGGGGAGCACAGGCGGACATCGCAATCGCCACCGCCGGACCTATGACCGGACAATATGCCATTTTCGGCGATCAAATGAAGCGCGGCGCCGAAATGGCGGTCAAGGACCTCAACGCCAAGGGCGGCGTGCTCGGCGAACAGCTGACGCTCGAAGTCGGCGATGATGCCTGTGATCCGAAGCAGGCAGTCGCGGTCGCCAATCAGATGGTCAACGCGGGGGTGGTGTTCGTGGCCGGGCATTTCTGCTCCGGCTCCTCGATCCCTGCGTCCAAGGTCTACAACGAGGAAGGCATCCTCCAGATCTCGCCTGCGTCGACCAATCCGCAGCTGACCGAGCAGGGCCTCGAAAACGTCTTCCGTGTGTGCGGTCGCGACGACCAGCAGGGCACCTTTGCCGGCAATTACGTGGTCGACAACAACGTCGGCAAGAAGATCGCGATCGTCCACGACAAGACGCCCTACGGCAAGGGCCTCGCCGATGAGTTCAAGCGGCAGCTGAACGCGCGCGGCGTTACCGAGGTGATGTACGAGGCGATCACCGCGGGCGACAAAGACTTCACCGCGCTGATCACCAAGATGAAGAATGCCGGGATCGATCTGATCTATCTCGGCGGCTATCACACCGAGGCGGGTCTGATCGCCCGCCAGGCCAAGGAGCAGGGCATCAACGCGACCATGATGTCGGGTGACGCCCTGGTCACCGACGAGTACTGGGCGATCACCGGCGACACCGGGCAGGGCACGCTGATGACCTTCAGCCCCGATCCGCGCAAGAACGAAGCGGCGGCGCCGGTCGTCGCGGAGTTCACGGCCCAGGGCTACGACCCGGAGGGTTACACGCTCTACACCTACGCCGCGATCCAGGTGTGGGCCCAGGCGGTCGAGAAGGCCGGCTCGACCGACCTCGACGCGGTGATCGAACAGCTCAACAGCAACCAGTTCGACACCGTGCTCGGCCCAATCGCGTTCGACGACAAGGGCGACGTCAAGGGCGCGGCGTACGTAATGTACGAGTGGGACAACGGCAAGTACGTCGAGAAGGGCGGCTGAGCTCTCGGCCCCTTTCAACTGTCATCGTTCCTGGAACCGGGCCGGGCGGCCCGGTTTCTTTTTTGGCGTGATTCCGGCTCTTGGTTTGGCTGAGCCGGCGAGCCTTGGTCAAACCGCCTGCGGCGCGTATGCTGGAGGAGCGGCCGCCAGGAGGGCAGAACATGGCGATCATCAACCGGATCGGCGATCTCCAGGACGAGATGACGGCCTGGCGCCGCGATCTGCACGCCCATCCCGAGCTCGCTTTCCAGGAGCGGCGCACCTCCGCCTTCGTCGCTGAGAAACTGCACGGCTTTGGCTTCGACGAGGTGCACACCGGCATGGCGAAGACCGGGGTGGTGGGCGTGCTCAAGGCCGGCGCGGGCCCGGGTGCCATCGCGCTGCGCGCCGACATGGATGCCCTGCCGATCGAGGAGGCTACCGGGCGCCCCTACGCCTCGACGGTGCCCGGCAGGATGCATGCGTGCGGCCACGACGGCCATACCACCATGCTACTGGGCGCCGCCCGGTATCTCGCCGAAACACGCAACTTCGACGGCACCGTCTATTTCATCTTCCAGCCCGCCGAAGAGATGGACGGCGGCGGTCGCGTCATGGTCGAGGAAGGCCTGTTCGAGCGCTTCCCGACGCCGCGCGTGTTCGGTCTACACAACTGGCCGCTTGCGCCGTTCGGCACTTTCGGCTTGCGACCCGGGCCGATCATGGCCGCAGCCGACCGGGTGCAGATCCGCCTGACCGGCCAGGGCGGACACGGCGCGATGCCGCACCGCTGCCGTGATCCGATTGCCGCGGGCGCCCAGATCGTCATGGCGCTGCAGACCGTCGTGGCGCGCAACGTCGATCCGGTGGCGCAGGCGGTGGTCTCGATCACGCAGTTCCACGCCGGAAACGCCGATAACGTGATCCCTCAGGAGGCGACGCTTCGCGGCACGATTCGCAGCTTCGAGCCGCAAGTGCGCGATCTGCTCGAGCAGCGTATCCGCGAGATCGCGCGGAGCGTCGCCGAAGCGCATCAGGTGAGCGCCACCCTGACCTATACCCGCGGCTATCCGCCCACGGTCAACAGCGAGGCGGAGGTGGAGCTGGCCGCTGCTGCGGCAGCCGAGGTGGTCGGGGAGGATCGGGTCGACCGCGCGGTTGCGCTGGCGATGGGCGCCGAGGACTTCGCCTACCTGCTCGAGCGCAAGCCAGGCGCCTACATCTTCATGGGCGTCGGCCAGGACGACGCGACGCCGATGCTGCACAGCCCGAACTATGACTTCAACGACGAGGCGCTGCCCTATGGCGCCAGCTACTGGGCCCGCCTGGTGGAGCAACTGCTGCCCGCTCGATGAATTGAGGGCGCTTGAGTTGCCGGCGCTCGGGCGACGATCTGCGGGCGGTGCTCCGCTCGTCCGCCGGGTTGGCCGGCGTGAGAACGCGCAACACGTGAGACGCGGGTCATGAAACCGGATCCGGATCGGTTTATTCACGTCGGCTCGCTTGCCGAGCTCGCCGCCAAGGGGCGCATGGTCGTGAAGGGCCGGCGCTGCCCGGTGCTCGTCGTGCACGACCAGGGCCGCGTGTTCGCGCTGGACAATCGCTGCCCGCATCTAGGCTTTGCCCTGGCCAAGGGCAGCATCCGAGACGGCATTCTCACCTGCCCCTGGCATCACGCGCGCTTCGACCTGGTGAGCGGCGGCACTTTCGACCTGTGGGCCGACGATGTGCCCACCGCCGAGGTGCGGATCGAGGAGGGGCAGGTTTTCGTCGCGGCAGACTGCGGCCTGCACGCCGAGCCGGCCACGCACTGGCGCCGACGTCTCGATGACGGCATGGCGCACAATCTGGGTCTCGTGATCGCCAAGGCGGTGCTGGGGGCGCGCGGCGCCGGGGTCGATGAAGCCGAACTGCTGCGCGATGCCGCTCTGTTCGGCGCACGCATGCGTGACGGCTTCGGCATCGGCATGACCATTCTGGTCGCGCTCGGCAACGTTTTGCGCGATCTGCCGGATATCGAGCGTTACCTCGCGCTGTTCCACGGCATCCGGCGCGTCGCTGCCGACTGCGTGGGCGAGGCGCCGCGGCGCGCTCGCGACCCGCTCCATGGCACTTCCGTTTCGCTCGACGTGCTCCGCCGCTGGTTCCGGCAGTGGACCGAGGTGCGTCACCGGGATGCCGCCGAGCGCACCCTCCTGACCGCGATCGCGCACGGCCCGGGCCTCCCGGAGCTCGCCGACATCATGCTTTGCGCCGTCACCGACCGGCCTTTCGCCGACGGTGGGCACGCGCTGGACTTCCTCAACAAGGCATTCGAATGCGTCGATCTGGTCGGTGAGGAGCACGCGGCCGCGGTGCTGCCGACCGTGGTCGGCCAGCTGATCGACGCGCGGGGCGCCGACGAGCAGAATGCCTGGCGGCACCCGCTCGATCTGATCGCGCTGCTCGCCGGGACGTTCGAAGCATTGCCCGCAGCGATCCGCGAGGGCGAGGTCCGTCGGTTCGAAGGCCATGCGGCGCTTGCGCACGAGTTGTTGGGCGACGACCCCCAGGCGATCAACGTCGCGCTGCTGGATGCCATCCGCGCGGGTGCGACGCCGCCCGACCTCGGCCGAGCTTTATCCTATGCGGCGGCGCTGCGCATCGCGCGCTTTGGCACGGCCAATGAGTTCTCCGATTGGGACACTGCGTTGCACGTGTTCACCTACGCGAACGCGGCGCACCGGCTGCTCGAGCGGGTAAGCGCAGTGGCGGGCCGGCAGGGCGAGCCCTATCCCCTAGGCCTCCGCGCCGTGTTTCATGGCGCCATGGCGCTGTATCTCACGCGCTTCCTCAACCGGCCGCCGGCGCGCCTGCCCGGCGCACGCGGCGAAGGGTTCGACGATCTGCCCGCAGGCGACGACGAGATCTGCCGCGCGCTGCTGGACGCTTTCGACCGGCAGCAGCAGGTCAATTCGAGCGCCCGCCTGGTCGCCCGCCATGTCCTGCTCGGGTATCCGAGCGAGCGCCTGATCGCCACCCTCGGTCACGCGCTGTTACGCGAGGACACCGATTTTCACACCTATCAGATGTTCGAGGCCGGGCTCCGGCAGTATCAAAATTGGGGCGCCACGCCGGAGGGCCGCAACATACTGGTTGCGATCGCCCGTTATCTTGCCGCCCACTCGCCGACCGAGCGCGCGCGCTTTCAGACCGCGACCATCGCGCGTCGCCTCCACCGGGGCGAGCGGCTGTACGAGAGCGCAGAGGCCGCGGAAGCCAGCGTCGGCTGAGTCGCCGCTTTGCGGGCGCCCCAGGGCGGCGATCCCGGACCGCCCATCTCACTCCGGCAGTGGGATGAATTCGGCATCGCCGGGCACGGGCGTGAAGCGCCCGGCCTGCCAGTCGGCCTTGGCCTGCTCGATGCGCTGCTTGGAGCTGGACACGAAGTTCCACCAGATGTGGCGCGGCCCGTCCATCGGCTCGCCGCCCAGCAGCATCAGGCGAGCGGGCGCGCGCGCGGTGACGGTGACCGAATCGCCCGGCCGAAACACCAGGAGCTGCATCGCGTCGAACGTATCACCCGCAATCTCGATCGCGCCCTCAAGCACATAGATGCCGCGCTCCTCGTGGCTGGCATCCAGAGGCAGGCGCGCGCCGGCTGCGAGCGACGCGTCCGCATAGAACATCTCGGAGAAGGTCCACACCGGCGAGCGGCGGCCGTAGAGCGAGCCGACGATCAGGCGCACGCTGGCGCCGTGATCGGTGATCAGGGGCAGCTCCGCCTCTTCGTGATGGCTGAATCCCGGCGCGGTCTCCTCGGCGTGCGCGGGCAGCGCCACCCAGGTCTGGATGCCGAACAACTTCGCCCCTGCGGTCCGCGCCTCGGGCGCGGTGCGCTCGGAATGGGCGATGCCGCGGCCCGCGGTCATCCAGTTGACCGCGCCGGGCCGGATCGGCTGCAGGGTGCCCAGGCTGTCGCGGTGGGTGATCTCGCCGCGGATCAGGTAAGTGACCGTGGCGAGGCCGATGTGCGGATGCGGGCGCACGTCCATCCCCTGCCCCAGCAGAAACTCGGCCGGACCCATCTGATCGAAAAAGATGAATGGTCCGACCATCTGGCGGCGCTCCGACGGCAACGCCCGGCGCACCTCGAAGCCGCCGAGGTCACGCGCCCGCGGCACGATGACCATCTCGACCGGATTTTGCGCCTGCTGCTCGTCGCACCTCGGATCTTTTGCCGGCTGCCAGCTCACTGCCCAGCCCTCCTCGTTTGATGTTGCGCTTGGCCTGTTCTGGCGCGCCGCAGCCCGAGTGGGGTCGCGGCGCCCATCCCAAGGAGCCTCCCTGGACTGCCCGCGAGCTGACCGGCTGAGCGCGCCGGCACTCTATTCAGGCGCCTTGGTCTGTTGCCACTCCTCGAGGATGCGCCGGGCGCGCCCCCGATCCAGGTCCTCGCGCTCGTCGGCGTTCTTCGTGGTGAGCTCGATCACGTAGCCGTTGGGATCACGGAAATAGATCGAATCAATGAAGCCATGATCGGAGACGCCGCGCGTCTCAATGCCCGCCGCCTTGCCCCGGGCGAACATCTCGTCGAGCGTGGCGCGGTCGACCTCGAGCGCGATGTGCAGGTCGAAGTCGTGCTGCTGCTTGAACTCGAACGGCTGATCCGGAGCCTCGAAGAACGCCAGGTAAGAGCCGTCCCCCATCTCGTAAAAGGTGTGCAAAACGTTAGCCTCGCGACCCGTCCGGGTCGTCTTGATCAGCAGAGCCGAGGCGAGCGGCAGGCCGAGAAAGTCCTCATAGAACTTTCGGGTCTCCTCGGAGTCGCGGCAGCGATAGGCGTTGTGGTGCAGTCCGTTGATCATGCTCGATCTCCCGTGACGGTGCCGCCGCAAGCGGGTGCCCCTTGGGACCAAGATGCGCCCGGCATAGGCACGCCGCAAACTTGCATTCAAGGATGCGGCCGTAAGCAGACGCTTCCTGCCGCACCGGTGGTGCGACCGGATTGCCTCAGCGCGCGCCAGCGCGCCATCGCCAGGGCGCCGTGAACTCGCCTCCCCAGGCGCCGGCGCGGCGCCGCCTTGCGTCCACCTCGTCTGCCATGTACGCCTCCGACATCGCGAGCGCCAGCCCTGAGCGCACCATGTAGGCGGCGAGGTCCGTGCCATCTTCGCGCGTGCAGCGCGATCTATAACAGCCGTTCCGATCCTCTTTGATCACCAGACACTTCAGCGCCTGACCTTGAATCAGGGTGGCGAGTGTGGCCTTTGCCGCAACTCCGCAGGGCCAAGCGTTGCCGCGCGCATCCGTGCACGTCTGGTCCAGCTCGAAGGCGTCGATGCCGTAGAGGCAAGCCAGCTGACCCTGAATTTCGATAGTGTCGCCGTCTTGCGCGTCCTCAGCGAAAGTCACGTCTGCCGATAGCCCCAGCGATGCGGCAATCACCCCCATCAGGACGACGCGTGCGAGGGTCTCGAACAGCAATTCCCAGGGCCCTCACCTCTCGCTGCGTACTCTAGCCGGCGCGATTTGATCTTATGCCGCCGCGCGTCGCGACTCACGCACTCGTGAAGCACGGCTGCGGCACTTCGACCAACAGCATTGGCGGGTGAAGCAGCCCGATTCGGCCGGCTCGGGCCGCGGCTAACTGACTGGTTCAGAACGGTCGCCCGGTCGCGGTCACGACGCGCTCGACGGGAGCGCCGTGAAGCGGCACCATGACCTGAATCCATGGCCTGGGTTTGGGCGCGTCCATCGGAGTTTTGAAGAGGCTGCATGCCATCATCCACGCTCGAGATACGGTGGTTCTTTCCCGGCCCGCTCGAGGAGAGCGGCTCGGGGGTGGAAGTCTGGTTTGGGACACGCCCGCGCTATGGCGGCCACGGCCGACCGGCGCCGCGCGCGTGGGAGCCGGCGCCCCCGGCCTGGCGGCAAGACCGCTATTTGCTGGTCCCCGGAAATGACGACATGGGCCTAAAGTGGCGCGAGGGGCGACTCGAGATCAAAGGCCGCGCGTCCGCATCGCCACCTCAGATGCTCGCCCCGGGAATCGCGGGCGTGTGCGAGCATTGGCTCAAGTGGTCCTACGCCGGCGCGGCGATCGAGCAGCGCTTCTCCGGTCTGTTTGGAAACGGCGGCGCACCCGGCGTTCTCATTGTCGAGAAGCGGCGCCTGCAGCGTTGCCTGGACCTCGACCGCGCGGGCGGCGTGCACGAGGTTTCCCTCGACCACCGGCGCGAGCGCGGGGTCAACGTCGAGCTCGTCGAGATTCGCTTGCCAGGACCGCCGGGCCGCCTGCACTGGTCGCTGGCGTTCGAAGCTTTTCCGAGCGAGCAGGTCTCCGAATTGTTTGCGCAGACGGTTGCGGGATTCCTCGCCGGCTGTCCCGCGCTGCCGCTCAGCGCGGGCCTGTCAATGTCCTACCCCCGCTGGCTGCTGGCGTCCGCTCGCTCGTCTTGAACCCTGAGAACATCGCCGGGCGGTGTCGGGGCCCCCAGCCCACGGCAATACCCGCTTGCTGGCCTGCCGTACCATCTTCTCGGCCGCGCGGCGGATCTCAGGTCCATGAGCCCCCGGCGGTCCGCGAACCGGCAGCGCCAATCCTTCACATGTGTCGGCAAGCCGACGATTGTCCACGTTTTTTGACCCGCGGTTTAGCCGCCAGCCCCAGGTCAGGCGCTTTCGGCCAATTCGGGCATCAGATCCCAGGGATCGATGTCGGACGGGTTCTCCATCGTGGCAAGGATACGCGCAAGCAGACAAATCGCCTCCTGGTGCTTGCGTTTGCGGATGCTCCTGAAATTGCGCGCCAAGTCGAGAAATACACGCTGTTGTGGGGTGGGCTCTCTCGCTACGGCGCTCTGCAGGCCTTCGAAGAAATACCCGACATCCACCCCCAGGACCTGCGCGATGGTGTAGAGCCGGCCTGCAGCGATTCTGTTCACGCCGTTCTCGTACTTGTGGGCCTGCTGGTAGGTCACCCCGATCAGGTCGGCCAAGCCCTGCTGGGTCAGTCCGTTCATCACTCGGCGCTGCCGCAGACGTCCCCCGATGTGCCGGTCGATGTCCTGGGCTCGCGGTTGTCTCGGCAGCTGCTTAGGTGCTGGCTGTGGCGCCACCTCGAGGAGGTCTGCCCTCATTTGCGTGCGCTCCCCCGGTTTTTGGCCCTTGTACTGGGACCGATCGATGTGGTTCTCTGTGGAACGTGGCTTTCGTGCAACACCCTTGTGGGCCGCACGTCCGCCTCAAGGATTGGATTAAGGCGCGCCGCCGGGATACTCCCGAATAGGGGCAATTTTGGGATAATTTAGTTGATTGTTCGGCGAGTCGCTTTCACCGATTGGGTAAATGCCAAACCGGAAGTGCGAATGTAGCCTGAATGTATCAGGTTTGCCGGGCTTGGCAGCAACGCCAGGCGAGTTTTGCCTGTCGCCGCCCCGTGTTGCGGTTGGTCGAAAAGCAGGATTCCTAATCGCCGCTGGGGGTTTCCGATCATGAGGCGGTTTAATCCGGTCTCGACATTTTTGCCTGCAGAGTTCCTTAGCGTCTCCTATCGTTACGACGGATGCCTCGAGTGAGCTCCGAACTTTGGCGCAGCCTGAGGCGAGTCGCGCCTCAGGCGCGGCAGACCTAGAAGCAGGCGGCGCACGAGCTCCGGCTGTCGCCGGACGCCGGTCTTGTTGTAGATGCGCTTCAGGCGAGTGCGCGCGGTATTAACCGTGATACCTATCGCAGCCGCCGATTCCTCGACGGACTTGCCTTGTAGCAGCGAGGAAGTCAGGCGTGCCTCGCCCACGGTCAGGCCGTACAGCTCGCGCAGATGCTGCTCCTGGCTGTCGAGCGGGATGTCCGGGTCCGTGACAAAGATCGCGGCGATCGGACCCCGTTCGCCGAACGTCTCCAGCTCGAGGTGCAGCGGCACTACTGCCACGCTCAGCGGATGGGCCCCGGATGGTCTCGTGATTGAGAGGGTGCCGCCGGCACTCGAGGCCTGTTTGCCGGTCCGATCCAGCGCGCTATTCAGCAGTCGCTCCAGTCGCGCGGTTTCATCCGCGAGGTCGGCTCGCAGGATATTGCCGCGCGCGGTCAAGCCATCGCCAGCGACCAGGATCTCGTCTGCATGCCGGTTCGCGACCAAGCGATTGCGGTGTTCGTCAACGAAAACGACCCCCCAGGGCAATTGATCGAGCGCACGGAGCGCGGCGTCTCTCTCGATCTCGAGATCCGCCAACCGGCGCCGTATCCGAAGCGTTCGCTGCAGATGCGGCACCAGCTCTCGACAGCGTTGGATCTGATCGTCACCAAATCCGCGCGATCCGCGCCGGCGCAGGACCTCGAGGAAGACCGCGGTCGCCTCTTCCCTGGAGAGCACCGCGCAAAGTCGGTGGTGCAGATTCTGCGGCCGCAGCCATTCAGTGTAGAATCGACTGCGCACGAGTTCATCTTCTGGAACGAGCTGCTCGCCGGTGTGGATCGTGCCCGGTACTCGGTACTGGCGTTCGCACGCCAGCCACAGGTTCTGATTCGGCGGATAGGAGCCGTACCGGGGCAAGTACTTCGGGTCGACGCCACTCGAAAACAGAATGGATCCTAGATTACACTTGAAGTCATGGGAAATCAGAGCGATAGCGCTGCCTTCCAGAAACTGCACGATTCCGTCCAGCAGGGGCACCCAATCACCCAACCCCGTCTCGTAGATCCGAGACAAAAGCTGCTGCGCGTTGTGATCGAACAATGGCACGGCGCTCCCGAGGCTAATACCTATGGTTCGGTTAGCCCCCATGGTTAACTCAATTCTTGCAGCAAATGCCCTCAGGCACAAGCGTGGCTATGTATCGGATGGTAGCGAAGGTCCAGCAGACTCGTCGGCCTGAACAGCCGCGGCGACCGGCGCGCGCCAGGCGTGCTCGCGCAAAACAGGCAAGCACAGGGTCGCCTCACCGCCGGGGCCGTCTTGCGCCTTGTTCCGGCGAAGGACACTGGACAGGCCTCGGCGGCCGTGAACAATCCATGCGGACTGCCTTGTGATTCCGATATCAGTGGAGCGGCAGCGGCCAGGAGGAAGCTTGCGTCCGGCCGGGGACCGCCGTACCGAGGCCCCGCTACAACCAATCGCGGTCGTGTGGTCGAACCACAGGCGAGGTTTTCATGGCGGGCAAGGTCGCGTTGATCACCGGCATTACCGGGCAGGACGGCGCCTATCTGGCAGCGCTCCTGCTCGCCAAGGGCTACGTGGTGCACGGGGTGAAGCGCCGTGCCTCATCCTTCAACACCGGTCGGGTGGACCATCTCTACGTTGATCCCCACGAGCATGACACCCGATTCTTTCTGCACCACGGCGATCTGACCGACGCCACCAACCTGATTCGCCTGGTCCAGGAGACTCAGCCTGACGAGATCTACAATCTCGCCGCGCAGAGCCACGTCCAGGTGAGCTTCGAGACCGCCGAGTACACCGCCAATGCCGACGCGCTCGGTACGCTGCGCCTGCTCGAGGCCGTGCGCATCCTGCGCATGGGCGAGCGGGTACGGTGCTATCAGGCGTCCACTTCGGAGCTGTTCGGCAAGGCGGCCGAGGTGCCGCAGCGCGAGACCACGCCGTTCTACCCCCGCAGTCCCTATGCCGCCGCCAAGCTGTACGCGTATTGGATGACGGTGAACTACCGGGAAGCGTACGGCTATCATGCCTCGAACGGCATCCTGTTCAACCACGAGAGCCCGCTGCGCGGCGAGACGTTCGTCACGCGCAAGATCACGCGCGCGGTCGCGGCGATCGAGCTCGGCCTGCAGAAGCGCCTGTACATCGGCAACCTGGACGCCAAGCGCGACTGGGGCCACGCGCGCGACTATGTTGAGGGCATGTGGCTGATGCTGCAGCAGAACGAGCCGGACGACTACGTCCTGGCAACGGGCGAGGCGCACAGCGTGCGCGAGTTCGTCGAGCGGGCGTTCGCGTGTACCGGACGCGAGATCCAGTGGCGGGGCCGCGGGGTCCACGAAGTCGGGCTGGACGCGCGCTCGGGCAAGGAGCTGGTGCGAGTCGACCCGCGCTACCTCCGCCCGACCGAAGTCGATCTCCTGCAGGGCGACGCGAGCAAAGCCCGCGCCCGGCTCGGCTGGCGGCATCGTACCGCCTTTCCCGATCTGGTGCGCGAAATGGTCGAGGCCGATCTCGCGCTGGTCAAGCGCGAGGGTCGCCAGCGGCTCGACTAGCGAGACCGCACGATGCCCTTCCAGCTGGCCGGCAAGACGGTCTGGATCGCCGGCCACCGCGGAATGGTCGGCAGCGCCCTGGTCCGCCGGCTTGGGCGCGAGGACTGCGCGATGGTGACCGTGACCCGCCGCGAGTGCGATCTTCGTTGCCAGGTAGCGGTCGAGCGCTGGCTGCAAGCCGTACGCCCCGACGTGGCCGTGGTCGCCGCCGCCCGGGTCGGGGGGATTCTCGCCAATGCGAGCAGGCCCGCCGAGTTCCTGTACGACAACCTGATGATCGCGGCGAACGTGATTCATGCCGCCTATCGGGCCGGAATCGCGAAGCTGCTGTTTCTGGGCTCGAGCTGCATCTATCCGAAATTCGCGCCACAGCCGATGAAGGAGGAGTATCTGCTCGAAGGCCAGCTCGAGCCGACCAACCAATGGTACGCGGTGGCCAAGATCGCCGGCATCAAGCTGTGCCAGGCGTATCGGCTCGAGTACGGCTGCGACTTCATCAGCGCTCTGCCCACCAACCTGTACGGACCGGGCGACAACTTCGACCTCCTGAGCAGTCACGTGGTGCCGGCGCTGATCGCCAAGATGCATGCGGCCAAGGCGGGGAATGCCGCGGAGGTCGAGATCTGGGGCACGGGCCGGCCGCGGCGCGAGTTCCTGCATGTCGACGACCTGGCGGATGCCTGCGTCCACCTCCTGAAATTCTACGGCGGCGAAGCGGTCGACGGCGCGAGCCCGTGGATCAATCTCGGCTGCGGCGCCGACCTCACGATCGCCGAGCTGGCCGAGCAGGTGCGCCGGGTGGTCGGGTTCGAGGGCCGGCTGCGCTACGACACCGAGCGCCCCGACGGCACGCCGCAGAAGCTCCTCGACGTGTCACGCCTGAGCGCACTCGGCTGGCAGCCGCGCATCCCGCTCGAGCGAGGCCTCGCCGCGTCCTATCGCTGGTACCTCGACCGCGCGGCGTCCTGCGCCGCACCGGGTCCCCCCCCGAAACCGACGTCACCCGGCCAATCGCAAGGATAAATCCCGTTGCACCGTCTCGGGGCCCAGTTCACATTTGGAAGCCGGAATACTACAGCATGGCCGACGTCAGGCGTGGGCATCGCCAACCTTATCGCCCGTTCCACGACATCCACCTCGGAGGAAGCGGCGCTCATCAGGTCGGCGGTGCTGCCGGTCGCGCGATGAGCGGCGCGGCTAAGAAGGACGACGGTTTGCGTGGCCGGTATGAATCAGTGCACGTTCAGCAAAGCGCGCGCGTAGCGGAAGCGGTTGGGCTTGATGATCTTCGCGCTCGCCACCTTGACGCTGTGCAGGCGACCATCCAACGAGCTTTCCCAAAAATGCAGGAACTTATGAAGGACTGGGAACTTGGGCGCGATGTCGAGGCCCTGCCACACGTAGGTCTGCAAGAGGCTCGGATGATCCGGCATGTGATAAAGGATTTCCGCGGTGGTCAGGCGGTAATCCTTGAGCATCAGCTCGAAGTCGCGCATGTCACGTTCTCTCCATCCCGGCTCGCCGGTCGTTGCAGCTCGCCCTCAGCTTCTCCGGGCCTTGCACCTTCCGACCGTTAGGACGGGCGCTTCATTCACAACGCCAACGCCAAGTGTAGCGGCGGGTTCCGATATGAAAAGTGAAAAGCGGCGCGGTTTTTGCGCCAAAGCCACGCCCGCGGTACAAGGATGCGTCGACGCTGCTTTCCCGGGAGGCATCGCCCATGCGTGACTTCGAGCTGCCCGGCCGCTCCGTTGCCTACGCCGAGAATGGCATGGCGGCGACCTCGCATCCGTTGGCGACGCTCGTCGCGCTCGATGTCCTGCGCGCCGGCGGCAACGCAGTCGACGCGGCAGTTGCTGCGGTCGCCGTGCAGTGCGTGGTCGACCCGGCGATGACCGGGATCGGGGGCGACTGTTTCGTCCTGCTCGCGCCGGCAGCGGGCGGCGTGATCGCGCTCAACGGCTCCGGGCGGGCCCCCGCCGCTGCAACCGTCGAGCGGCTGCGTGAGCTGGGCGTGCGCGAGCTCGAAGGCACCCCGCACAGCGTGACCGTGCCGGGCGCGGTAGACGCCTGGGCGCGACTGCTCGAGTGTCACGGCACCCGCGACCTGGAAGAAAGCTTGCAGCCGGCGATCCGCTGCGCCGACGAGGGCTACCTGGTCACGCCGCGCGGCGCCTACGACTGGGCGCGCGAGGGCGCGCGGCTGCGGCAAAGCAGCGGCGGACGGGCCTTCTATCTGCCGGACGACCGCGCGCCCGACCCCGGCGACAAGATGCGGCTGCCGGCCCTGGCAAGAACTCTCAAGCGGATCGCCGCAGACGGCCCGGACGCCTTCTATCGGGGCGAGCTGGCCGAGCGCATGGTCGCTTATCTCAGGAGCGAGGGCGGACTGCACGCCGCGGACGATTTCGCCGCTGCGGCGGGCGAGTTCGTCACGCCGATTAGGACCGCGTACCGCGGGCTGGAAGTGTACGAGTGCCCGCCCAACGGGCAGGGCGTGATTGCGCTGCTCATGTTGAACATTCTGGAAGGCTTCGAGCTCGGCGCGCTGCAGCCGAACGGTGCCGAGCGGCTACATCTCGAGGCGGAAGCCACACGCCTAGCCTTTCGAGACCGCAATGCCTGCCTGGCCGATCCCGCCATGGCCGACGTGCCCGTCGGCCGGCTGCTGGACAAGAGCTACGCCGCAGAGCTGCGCGCCGTGATCGATCCCGAGCGCGCGCAAGTCGACCTGCCGCCTCCGCTCCTGCCGGAGCACCGGGACACCGTCTATCTCACGGTGGTCGATCGCGAGCGCAATCTCGTGTCGTTCATCAATTCGGTGTTCGACAGCTTCGGCAGCGGTCTGGTCTGTCCCGAGACCGGCGTGCTGTTCCACAACCGGGGCAGGAGCTTCTCGCTCGATCCCGCGCACCCCAACGTGATCGCGTCCGGCAAGCGGCCGCTGCACACGATCATTCCGGCGCTCGCCCTCGAGAGCGGGCGGCCGACCATCGGGTTCGGCGTGATGGGCGGGCACTATCAGCCGGTCGGCCATGCCCACGTGCTGATCAATCTCGTGGACTTCGGCCTCGACCCGCAGGCCGCTCTCGACGCGCCGCGCGCCTTCGCGCAGGACGGCGAGCTGCGGCTGGAACGGGGCGTACCGCGCGCGACCGCCGAAGCCCTGGCGCGGCTCGGCCACAAGGTCGTGCCCGCCGGCAAGCCGCTCGGCGGCGGCCAGATCATCGCGATCGATCATGCGCGCGGCGTGTTGCTCGGCGGCTCCGACCCGCGCAAGGACGGGCTCGCGCTCGGCTACTAGGGCTGTACCGCCACCTTCGAGCTAGCTGGGGCACCCTCGGGAAAGCGCCGCAGGAGAACGCAATGGCGAAGAAGGCTGCCGCGCGCCGACCCTCGCCGAGGGCGGTGGTCGCCAAGGCGTTGTCCCCGGTCCAGGACTTCATCCGCACCGAGAGCGCGAGCGGCGTCATTCTGATCGCGGCGGCGGGGGTGGCGTTCGCGTGGGCGAACTCCCCCTGGGCGACAAGCTATTTCGCAATCCTCGACGTGCCCCTCGCCGTGAGCTTCGGCGCGTGGAGCCTCACCAAGCCGCTGCTGCTCTGGGTCAACGACCTGCTCATGGCGTTGTTCTTCTTCGTGATCGGGCTCGAGATCAAGCGCGAGATCCTGGTCGGCGAGCTGGCCGGCTGGCAACGCGCCGCCCTCCCCGCCGCCGGCGCGCTCGGTGGCATGCTTGTCCCGGCCTTAATCTACGTCGCGTTCAATCCCGGCGAGCCGACAATCGACGGCTGGGGCGTGCCGATGGCGACCGACATCGCGTTCGCGCTCGGTGTTCTGTCGTTGCTCGGCGAGCGCGTGCCGCTCGGCTTGAAGGTGTTTCTGCTGGCGCTCGCGATCGTCGACGATCTCGGCGCGGTGCTGGTGATCGCGCTGTTCTACACGTACGAGCTGAACGGGGCGGCGCTGCTCGTCTCGCTCCTCGTGTGGGGCGCGGCGCTGGCCTACGGGCACGTCAGAGGCGAGCCGCCGCTGGTGTTCGCAGTGCTTGGTCTGGTGATGTGGTACTTCATGCTGAAATCGGGGGTGCATGCCACCATCGCGGGCGTGCTGATGGCCATGGCGGTGCCGCTGCGCCACAAGGTGAGCCCCCAGAGGCTGCAGCACGAGCTGCGCGCGCTCACCAGCCAAGGCTCCGGGTTCGAGCAGACCGAGGTGCTGATCGGCCGCCTCGAGGCGGTGCTGGCCAAGGCGCACAGCCCGTTACACCGCATGGAGCATGCGCTGGCGCCCTACGTCGCGTTCGTCGTCATGCCGCTGTTTGCCTTCTTCAACGCCGGCGTGGCGCTCGGGGGCATAGCTGGTGGCCTGGTCAGCACCGTGTCGCTGGGCGCGTTCGCCGGCCTGCTGCTCGGCAAGCCGCTCGGCGTCACCGGCTTTGTGTTGCTCGCGGTCATGAGCCGCCTGACCAGGCTGCCGGCCGGCGCGAGTTGGCCGGCCCTGATCGGCATCGGCCTGCTTGCCGGCATCGGCTTCACCATGTCGCTGTTCATCGCCAGTCTTGCCTTCGCCGACCCGGCGTTGCTGAGCCAGGCCAAGATCGGGGTGCTCGCCGGATCGCTGGTCGCATCGCTGGCTGGTTTGGCGGTTCTTAACCGTGCGCTGCCGCGTCGGCAGGCGGCGATGGCGCCACTGCCCGGATCTGATGCCGCCAGCGATCAGATGCGCAGATCGATCGGGGTGATCGGCCCGTAATACCGAACACGCCCGGCGAGGTGGGCGTGATAGGCGGCGAGAATCGCCTCCCGGCGTGGCAGCGACCGGGCCTGGTCCGGTTGCTGCGCCAGCAGCGAGTGCACCTGGAAGGCAATGCCGCGGTCGATGGATTGATCGCCGGCTCGGAAAAATCCCGGTGACGGCTTGGCCGGCGCGCGCGTGGGGGCGCCCGGCTCATGCAGTTGGCAATGCGGCTGCCTGAGCTCACGGGGTAGCCATAGGCCGGAACCGCTGCCGACTGTCAGCAAAGCTTGATCTGCCCGCCCAGGGCGCCAGCGCGATCAGGTCTGCACGGCCGGGAAGCTTCGTTCAGGCGGTCAGGTCGACCACGCTGCCGCGGAAGGGATCGGGCCGCCGCCGGCGCTTCTCGCGACGGTCCTGCTGGGCAGCCAGACGGAGCGCCTCAGGCGTGGCCGGTCCGAGCGGTGCGCGGCCGTAGCCGTCCAACTCAACCTGCTGGCGCGGGCCATACCACAAGCGCTCGACGAGGCCGTTGGGCCGGATCAAGTTCATCGCGTCCCCTCCACCGGCGACTGCGGTAACGTTAACGCGCGCCCGTTAATCGACGCTTACGTTACCCGGCAATTAAACGTTGACCGGGCGGGCGCCCGCAATGGGCAGGAGATGCAGTCCGGTGCGCTGCAATGCCGTTCGCGCGCTCGTGACGACACGACGCACGCGAATCGATCTATTGAGCGGCGCCGGGTTCCGGGGCAAGTTCTGCGCAACCTTTGCGGCCGATCATGGCGTCGCGGCAGGATCGATCGCGTTCTCGGGAGGAGACGTAATGAGCGTTACTCGACGCTTGGCGCTTGCGGCTATTATCGCAGCGGGCGCAGCGACCGCTTGGGGCAGCGCGCGCGCCGACTGGCGCGAGCAGTTGCCGGTGTTTCGGATCGGCATCCTCGGCGGCGAACTGGTGGAACTCCAGCTCAAGGACCACGCGTGTCTGAAGACGCGGGCGGAAAAGGCGCTTCGAGTTCCGGTTCAGCTGTTCGCCTCGCGCGATTACAGCGGCCTGATCGACGGGCTGCTGGCAGGCCGCCTGGATACGGCCATGCTCGGCGCCGCCAGCTATGCCAGCCTCTACCTGCAAAAACCGGATGCGGTCGAGCCGATCGTCACGGTCGAGGAAAAGGACGGCACGCTCGGCTATCGCTCGGTGCTGCTGGTGCGCGCGGACAGTCCGTATCAGACCATCGATGATCTGCGCGGCCGGACGCTGGCGTTCACCGAGCGTCTGTCGACGTCAGGCTTTTTGATTCCGTACTACGAGCTCAGCCTGCGCGGCTATGATCCCAGCCGGTTCTTTGGCCAGTTCGCCTTCACCGGCGGACATCCGCAGGCGGTGACCGCCGTCCTGAACGGCCAAGCCGACGCCGGCGTGACCTGGACCTCGGGCATCGGCGACCAGGGCAAGGGCTATTCGCGCGGCAATCTGCGGCGGATGGTCGATCTTGGCGCGCTCGACATGAGCGATCTGCGCATCCTGTGGACCTCGGAGCTGATTCCCGCCGACCCGCAGGTCGTACGCAAGGATCTGCCGCAGGAAGCGAAAGATATCTATCGGGACCTGCTGCTCAAACTGGCTGAGCGGGATCGGCGCTGCTTCGAGGGCATGGTCGGTGGCCAGGCGAAGGACTTCAAGGAGATCAGCCACGACGCCTACAAGAACATCATCGAAATTCGGCGCAAAGGCGAGGATGGCTTCCGATCCTGACCGGCGGCCCGGATGGTGACTCGAGACAGAGGTGCCGTACGACTGGTTGCTATGGTATAACGTGCCCCGCAACGGGCGGATGGAGCCATGGCGCGGCGGGGCAAGCTGATCGCCGATCACGATCACGGCGCCTGTATCGATGCCGCACTGGATCGGGCGGGTGAGCTGTGCGCCCGCCGCGGCGCCCGGCTGACGCGATTGCGTCGCCGCGTGCTCGAGCTGGTCTGGCAGGGCCATGCGGCGGTCAAGGCCTACGATCTGCTGGCGGAGCTCGACCGCACGGAGGGCACGGCCAAACCGCCGACGGTCTACCGCGCGCTCGACTTCCTGATGGCGCAAGGCTTGGTGCATCGCCTGGAAAGCCTGAACGCTTACGTCGGCTGTCCGCAGCCGGAAGCGCCGCACGACGGCAAGTTCCTGATCTGCGAAGCGTGCGGTCAGGTCAGTGAGTTCGAAGCGCCGGCGATCCAGAGCGCGATCGCGACGCAAGCGGCCGGTCTCGGCTTTGCGGTCGGCCAGCAGATGGTCGAAGTACATGGCGTGTGCCGTGGTTGCCAGCCCGCCATGCCGAGCTGTTCGAGCTGATGGTCGGGCCCCCGCCGGCCCTGCTGATCGAGGCGCAGGGGATCACGGTTCGGATCGGACGCGGCGAGCTGCTGAGCGCCGTCGACCTCAGCGTACGGGGGCGCGAGGTGGTCTCGCTGATCGGGCCGAACGGCGCCGGCAAGACCACTTTGATCCGCGTGCTTCTCGGTCTGCTGAAGCCGACCGCAGGGCGGGTCTGGCGGCAGCCGGAGCTGGTGGTCGGCTACGTGCCGCAGCGGATCCGGACGGATCCAGTCCTGCCGCTGACCGTGCGCCGATTCCTGACCATCGGCACCGGGCACCGGCGCGAGACCGAGCCCGTGCTCGCCGCCGTCGGCGCCAGCCATCTGGCGCACGCCTCGATGCACGAACTGTCCGGCGGCGAGCTGCAGCGGGTCGTGCTGGCGCGGGCGCTGGTGCGCGAGCCGGGACTGCTGATTCTCGACGAGCCCGTGCAGGGGGTCGACTTCAACGGCCAGCTCGAGCTGTACGCGCTGATCGACCGCATCCGCCGGGAGCGCGGCTGCGGCGTGCTCATGGTCAGCCACGATCTGCATCTGGTCATGGCCGCGACCGATCAGGTGGTCTGCCTCAATCGGCACGTCTGCTGCTCGGGCGAACCCGAGATGGTCAGCCGGCATCCCGAGTACGTCGGCCTGTTCGGGCCGCGCGCGGCGGCCGGCCTTGCGATCTACACCCACGACCACGACCACCGGCACGACCTGGCCGGCGAAGTGGTGGCGCTGCCCGACGATCAGTCGCCGGCCGAGACGCCCAAGCGATCTGAACCGGCCCGAACCGACATCGATGCTGGATGATTTTCTGGTGCGCGCGATCCTCGGCGGGATTGGCGTCGCGGCGATCGCCGGCCCGCTCGGGTGCTTCGTGGTGTGGCGCCGCATGGCCTACTTCGGCAATGCGCTCGCGCACAGCGCCCTGCTCGGCGTGGGTGTCGGCGCCCTGCTCGCGTTCGACCTCACCCTCTCGACGGTGGTGATCTGCCTGCTGCTGGCGGTCTCCCTGGTCCTGCTGGAGCTGCGGCACAGCCTCGCCACCGACACCATTCTTGGCATACTCGCCCATGCCTCGCTCGCGCTCGGCCTGATCGTGCTGAGCTTCATGGAGACGCTCAGGGTCGACCTCCTGGCCTATCTGTTCGGCGACGTCCTGTCGGTGACCAGGAGCGACCTGGCCTGGATCTGGGCCGGCGGGGCGCTCGTGCTGGGCGCCCTCTTCGCCATGTGGTCATGGCTGCTGCGGGTCACGCTCGACGAGGAGCTTGCTGCCGCGGAAGGCGTACCGACGGGGTCGGTCCGGGTCGCCTTCATGCTGTTCATGGCGCTCGCGGTCGCGATCGGCATGAAGATCGTCGGGATCCTGCTGATCGTCGCGCTACTGGTGATCCCGCCGGCAGTCGCGCGCCAGTTCGCCCGCACGCCCGAGCAGATGGCCGGCCTTGCGGCGCTGGCGGGGGCGCTCTCGGTGCTCGGCGGACTCGGCGCCTCCCTAATCTGGGACACGCCGGCTGGGCCCTCGATCGTGGTGGTCGCGACGGCGCTGTTCCTGGTCAGCCTTGCCGGCCACGCGCTGCGCGCCCATCCGTCGGCGGATCGCGCCTGATCGGCGATACGCCCCAGGCGTGGCGCCCCGGTGTCCTCGCCGTGAAAGCGCCTATCGACGGATCCCAAGAAGCTGACGGCGTTGGCTGGGGCGGCAGGATTCGAACCTGCGAATGCCGGATCCAAAGTCCGGTGCCTTACCGCTTGGCGACGCCCCAAGGTCGCGCCGAACATAGGCGTGGCGCGGGCGCGTGACAACGGTCAGCCGGGGTGATCGACGACCACGCCCCTGCCGGACCCGAGCCCGAATTTAGTCAGGCGCGAGGGTGGACGACCACCTTGCTGCCCGGCTCGAGACCAAGACGTGCCGCCGCGCTGGCGCCATGCGCCGCTATCTCGGCGAGGCCGTTGGCGTTCGCGTACCACAGGAGGCCGCCTGCCGGCACGTCGCTGAAGGTGCGCGCCCGGCCAATGCGCACGCCGGTCGCCTCGAGCTCGGTGCCGGCCGGCAGCAGCGCCGCGCGCAAGCCGGTCATGGCGTTGCCATACCGATCGACGTAGACGATCTCGGCCAGATCGTCGGGCCAGTCCAGCTGGCGGATCGGCGCCGCTTCGCTCCCGGGCGGCTCCTCGCCTTGCGCCAGCTGCGCGGCCGCCGGCGCGAACAGGTCGCGGCCGTGGAAGGTCGCGGAGAGTGCGGGCGGTTGCCAGTCGATGCACCAGCAGCGCGCCGCGTGCGCGCGTCGCAGGACGATCTCGAACAGGCCGTTGTCGGGCCCGACGTACCAGCGTCCGTCCGCTTCGATCGCGAGCGCCGCCCGCGCGCTGCCGACCCCCGGATCGACCACCGCCAGGATCACGTCGCCGGCCATGAAGGCCGCGCCGTATGCGGCGAGCATATAGGCGCCGAGCCGCGGCCGGAACGCCGGCAGGTCGGCGAACAGATCGATCACCGGCACCGTGGGCGCGCTGCGCGCGAGCACCGCCTTGACCTGCCCGGTGTAGGGGCCCTCGAGGCCGAAATCGGTGCACAGCACGATCATGCCGCGCGGGTCGCGGTGCTGGCCACCCACCAATTCGGTCGCGTCCGGCCCAGGGCCCGCGCGGCCCGGCTGGCGGCAGGCGCATCGTCGAATAGGCCAAAGCACGTCGCGCCGCTGCCGGACATGCGGGCGAGGCGGCAGCCCGGCTGCACCTGCAGGGCTTCGATCACCTCGCCGATCACCGGCGCGAGGCGCCGCGCCGGCGCCTCCAGATCATTGCCGCGAGCGGCCAGCCAGGCCAGGAGACCCGCCCGGTCGGCCGGTATTGGCCGATCGGGTCCGGGCGCCGATCCGATGGAATCGATCGCGGCGAACGCCTGAGCGGTCGACACGGGCTGGTTCGGGTTGGTCAGGACCAGATCCAGCGCGGGCAGCTCGATCCGCTCGAGCCGCTCGCCGATGCCGCGCATCCGCACCGACTGGGAAAGAAGACAGACCGGCACGTCGGCGCCGATCTCGAGGGCAATGGGGAGCAGGTCGGCAAACGTCAGCTCGAGCCGCCAGAGCCGGCACAGCGCGCGCAGGGTCGCGGCGGCATCGGCGGAGCCGCCGCCGAGCCCCGCAGCCACGGGAATGCGCTTGTCCAGCGTGATCCGGACGTGCGGCGAACGGCCGGCATGGTCCGCCAGCCGACGCGCCGCCCGCAGCACCAGATTGTCGCCCTGCTTCGTGAGGCTGGTGGCGAACGGCCCGCTCAGCGCTAGCTCGAGCTGAGCCCCGGGCGCGAAGGTCAGCCGGTCGGCACATGCGGCGAAGGTCACGGTACTGTCGAGCTCGTGATAGCCATCGGGCCGGCGGCCGGCGACGCGCAGATCAAGATTGACCTTGGCCGGGGCCTGCTCCGCGATCTGCGGCACCGCGGCAGCCGGCTCAGGTGCGGCGCGGCTCTTCGACCTTTGGCTTGGGCAGCCCGTCGCGCAGCTTTCCCTCGATCGCCGCCACCGTGTCCTCTTCCGGCTCGAGGGTGAGCGCGCGCCGCCACTGATAGCGCGCCTCCCGCTGGCGGCCGACGCGCCAGTAGGCGTCGCCCAGATGATCGTTGATCACCGGATCGCCCGGCTCGAGCTCGACGGCGCGCTCGAGCTGCTCGACCGCGGCGTCGTATTCGCCGAGCCGGAAATAGACCCAGCCGAGGCTGTCGACGATGAAGCCGTCGTCTGGGCGCAGCTCGACCGCCCGATGCAGCATGCCCTTGGCGCGGTCGAGATTCCTGCTCATGTCGACCCAGCTGTAGCCGAGATAATTGAGCACGAACGGCTGCTCGGGCTCGAGCTCCAGAGCGTACAGGAAATCCTTCTCGGCCTGCGGCCAGCGCTTGGTGCGCTCGTAGGTGATGCCGCGCGCGTAGAACAGGGTCCAATGCTCGGGCCCGGGCTGGGCGATCCGTTCGATCGCGCGACTGTAGGCCCGCTCGGATTCGGCGAAGCGATCGTCGTGGCGGAGCAGATCGCCCAGCTCCACCAGCGCATCGATGCGCTCCGGCTTGGCCGTCGCCAGTTTGTCCAGCAACGCGAACGCCTCGTCCTGACGCTTCATGTCGTGCAGCGCCCGCGCCCGGTGCAGCTCGGCGAGGAACCATAGGGGCGAGTTCGGGGCGACGGCTTGGTACGCCTTGATCGCGGCCTCGAGATTCTCCTGCTCGGCCATGATGTCGCCGATCAGCAGCGCGGCCTCGGCGAGATCGCTACGGGCGAACAGGGCCAGGCGGGCATACACCACCGCCATGGGATTGCCGCGCTCCTGACGCAGCGCCTCGGCGATGCCGAGGAGCGCGTCCGCGACCCCGCCCGTGGCGTCGTCAAACGGAAGCTGCGGGGTGTCGCCAGCTTCGAGCGTGGTCAGGAGATCGGCGACCACGGGGAGATCGCCCCGATCGGCGTACTGCTGGCGGACGAGATCGAGCGCCTCCGGTTGCCGGCCCTGGCGGGCCAGCATGCTCGCATAGGCCTGCAGCATGCGCACCGGCGCCGGGCCGGATTCCGGCATGGCGCCGCTCAGCACCGGCACCGCCTGCTCCAGCTGCCCGTTGAGATCGAGCATCATCGCCTTGTGATAGCCGTTCAGCGGCCCAAGCGATTCGCCCTGGTCGAGGCGAGCGCTGGCCTCAGCGTTGTCGCTGCCACGGTTCTGCGCGAACAGCACCCAGGCGTCGACGAATGGCACGGTCAGACCGGCGATGCCCTGGTCGGCGATGGCCTGCAGTCGGCGATGCGCATCCTCGAGACGGCCGGCGCGCACCTCATTCAAGGTCAGCAACAGCTCCGCTTCGGCGACCCCGGCGTTCTCGGCGGCCAAGGCTCTGGCCTGCTCGAGCGCGGCGTCATAGCTGCCGCTCGCCAAAATCAGCAGGAACAGCTGACGGCGCAGATCCGGATTGTCCGGGTCCTTGACCAGCGCCTGCTCGAAGTAGGTCGCGGCCTCGGCCAGAAGCCCGCTGTCCAGGGCGAAGTTCCCGGCCAGGTAATCGCCGAGCGGCGAGTTGACCGAATCGCCTGCCTCGAAGCCCGCCGCACTGGTCGTCAGCCCGGCGACTTCGGACGAGCTATGCGTGCTCTGGGCGGAGCAGGCTGCGAACGCCACGGCCAGGAGCGCCAAGCCGAATCGGATTCGGCGCCTCAGCGGGTTAGATGACAGCAGAACTCTCATGCGCGCTTCCCGCGGCAGGTTCAACGACCATGGCGGGCGCCGTGCGCTCGCCCATCTTGACGGGCGACGCAGCTGCCGGCATGCATCGCTCGGCGCGGGCTCTGGCCCGCTCGGCGACAGGAGAAGAGCAATGCTGCGGACCAAGAGCAAGAACGATCCGAGCAGCCGGGGCACGCCCGGCGAGGAGAAGACCTTCGAAGGCAAAAAGGTCAAGCCAGTCCTGTACGTAGGCACCGCCGTGGGCCATGGGCGTTACATAGCGGCGCAGGATGAGAGCGGCAAGTTGATCATCGGACGCGACGGCCAGCCGATCGCCTTTCGTGACATTTGATTTGCCGGGCGGGCACAACCGTCGAGCAAATCCGTTGCGCAACCGTTAAGATGGCTCCTGCAATCGTCCGATAAAGCCGCGGGCGGCTACGCCGCCTCGGTTCGCGCCCCACACCTCTTGACCTCGGCAACGCCTGAGCAGCGGCATCCCGGTCGTCAGGTCGTCGGCCGCATCGCGTGACCAGGACGGCTCACATCACCCGCGCGCGCACGCGACGCGAGCCCCAAGGAGTTGGGCCGCTCACATGCCGACATAGTTCGGCCCATCGCCGCCCTGCGGCACGACCCACACGATGTTCTGGCTCGGGTCTTTGATGTCGCAAGTCTTGCAGTGAACGCAATTCTGGAAATTGATCTGCAGGCGCGGCTGACCGCCTTCCTCAACGAACTCGTACACGCCGGCCGGACAATAGCGTTGCTCGGGCCCGGCGTACTCGGCGAGATTGAGCCGGATCGGCACCTCCGGATCGCGCAGGCGCAGGTGGCAGGGCTGGTCGTCGTCGTGGTTGGTGTTCGAGATGTACACCGACGACAGACGATCGAACGTCAGCTTGCCGTCGGGCCTCGGGTAGTCGATCGGCCGAAACTCTCGGGCGGGTTTCAGTTCAGCATGGTCGGGGTGATGACGCATGGTCCACGGCGCGCGGCCGCGCAGCACGTAGGCATCGAGCGCGCTGTACGCGAGGCCCCCGAACAGCCCGAAACGGAAGCTCGGTCGGATGTTGCGCGCGAGATGCAGCTCCTCATGCGCCCAGGAGCTGCGAAACGCGTCGGGATAGGCGGCGAGGACGGTGGGTGGCTCAGGTTGGGCGAGCGCATCGAATGCCGCCTCGGCCGCGAGCATGCCGGATTTCATCGCAGTGTGCGTGCCCTTGATCTTGGGCACGTTCAGGAATCCCGCGGCGCAGCCGACCAGCGCGCCGCCTGGGAACACCAGGCGCGGAATGGACTGGACACCCCCTTCGTTCAGGGCGCGTGCGCCGTAGCAGATCCGCCGACCGCCCTCAAACGTGCCACGGATCGCGGGGTGGGTCTTGAAGCGCTGGAACTCTTCGAACGGCGCGAGATAGGGGTTCTGGTAGTCGAGGCCGATCACGAACCCGACCGCCACCTGATTGTCCGCGAGGTGGTAGATGAACGACCCGCCGTAGGTGCGCTGATCCAACGGCCAGCCGATGGTATGGACCACGAGCCCCGGCTGATGCCGCGCGGGTTCGACCTCCCAGAGTTCCTTGAGGCCGATCGCATAGCTCTGGGGGTCGCCCCCTTCGCGCAGCCCGAACCGCGCTTCGAGTTGGCGGGTGAGCGAGCCCCGGCAGCCTTCCGCGAACAGGGTATAGGTGGCGTGTAGTTCGATACCCGGCGTGAAATTGGCCTTGGGCTCACCCGCGCGATCGAGACCCATGGCGCCGGTCGCGACGCCCTTCACCCGGCCGTCTTCGTGATAGAGCACCTCGGCGGCAGCGAACCCCGGGTAAACCTCGGCGCCGAGGCTTTCTGCCTGCTCTCCGAGCCATTTCACCACCTTGCCCAGGCTCACGATGTAGTTGCCGCAATTGTGCATCTGAGGCGGCGTCGGCAGCGTGAACGCGCGCCGGGCGGTCAGGTACACGAAGCGATCCCGGCTGACGGGCGTGTCGAGCGGGGCGCCCCTGCTTCGCCAGTCCGGCAGCAGCTCGTCGAGCGCGCGCGGCTCCAGCACCGCGCCCGAGAGCGTGTGCGCGCCTAGCTCAGAGGCTTTGTCGAGCACGCACACGCTGATCTCGCGCTCGTGCCGCGCGGCGAGCTGGCGCAGCCGGATGGCCGCCGCCAAGCCCGCCGGCCCGGCCCCGACGATGACCACGTCGAACTGCATGCTCTCGCGTTCCATGACCTCGGGCTCCTCGGACAACTGCATCGCCGCGTCAGATAACCGCGCCGCCCCGCGACCCGAGGTTGTACGTACCCGGCACGCGCTGGCAAGAAATGCTTCCGTTCCCGTGCGCAGTCACCTAAGAGCGGGTCGGGTTGCCGACAACTGCTGCCGCGCGCGAGCGCATGTTCGCCATGTCTTCGACCCTCTCGGCTGACCTCTGCGCCTGGCTCGACTGGTATCGTTCCATGGGCGCCGACGAACTGATCGGCGACCATCCGATCGACCGTACGCAGCTGGCGCCGAGCACTGCGGGCGGGAGCGCCGACGTCTCCCCAAGCGGAGGACCTGCGCCCTCCGCGAGGGGGTCCGCCGCGCCCCTGCTGCCGCGCGGGTCCGCCCCGCCGGAGCTCCAGTCCGCCAGCAGCGCAGCGGCCAGTGCGCGCGAGATCGCCGCCGCCTGCCACGATCTGGCGATGCTGGAGGCGGCAGTCGGCGCCTTTGATGGCTGCGCGCTCAAGGAAACTGCGCTCAACCTCTGCTTCGCCGATGGCGGTCCGGACGCCGAGGTCATGCTGATCGGCGAAGCGCCCGGGGCCGAAGAAGACCGCCTGGGCAAGCCATTCGTCGGCCAGAGCGGCAAGCTGCTCGACAAGATGCTCGCGACCATCGGCCTGCAACGTGGCTCGGTGTACATCACCAACGTCATCTACTGGCGTCCTCCCGGCAACCGATCGCCGACCCAGGCCGAGATCGCCGCCTGTCAACCGTTCCTCGAGCGGCAGATCGAGCTCTTGAAGCCGAAGGTCATCGTGTTTCTTGGGGGCATTGCGGCGCGCGGCCTGCTCGGCGTCAAGGAAGGCGTGACCAAGCTGCGCGGGCGGCGATTCGTCTATGCCGCCGCCGATGGCACGCGCATGCCGGCCATGGTGACGTTCCACCCGGCGTTCCTGCTCCGCCAGCCGGGCCAAAAACGCTTGGCGTGGCGCGATTTGCTGACCCTGCGCAGGGCGCTCGACGAAAGCAGGCGGCTGGCGGGTTAACTTAACCAGAGGTTGGTAAACTCCCATTAACTTCAACTTTATGAAAAATCTATTTAGCGTTCCCGCATGGAACGGGAACCCCATAGCGTTACCTCGCGGCTGCTCGCCGTCTTGTTCATCCTGGCCGGTTTGCAAGGATGGTATGGCGCAGCCGCGAACGCGCGCCAGTCGGGCGGGACGGATGCAGGTCGCCACTCCCTGGAAGCGACGCCGTCGCGTCTGAGCGGCCACGACATCAAGCTGTATCGTCAGATCTTCGACCTGCAGGAGCGCGCGCAGTGGGCAGACGCCGATCGACTGATCGCGCAGCTGAGCGACCAGATCCTGCTCAGCTATGTGCTCTATCAGCGCTACATGCATCCCACCGGCTATCGCGCACGCTTTAGCGAGCTGAGCGCTTGGCTCGAGCGGTATGCCGATCACCCCGACGCCGAGCGGGTGTACAGCCTCGCCCTACGCCGCCGGCCCGCCGGGGCGGCGTCACCGCACGATCCAGTCCGCGGTTATCTCGCCGGCGCCGGCCAGGAACTGCAGGAGCGGGGCGCGATGCGCAGCCCCAGCAGCATAGAGCGCTCGCCCGTCGCCGACGCGCTGGTTGAGGACTGGCGCAATGCCATTGGAGATCTGGTGGCCGATGGACGGCTCGCTGAAGCCGAACGCGAGCTGCGCCGGCCCGAGATCACTCCCCTGGTCAACCAGATCGAGATCGACCTGGCGAATTGGAGCATCGCCCGTGGTTACCTCGCCGCAGGCGATGCCCGCCGAGCGCTGGTGCTCGCCGGACGGGCGGCTGCCCGCTCCGGGCGAACCGTTCCGGAGATCCACTGGGTGGCGGGGCTCAGCGCCTGGCGCGTCGGCCAGATCCGCCTGGCGGCTTGGCACTTCTCCTCGTTGGCCAATGCCGATGCCGATCTGGTCCTGCCGGCCGAGCGGGCGCGGGCTGCGTTCTGGGCCGCGCGCAGCTACCTCGTCGACAGCAGGCCGCAGCTGGTCAGCCATTGTCTGCATGTGGCCGCCGTCGGTGGCGATTTTTACGGTCTTCTCGCCCGCGCCATCCTAGGCCAGCCGCTCACCGGAGACGCCGAGCAGATCGCCCTCGGGCAGGGCATGGTCCAGGTGCTGCTGGACTATCCCGGCGCGCGCCGGGCCATTGCGCTCGGTCAGATCGGCGAGACGGCCCAGGCCGAGCGGGAAATCCGCAAGCTGGCCGCCCGCGCCACGCCCGAGCTTATGGCGGGCCTGGTCGCGCTGGCCAAGTCGCTCGATCTGCCCGCGACCCAGATGCGCCTCGCCCAGAGCCTCGGTCACAGCGACGGCCGGTACGATCTGAGCGCGCTGTTCCCGGTGCCGAACTGGCAGCCCGCGAACGGCTATACCCTCGACCGGGCGCTGGTGTTCGCCTTCATGCGCGCCGAATCGGGGTTCGATCCGCGCGCCGAGAGTCAGACCGGTGCGCGCGGCGTGATGCAGGTGATGCCGGCGACCGCCCAGTTCATCGCCGCGCGCAGCGACCTTCAGCTGCCTCATGGCAACGCCCTGTTCGAGCCGGAGACCAGCATCCTGTTCGGCCAAGCGTATCTCGAGCACCTCTTGCAACTGCCCTCGATCGGCGACAATCTGATCTACCTGGCAGTCGCCTACAATGCGGGTCCCGCGCGCGTGCTGCGCTGGCAGGAGACGCTGCCGGGCGACGATCCACTGCTGTTCCTGGAATCGATCCCGATGCGCGAGCCCCGGGTGTACGTCAAGAAAGTGCTGACCAACCTCTGGACCTATCGCGCCCGGTTCGGCCAGCCGCAGCTCTCGCTCGAGGCGCTCGCCCGGGGCCAGTGGCCGACGTACCAGCAGCTTGACCAGCGGCGGGAGACGCATGCCTGGAATTGAACGAGAGCGGCCGTTCCGGCCGCTCAACATCGCCATCCTGACGGTCTCCGACAGTCGCACGCCCGACGACGACCGGTCGGGCAACCTGCTGGTCGAGCGACTGACCGCTGCGGGCCACCATCTGGCCGACCGCGCCCTGATTCGCGACGAGGCGGAACTGATTGCGGCCAAGCTCCGGCAGTGGATCGATGATCCGGCCGTCGACGTGGTGATCAGCACCGGCGGCACCGGTGTCACCGGGCGCGACGTCACGCCTGAGGCGCTGGAGGCGGTGATCGAGAAGCCGATTCCAGGCTTCGGCGAGCTGTTTCGGATGATCAGCTATCAGAAGATCGGCAGCTCGACCGTCCAGTCGCGCGCCGCGGCCGGAGTTGCCAAAGGAACCTATTTATTTGCCCTGCCGGGCTCGCCGGGCGCATGCCGCGACGCCTGGGACGAGATCCTGGCGCCGCAGTTGGACATCCGGCACCGGCCGTGCAACTTCGCCGAGCTGCTGCCGCGCCTGCGCGAGCACGAGCCGAGCTGAGCGGCCCGCGCCGTCCAATCCGCACTTCGCCTACGGCCGCAAGCGCACCTTCTTCCCCACGTGTTCACGCTGGCGATCATCTCGGCGCCGGCAGGTATTTTCCACGTTGCATGACGTCGTCTCACAGATAAACTGGTGGTAAGGCGTGGCACCCCGCCAACGCGCCCGGTGCACCGCGAGGGAGGTAGTGAATGACTGATGAACATCGCACGGCAGTTTGCTTCGGGGCTGCGCTTATCCTGGCATCTGCTGGCATGCACGCCGCTCCGGCGTCGGCTCAGGACATCGTCGGCCTGATCACCAAGACCAATACCAATCCGTTCTTCGTCAAAATGAAGGAGGGCGCCGACCAGAAGGCGCAGGAGCTGGGCATGGAGCTGCGCTCCTTCGCGGGCCAGTACGACGGCGACAACGAGGCGCAGGTAGCGGCGATCGAGAATCTGATCGCAGCAGGCGCCAGGGGCATCCTGATCACGCCAAGCGATACCAAGGCCGTGGTGCCCGCGGTGGACCAGGCGCGCGCGGCCGGCCTCCTGGTGATCGCGCTCGACACGCCGCTGGAGCCGATCGACGCCGCCGACGCGACGCTCGCGACCGACAACTTCAAGGCGGGCGAGCTGATCGGCCAGTGGGCCAAGGCTCAGCTCGGCGACAAGGCAGCTGATGCCAAGATCGCCCTGCTCGACCTGAGCCCGGCCGAGGTGACCGTGGACGTGCTGCGCGACCAGGGCTTCCTCAAGGGCTTCGGCATCGACATCAAAGAGCCGACCGACATCGGTGACGAGGATGACCCGCGGATCGTCGGCCATGACGTCACCGAAGGTTCGGAGGAGGGTGGCCGCACCGCCATGGAGAACCTTTTGCAGAAGGATCCGGAGATCAACGTCGTCTATACGATCAACGAGCCTGCCGCCGCCGGCGCCTACGAGGCGCTGAAATCGGCCGGCAAGGAGAACGACGTGCTGATCGTCTCGGTCGACGGCGGTTGCCCGGGCGTCAAGAACGTCGCCGCGGGCGTGATCGGCGCGACCTCGATGCAGTTCCCGCTGAAGATGGCGGCGATGGGGGTGGAAGCGGTCAAGACCTACAGCGAGACGGGCGCCAAGCCCGAGCCCAGCCCCGGCCTCGACTTCTACAACACCGGGGTGGAGCTGATCACGGATAAACCGGTCGATGGCCTGCCGTCGAAGTCTTCCGAGGAGGGCCTCAAGCAATGCTGGGGCTGATCGGCGGCGGGCGTCCGGCCGTGTAGACCTGCGCAAGAGCAAAGGCAGCGGACTGTGCTTTGCCGCCACCTTTGCCCAGCCGGGGTAATATGAAGATGGCGACGGATTCGACCGGAACGGGCGCCGCGCGCGGCAGGCAGGAGTTCGAGCGGGTGCTGGACGCCAGCGACACCCGCCAGCCGATCTTCGAGGAGGAGCATCGCACCCCGCTGCGACGGCTGCAGCACTTCCTGCACGTCTATCCGACGGCAATCCCTGCCATCGTGCTGCTGATCGGTGTCGTCTTCTTCAGCCTTCTGGTCGGCGGCCGTTTCCTGTCCGCCTTCAACCTGTCGCTGGTCCTCCAGCAGGTGACCATCATCGGCATCGTCGGCCTCGCGCAGACCCTGATCGTGCTGACCGCCGGCATCGACCTTTCGGTCGGCGCGATCATGGTCTTGTCTTCGGTGGTGATGGGCAAGCTCGCGGTGCAGGTCGGCGTGCCGGTGCCGATCGCTTTTCTCCTCGGCCTCGCGGTCGGCGCCATCTGCGGCGCCATCAACGGCGCCCTCGTGGCGTATTTCGGGTTGCCGCCGTTCATCGTGACGCTCGGCACCTGGAGCATCTTCTTCGCGTTGAATCTCTGGTATTCGGCGAGCGAGACCATCCGCTCCCAGGATGTCGCGGCGGCGGCCGGATTCCTGCAGCTCACCGGCACGCCGTTCGACTTCTTCGGCGCACGGCTGACGGTCGGCTCGCTGCTGATGGTCGCGCTGTTCGCGGTGTTCTGGTACGTGCTCAACTGGACCGCGTTTGGGCGCCATCTCTACGCCATCGGCGACGATGCCGACTCGGCGCGGCTCGCGGGCATACGAGTGCGGCAGACTCTGCTGCTCGTCTATGTCATCGCGGGGGTAATCTGCGCGATCGCCGGCTGGGCGCTGATCGGCCGCATCGGCGCGGTCAGCCCGCAGGCCGGCTACACTGCGAACCTGGACAGCATCACCGCGGTGGTGATCGGCGGCACCAGTCTGTTCGGCGGTCGCGGCTCGGTCGTCGGCACGCTGATCGGCGCGCTGATCGTCGGCCTGTTCCGCAACGGCCTGGCGCTCTGGGGGGTCGACGTGCTCTGGCAGGAGTTCACCGTCGGCCTGCTGATCATCGTCGCCGTCGCCATCGACCAGTGGATCCGGAAGGTTTCGGCATGACCGCGGCATCGCAACCGGTCCTGCAGGCGCGCGGCCTGGTCAAGCGCTACGGCCGCATCACGGCGCTCGATCACGCCGATTTCGACCTTCTGTCGGGCGAGATCCTGGCGGTGATCGGCGACAACGGCGCGGGCAAGTCGACCTTGATCAAGGCGCTGACCGGCGCGGTCGTGCCCGACCAGGGCGAGATCCGCCTCGACGGCAAGGTGGTCCATTTCACCAACCCTCAGGAGGCGCGCCTGGCCGGCATCGAAACGGTCTATCAGAACCTCGCCCTGTCCCCCGCTTTGTCGATCGCCGACAACATGTTTCTCGGGCGCGAGCGGCGGAAGGACAGCGTCTTCGGCCGCTGGTTCGGCATGCTCGATCGCGCCGGGATGCAGCGCGAGGCGCGCGACCAGCTGAACTCGCTCGGCCTGCTCACGATCCAGAACATCAGCCAGCCGGTCGAGACGCTCTCGGGCGGCCAGCGCCAGGGCGTCGCGGTAGCGCGCGCGACCGCGTTCGGCCGCCACGTCGTGATCATGGACGAGCCGACCGCGGCCTTGGGCGTAAAGGAGTCGCGCAAGGTCCTCGACCTGATCCTGGATGTGCGCGCGCGTGGCCTGCCGATCGTGCTGATCAGCCACAACATGCCGCACGTGTTCGAGGTCGCGGACCGGATCCACGTGCACAGGCTTGGCCGGCGCATCGCGGTCATCCGCCCCAAGGATTTTTCCATGTCGGACGGCGTCGCGATCATGACCGGCGCGATGGCGCCGCCCGAGTCCATGGCCGCCTGACCGCCGCAGCGCGGCCGCTCTCGATATCCACCATCAGCCCTCACCCGGACCCCTGCCGCGCGTACGCCGGCACGGCCTGGGTCACCGATTCTTAAGCTGCTTAGCGCGATCCTGAGTTGGCGGGCAGGTGCCCGCAGGCGCCCCGACTGTCCCCCCACCTTGCGAGGCGAACCATGCAGAAGAGCGCGTCTCCAGGACTGCTCGCCTGGGTGGCCGCAATCGCGCTGCATCTCGGCATAGTCTGCCTGGTGGCGCCTCTCTGAGACCGACGGGCTGCCTCGGCCAGCCGGATCGCTGTGTCCGGCTATTCTGTCGTTCTTTGCCGCTCTGGCGGACGTCGGTCGCGAGCCGGCCTGCGCCGGGCGTGTGAGCGAACCGCCGTGCCACGGCTGCAGGACGATCGGCTCGAGCATCTGGGAATCCCGCAGGCGGCCGCCCAGAGGCCGATCGAGCACGCCGTGCTCGGTCTGCTTGACTTCCTCGGTTCGCGCCCATACCGAGGGCCGAGCGCGGCTCAAGGTGGTGCAGACGCATGGCTGGATTGAGTCTCAGCCCGACGCGGGTGCTGGTGACCGGGGGGGCGGGGTTCCTCGGCAGCCACCTGTGCGAGCGCCTGGTCGCGGCCGGGCACGAGGTGGTCAGCGTCGATAATTACTTCACCGGGGTGCGCGGCAACCTCGCCGGCCTGCTCGGCCACCCCGGCTTCGAGGCGTTGCGCCATGACATCACCTTCCCGCTCTACGTCGAGGTCGACCAGATCTACAACCTCGCCTGCCCGGCCTCGCCGATCCACTACCAGCACGACCCGGTGCAGACCACCAAGACCAGCGTGCACGGCGCGATCAACATGCTCGGCCTGGCCAAGCGGGTCGGCGCGCGCA
>JBKPNX010000057.1:0-36089 GCA_046732855.1 Pseudomonadota bacterium
CACAGGGGGTGGCGGCTGAGCCGGGTCGGGCAGAGCGCGCACCGGCCACGCGGCGCGGCGGGGCACGTAACGGCGCCCGCGCCCAGCACGCGGCGACCAAGCAGGTACCGGCTGAGCCGGAGCTGGCCGAGAGAGCGCCCGCCGAGCCGCGCCATGCCCCGCGGGCAACGAAGGCCGAACAACAGTCCCGGCGCGCCGGATCGGCGGGCCCGATCGTCGGCATGGGCGATCATGTGCCTCTGTTCATTCTCCGCCCGGTGCCGAACGTGGAGCTTCTGGCCAAGCTCACCGAGGACTGATGCAGACGATCTTCATCATGGTCAAATGCGAGCGCGGGCGCGCCTATGAGGTCGCCGACGCCGCCGTCCAGAACGTCGAGCAGGTGTCGGAGGTCCATTCGATTTCCGGCCAGTATGACCTGCTGATGAAGGTCTATCTCGACGACAAGGCGGACATCGGGCGGTTCGTCACCAGTCGCGTGCAGACCTTGGACGGCGTCCAGGACACGTTTACCCTGATCGCGTTCAAGGCGTTTACCTGAGGCGCGCGCTCCGGCCGGCCACGTGACCGATCCGCGGATCGTGGTGCTCGAGCGGACGGTCGCGTACGACGGCCACTTCAAGATCCTCCGGTGCCGGCTGCGTCACCGGCTGTTCGCGGGTGGCATGAGCCGCGAGCTGGCGCGCGAAGTGTTCGAGCGTGGTCATGCGGTCGCGGTGCTGCCATTCGACCCCGCGCGCAACCAGGTGGTCCTGATCGAGCAGTTCCGGATCGGCGCGTTTGGCGTGGTCGAGGATCCTTGGCTGCTCGAGCCGGTGGCCGGCGTCATCGAACGCGGCGAGAGCGCCCCGGAGGTGGCCAGGCGCGAGGCTGCCGAGGAGGCCGATCTCGAACTTCTGGACCTCGTCCCCGCCTGCACCTACCTCGCCAGCCCCGGCGGCAGCACCGAGACCTGCCAGGTGTTCATCGGCCGGGTCGATGCTTCAGGCGCTGGCGGCATCCACGGCCTAGTCGATGAGGGCGAGGACATCAAAGTGCGGGTTCTCGACCTCGATGTCGCGCTCGCGGCGCTGGACGGCGGCCGCATCCATGCGGCGACGACGGTGATCGCGTTGCAGTGGCTCGCCCTGCACCGGGCAGAACTCACTGAGCGCTGGAGAACGAGCATTCGCGCGGGCTGAATAGGCCGCGGCTGCCGGACCCGATTTGCGCGGCGATCATTCGGACTCGGCGTGGTGGGGTAGGGTGCGTGCGTGAGTTTCTCCGGAACAATGGTCTTTCGCTCACTGTTTTTGCGCTCTTCCTGGCTTCCTTCATAGGTCAGGTGGCAGCCGGCTGGCACGCCCTCGGTGAAGAGCTGGCGAGCCACGGCCAGCCGCTGCCTGATCTGCGCACGTACCTTTCGGGAGGGCACTTCCTGTCGGCCACGTTCGAGAATTGGGAAAGCGAATTCCTCCAGATGGGTATTTACGTGCTGCTGACCGCGTGGCTCGTCCAAAAGGGATCGCCGGAATCGAAGGACCCCGAGGCAGGACCGGAGGAGCCGCGTGTCTCCAGCCCCGATGCCCCATGGCCGGTGCGCAAGGGTGGGTTATGGCTGTGGTTGTATGCTCACTCGCTGAGCATCACGTTTGTTCTACTCTTCGCATTGTCCTTCTGGCTTCACCTCCTGGGCAGCACTCGACGCGCCAATGAAGAGGCGTTGCTGCATGCCGCGCCCAGCGTGACCGCCGTCGAGAGGTTGGCAGACCCCGAGTTCTGGTACGAAAGCTTCCAGAACTGGCAAAGCGAATTCCTGGCGATCGGCACGCTCGTCGTCTTCGGGATTTTCCTGCGCGAGCGCGGCTCGCCCGAGTCGAAGCCGGTTCATGCGCCCCATTCCCAGACCGGCAAGTAGGACGCCGCACTGAGGTGACGCCGCGGCGCGGTGGCGTGGAGCTGCCTTGCGCCGGGCGAGCACGTTCCAGGGGTGGAGACGGATATCTCCGACCGGCAGCCGTGCCGCACCAAACATGAGCAGGTGTTAAGCAGCCAGCGCGCCGGCCTGGGTATTTTTGGTCCGCGCGTGTTCCCGAATTGCCTCGCGGCCATGGCCGGCCACAGCTGGGCACGGCCCAGCTGCCGCCGGGTAGCCGCCTTTGCTGCTAACCGGCGGTCGCCTGTTTGAGATACGCGATCACATTGGCGACGTCCTCTGGGTTCTTCAGGCCGACGAACGCCATGCGGTTGCCTTTGACATAGCCGCGCGGATCGGCGAGGTACGCAGCCAGAGTCTGCTCGTCCCAGGTAATGCCCGAATCCTTCATCGCCTGCGAATACTTGAAGCCTTCGACGGTACCCGCGTGACGACCGAACAGGCCGACCAGATTCGGTCCGACCTTGTTCTTGGGCTCATCGACCGAGTGGCACGCCTTGCACTTGTTGAATACCGTCTCGCCTTTCGCGGCATCGCCTTGGGCAAGCGCCACGCTGCTGCAGAGCGCGAGCGTGCTCGCGACGATTCCGGCACCGACGATGCGTGCGATCATGTCCCTCCTCCCGCCAGTAGCTATTGGTTCGTGCCGCCCATTTCGCAGGAGCCCACGAGCGCGTCAAGCCGCGCCGCATGGGACCTGCTCCGGGCCTGGACGGGCGCTCGGCCAAAGACGACGCGTTGACGAAAGCAGGCCGAAGCGTGCCGCCACAGCACCGAAGCATCGTTCGAGTGTAATGCCCGACGGGCCCGATGGCGGAGCCTGGCTGCGGCCGGCTAACCGCCGGTGACGCTCATGTGGCGTTTCACCGCAGGCCGTTTGTGGCGCCGGTCGATCACGAAATCATGGCCCTTGGGCTTGCGCGCGATGCCCTCTAGGATCGCGGCGCGCAGCAGCTCGTTGCCCTCCGACGCACGCAGCGGCGCGCACAGGTCCGCCTCATCGTCCTGGCCCAGGCACATGTACATCCTGCCGGTGCAGGTCACCCGCACCCGATTGCACGACTCGCAGAAGTTGTGGGTGAGCGGCGTGATCAGCCCGAGCCGGCCGCCGGTCTCCTCGATGCGCACGTAGCGCGCCGGGCCGCCGGTGCGATCCGGCAGATCGGTCAGATGCCAGCGCTGCTCGAGCCGGGCGCGCACCAGCGACAGCGGCAGGTACTGGTCGGTCCGGTCGCCGTCGATGTCGCCGAGCGGCATGGTCTCGATCAGGGTCAGATCGAACCCCTCGGCGCCGCACCAGGCGATCATCCGGTCGAACTCGTCGTCGTTGACGCCTTTGAGCGCGACCATGTTGATCTTGACCTGCAGGCCGGCCGCCTTGGCCGCGGCAATCCCGGACAGCACCTTGTCGTACTTGCCCCATCGCGTGATCGCCTGAAAACGCCCCGGGTCCAGGGTGTCGAGCGAGATGTTCACCCGCCGGACGCCGTAGCCGTAGAGTTCGGCGGCGAAGCGATCAAGCTGGCTGCCGTTGGTGGTGATGGTCAGCTCGGCGAGCGCGCCCGCGCGCAGATGCCGGCCGAGGCTCTGCACCAGGCTCATGATGTTGCGCCGGACCAGCGGCTCGCCGCCGGTCAGCCGGATCTTGCGCACGCCGAGGTCGACGAACGCCGAGCACAGCCGGTCCAGCTCCTCGAGCGTCAGCAGGTCCTTCTTCGGCAGGAAGGTCATGTCCTCGGCCATGCAGTACACGCAGCGGAAGTCGCACCGGTCCGTGACCGAGATCCGGACGTAACTGATGGCTCGGCCGAAGGGATCGATCATCATGCCGTGTTGCGCTCCGGAGCCCCGTTCGTTGTCGCGATTTACCGCTGGCCGCGATGGCCGTGCCTAATCTAATGCGCTGCAGGGGATTTGTGAACGCCCGGGCCTCGGGTGGGCACGACCGAGCCTTGACCGACCGAGCCCGCAACCGCACAGTGCCGCCCTCCACGAGCTCCCTGGAGCGCCCGTGAGCGAGCCAGCGACCATCGGATTTCGCGCCGCCGCCACGCCCGAGGCGCAGGCCGGCCTCACAGCGCTCAAGGCGCGCTACCACCATGTGCCGCCCGATCGCGCGGATATCGTCGTGGCGCTCGGCGGGGACGGCTTCATGCTCGAGACCCTGCACGCGTGCATCGAGCGTCCCGTGCCGATTTACGGCATGAACCTCGGCACGATCGGTTTCCTGCTCAATGCCTATCGGGAGGACCGCCTGCTCGAGCGTCTGGCGCAGGCCGCTCCGGTGCCGCTCCATCCGCTGCGCATGCGCGCGCAGTGCCGCAACGGTCAGACCGAGCACGGCCTCGGGATCAATGAGGTCTCGCTGTTCCGCCAGACCCGCCAGGCCGCCAATCTGCGCATCGAGATCGACGGCGTGATGCGCCTCGAGCAGCTGGTGTGCGACGGCATCCTGGTCGCCACTGCCGCCGGCAGCACCGCCTACAATCTCTCTGCGCACGGGCCGATCCTGCCCGTGGGGGCCAACCTGCTGGCGCTCACGCCGATCAGCGCGTTCCGCCCGCGGCGCTGGCGCGGCGCCCTGCTGCCGAGCGACAGCCAGTTCCGGATCAGCGTGGTCGATCCGGACAAGCGCCCGGTCAGCGCGGTCGCCGACTACACCGAGATCCGCGACGTGGTCGAGGTGCGGATCTGGGAGGACCGGGACATCTCGCTCAACCTCCTGTTCGACCCCGAGCACAATCTCGAGGAGCGTATCCTGAAGGAGCAGTTCGTGCCGTAAGGCTGCTACAGAGCGATGGCTCGAGTTTCGCTCAAGCGAGCATGACGACGGCCCGTTCGCGCTTCACGAAGAGCCAAGCTGTTGAAATTCACGGATTTCTCGGGTTCGTTTGGTCTTCCAACGTGTACCCGCCGCTCCTTGGGCTGCCGGTTGCCTGCCGTTTCCGGCAATTCGTGATCAGTAGCACGAATGGGAATTCCTTCCAGGGCGACGCGAGAGCTTTGAATCATGCTGGAGTATGTTCCTCGGGAGGCTAGGACCCACGAGGGGCTCAACGGCGGGCGACGTGGGGTTGCAGGTGCTGCCGTGGGCGAGCCTGATCGCCGCGGCGGTCGTGGTCCGGGCGGAGTCCGCCCTCAGCCGGTCAGCACCCGCGCGCGGCGCAGGTTCAGGGCGAGGCACAGCAGCTGCTGCTGGAGCGCATTGCGCACGAGACTGCGGTCGCACCAGCGCTTGAGCAGGGCAAAGGTGCGCTCGATGGCCGCCCGGATCACGCCGATCGCGCGATTCCTGGTGCGCCCGGCGCCATCGAGCGGCCGCTGCCCGTAGCAGCCGGTCGTGACGCTATCGGCGATGCCCTGCTCGACCAGGCGCGCCCGGGCATCGTCAGGCCGGCGCGCTCGGGAATGGCGGCGCCCCGGTCGGCGGCGCCTCAGTCCTCCTCGCCCCGGGCGATGCGCGCTTCCCAGGCGTCGTAGTCGAGGTCGGGCTCGTGGATGGCGCGCTGCTGGCGCAGCTCGCGGCCCTTGAGCAGTGCGACCAGCGCTTCGTTGTAGGGCGTCGCGATGCCGCGCGCCTTCGCCTCGCGCAGCAGCGCGCCATTCAGCGCATCGATCTCGGTGCGGCGCCCCGCCTCGACGTGCTGGAGCATCGAGGGCTTGTTGAACTTCTTGCGGCACTGCGCCTTGATCTTGGCCGGCAGGTCGGGAGTCGGCAGGCGGATGCCCTTGGCCTCGGTCACCGCCATGACTTCGGCGATGATCCGGTCCTGCAGGGCGTCGAGCTCGGGCAGGCGCGCCATCTCGCCGGCGCGCAGCCCGGTGGTCGCCGCGAGCGCGTTGATCGAGCAGTTGAGCGCGAACTTCTCCCAGATCACCGCCATGATGTCGGGCGCGACCTCGGTCGGGAGCCCGGCATCCTGCAACGCCGCTGCGAGCTCCGCCGTACGCGGCCGCGCCGCCCCATCGGTCTCGCCGATCGTGGTCTTGCCCAGGTGGGTGAGGCGGACGTGACCCGGGCCGATGCTGGCGGCGCTGCACATGCTCGAGCCGCCGAGCACCCGCTCCTTGCCGAGCACGGCCTGGAGCTGCTCGACGTTGCCGATGCCGTTCTGGAAGGTGATCGCGCAGCCTTCGAGTGCGAGCACGTCGCGGGCGGTCGCGGCGGCCGCGCCGGTGTTGTTGGCGTCGACGAACACGATGACCAGGTCGGCGTCTTGGCCGCTCGGGCCGGTCGATGCGGCGAGCCGCACCCGCTGGTCGCCGCGCGCCCCGGACACCCGCAGCCCGTCCCGGTTGATCGCATCCACGTGCGCCTGCCAGGCATCGATCAGGCTGACCTCGTGCCCGGCGAGCGCGAGCAGCCCGCCGTAGCTGCCGCCCATCGCGCCGGCTCCGACCACCGTGATCCTCATGTCCTATCCTCCCCAGGCTGCAGCCGATCTTAGCCGGCGCGCAGGGGCGGGCAAGCGCGATGCGGGCAGCGGCCGCCTGGCCTCCCGAGGCTGGCGGCTCGGTGTTAGAATCGCGGGATGCGAGCCGAGAAGAGGCGGTGGCCGAGTCTGTAAAGGGGCGCTGCGCGGCGACTTTGTAGCGACAGCCGCGCAGGGCGCCGTTGCGCCAGCGCGCGATGTGACCGGCGTCGTCGATCTCGCTCGATGGATGGCGCTTGCATCAGGCCGAGACCGCCGCCCACGCTCGCCGGTCGGACGAACCGCTGCGGAAGGCGCTCAACCACCTCGTCGCGGCGCGCGACCGTGACCCTCGAGCTGTCGTCTGGCAAGCCGATCCGACGCGATCATCGCCGCCGCCGGTTGGCGCGGGCATTGAGGACATGGCGCGCCGACGCGGCGACACAGGCGACTATGGCGAGAAACGCGCAAAGCGCCACGACCATGCAGAACAGCACGAATGCGCCCAATCCGGCTTCGTTGGCAATAAGGGGGGACGCGAGCCACCCCATGGCGCAGGCGGTAAGGACGCCCAGCAAAAGCCCGATCGGGCTCCGCCGACAGGTGGCCCTTCGGATTCTGAAAGGCGCGAACGGCGATCCAGGCCGGCGCCGCCGGGAAGGCCAGGATCAAGCCCGTTTCGAGCATCAGGGCGCCTTCGCCAACCTCCGCGAAGCGTAGGCAAAGGCCAGTTAGCGAACCGGCTTGCTGGCTGTCTGCAAATATTGCCGGAAGCGGTCCGAAGCGGACAGCTACTGGGTCGCCGATCCGGCCGCCGAGCCGCGTCCCCGAAGCCAGGCAGTTTCGTGATCAGCGATTCTCTTGCGGAGCAACGGCTGCACGCGCCGGCTCCGGAGCCATGTCAGGGCACGACGCGTCGAGCCCGCACGCGGCGAGCGCGTCCAGCATGTGCGCGGGCGGCGGCGCGGTCGCGGCGATCGGGGCGCGATTGGCGTAGAGCGGCACGGCGATGGCGCGGGCGAGCAGGTGGAGCGGCGCCCGTCCGCGATCGGCGGCGCGGCGCGCGTGCCCGGTTGGGGAAGGGGGCCCCGACGCCGTTTCGGCGGCCAGGCGGCCGTAGATCGGATCGCCCAGCACCGGGCAGCCGAGCGCGGCGAGGTGCACGCGCAGCTGGTGGGTGCGCCCGGTCAAGGGATGCAGCTCGAGCCAGGTCAGGCCCTCGGCATCGCCCAGCACGCGGTAGTCGGTGATCGAGGGCAGGCCCCCGGCATCGACCTTCATCCACCAGCCGCGCGTCTGGTTGCGCCGCCCGAGCGGCAGATCGATCCGGCCCTGCGCGGCCGGCGGCGCCCCCTCGACCACCGCCCAGTACGTCTTGTCGACCCGAGCTTCGGCGAACAGGCGGCCGAGCCGACGCAGCGCCCGGTGATGGCGGCCGAGCACCAGGCAGCCGCTGGTATCGCGATCGAGACGGTGCGCCAGCTCCGGCCGATTCGGCAGGCCGAAGCGCAGGCCGTCCAGGAGGTCCTCGAGGTTCGGCCCGCCCTTGGGGCCGGGGTGGACCGCGAGCCCGGCCGGCTTGTCGAGAATCAGCATCAGGGCGTCGCGATAGAGCAGCCGCGCCTGCAGCTGCTCGGGAGTCAGGATGGCGGGCTCGCTCACGAGGGGTCGGCGCTCCACGGCGCATGGGTCCACAGACGGCGCCGGACCAGGGGTTGACGCTAGCCCGCGGGTCTGATCTGGACCTGATGCATCACAACGGAAAGGCGAAACGCGACGTGCCGCCCTCCGGGCATCCCGCTTCCTACTACGCCGCCACGGCCAATGCGACCGCGGCGCATCCGCGGCTCGCCGGCTCGGTCTACGCCGACGTGTGCGTGATCGGTGGCGGCTTCACGGGCGTGTCCGCGGCGCTGCACCTGGCCGAGCGCGGCTATGACGTGGTGTTGCTGGAGGCGGCGCGGATCGGGGCAGGGGCGTCCGGACGCAACGGCGGCCAAGTGCTCTCCGGACAACGCATCGATGTGATGGAGCTCGAGCGGGCGTTCGGGCTCGAGCGCGCGCGTCTGCTCTGGCAGCTGGCGGAGGAGGCCAAGGCGACCGTGCGGCAGCGGATCGCACAACACACGATCGCCTGCGATCTCAAGCCCGGCGCCCTGATCGCCGCCCACAAGCCGGGCGACGCCACGCGTTTGGAGCGCACCGCCGAGCATCTCGCCGAAACCTACGACTATCCCCACGCCCGCTACGTGGCCGGGACGGAGCTCGCCGAGATGCTGGCGACCGGGCGTTACCACGGCGGGCTGCTCGATGCCGGCGCCTGCCATCTGCACCCGCTCAACTACGTGCTTGGCCTGGCCGATGCCGCCGTCGCCGCCGGCGCGCATATATTCGAGCGCAGCTGCGTCTGGCGGATCCAACCGACCCGGCCGCCGATCGTCGAGGCCGAACAGGGCCGGGTCGAGGCGCGCTACGTCGTGCTCGCGATGAACGGGTATCTCGGCGCGCTGCTGCCCGAGCTGGCCGGCTGGATCATGCCGATCAACAATTTCATGGTAGCGACGGAACCGCTCGGGGAAGAGGCGGCGCGGGCGCTGATCCGCAACGACGTCGCGGTTTCGGACACCAGGTTCGTGACCGATTACTTCCGCCTCAGCGCCGATCATCGGCTACTGTTCGGCGGCGGCGAGAGCTATGGCCCCCGTTTCCCGGACGACATCAAAGGTTTCGTCCGCAGCTACATGCTGCGCGTGTTTCCGCAGCTCGCCGGCGTCGCCATCGAGTACGGCTGGGGCGGCACGCTCGCGATCACGCGCTCGCGCCTGCCGCACTTCGCCCGCCTCGCCCCCGAGGTCTTCGTCGCCCACGGCTATTCGGGCCAGGGCATCGCGCTGGCTACGCTGGCGGGCAAGCTGATCGCGGAGGCGATCGCCGGGACCGCCGAGCGCTTCGACGTCATGGCCGATTTGCAGGTGCGACGGTTTCCCGGCGGGACGCTGCTGCGCCGCCCGGCGCTGGTCGCGGGCATGCTCTACTACGGCCTGCGCGACCGGCTGTAGGACAGGGCTCGCAGCGGAACCCTACTTCCCGCGAGGCGTTATTCCGGCGTTAACCAAATACGCCTAAGCCGTTCATGGCAACCCGCACCGACGTAGCCGCACATGAGATGATCACGATCGATTCGATCGAGCACGCCGAGCAGTTCGCCAAGGCTGCGCTGGCCGCCATGGCCGTTCATCGCATCGCGCCGACCCCCAACAATTATCTGATCTGGTACAGCCACTGCTCCGGCTGCTACCCGGAGCTGAGCCGGCGCGTGGCGGCCCTGGAAAGCCGGGGCGAGGGGTTCAGCGACGACATTCTGGCCGAGTTGCACGATCGCTTCTTCGGCACCGGCCGCCAGCTGCGCCTGCTCAACGAGACGTGCCAGCGGATCGAGACGACCATGGCCGAGCTGCTCAGCCACGTCGGCGGCATGACCCGCGACGCGACCGGCTACGCGGGCAAGCTGGTCGCCTTTGGCGACGCGCTGAGCAAGCAGGCGGAGACCCGCGAGCTGCGCGCCCTGGTCGGCGAGATCCTGGATGCGACCCGGCAGATGCAGCGCCGGACGCTGCAGCTGGAGACGCAGCTCGGGCAGACCTCGCGCCAGATCGAGGGGTTGCGCACCGATCTGGCGAGCGCGCAGCGCGAGGCCAGCATCGACAGCCTGACCGGGATCGCCAATCGCAAGTACTTCGATCACGAGCTGCGCGCTGCCGCGGACGATGCGGGCGCGAGCGGGCAACCGCTGTCGCTGCTGCTCGCCGACATCGATCATTTCAAGCAGTTCAACGACACGTTCGGCCATCAGGTCGGCGACCAGGTGCTGCGTCTGGTCGCCCAGGTGCTCACCCGCTCGGTCAAGGGGCGCGACATGGCCGCGCGCTACGGCGGCGAGGAATTCGCCTTGATCCTGCCGCAGACCGACTTGGAAGGGGCGCGCCAGCTGGCGGAGCAGATCCGCCAGACCGTGGCGAGCAACCGCATCCGCTCGAAGGTGAACGGGCTGGATCTCGGCCACATCACCATGTCGATCGGCTGCGCCCAGTACGTGCCGGGCGAGCCGCTGACCAGAGTGATCCAGCGCGCCGACGAAGCCCTGTACCGTGCCAAACGCGCGGGTCGCAACCGGGTACTGGTCGCGTCAAGCCCGGTTGCCCCGGCGGCTGCGGGGACCCGGAGTCGGACCGAGCTGGCCGTGCCCAACTGACCGGCAGGACAGCGGCCCTCGGCGCGCGCAGCGGGCGACGTCCCGGTACGAACTGCCCGCTCGAAGCAGACCAAGGGGCGAGTAGCTGAGGCACACCGGGGTTGCGCATCCGGACCGACCGCTGCCTGCGGATGCAGGCTGCGGCAGGGCTCCTGCCGTCGTCGCGAGGAGCCGACCGAGGAAGCGAGCCAGCGTGCGGGCGTGGGCGAATTCCTGGATGGCTTCGCTGCGCTCGAACGGGCCGCATGTCCGGAGACGATGGCGGTGTCACATAGCTGGCCGTCTGCGCGCCGCGGCGATCAGCGAGCGCCGGCCGAGGAGATACCAGAGCAGCGCAAGGACTTGCGCGCCGAGGAACACGCCGAAGCCGACCTGATAGCCGCGCGGGTCGTAGCCGCCGGCCGGGGCGGCCCCGAACAGGTCGATGATCGCGCCGATCGCGTTCTGCGCGCCGAACGCGAACAGGAACAGGATGAGGTTCATCGCGGTGGTGGCGCGGCCCGACTGGCCGGTTCCGAAATGCGAGGACAGCCACGGATAGGCGAGCACCCCGACCTGGCCCGGTCATGCCGAACACGACCCAGATCGGCAGGTTGAGCGAGGTCCATTGCAGCACGGATCGTGAGCTCGGAGCAGAGGAACAGGACGAGAAAGCCGAGCATCACGGTCAGGAGATCAACGCCGCGCCGGACGAACCAGTCGGCGACCCCGCCGGACAGCAGAATGCCGATTAAACGCGACCGCCATGGCCATCAGGTGATTGGTCACGCCGATGCGGTCCAAGCCGGCGACATCGCGAAACCACGGGCCGGCCCACAGCGTCTGGATGGCGATGTGGGTGCCCGCGGTGGTCGCGAGCAGCGGCGCGAGGCGCCAGAACACGGGGTCGCGCAGGATGCGGAGCAAAGACGCGATCTGGCCTGACCACCGCTCGGCCGCCGCGCTCGCGCCCTGCTCCGGCACGGCGACCGAGATCAGGGTCGCGATCGCGCATGTGATCGCCGCGAGAGCGACGAACACCGCGCGCCAGCCGATTGCAGCGATCGCGAGCTCGGTCGGCACCGTGGCGACCAGGACGCCGGGCGCACCGAACGACATGATGACGGCATTGGCGAGCGCGCGGCGCGACTCCGGCAGCCACAGCACCACCGCCTTGAAGCCGCTCATCAGCCCGCCGGCGAAGCCGAGGCCGATCAGCGCGCGGGCGGAGGCGAGCGTCGCGATGCCGTGGCCGAGCGCGAACAGCAACGAGCCCGCGGCCGCGCACGCGAGCAATGCCGCCTGCACCCGGCGCGGCCCGAAGCGGTCGACCAGGACGCCGAGGGGGAGCTGGAACAGGGCGAACGCGAAACAGATAGGCAGACGTGAGCAGGCCCAGCTCGGCCGCGCTCAGGCCGAGATCGGCGGCCAGATCCGGCCCGACCACCACGTTGACCGCGCGGAACAGATACGACAGGAAATAGCCGAGCGCGAACGGCGCCAGGACCGATACCAGCAGGGCGGCAGACGTGCCTGGCGCGGGCAGCGCGTGACGGGTCGACACCGGCGGCAGAGCCCTCTTCGGTCGGACCCGCCTGCGGCATAGCGCCGCCCGCCGCCGCGCCGGACGGCCGGGCTCTGCGAGGCATGCGGGTCGAAGCGGCGTTGATAGACGAACCGCGCCTCGACGGCAAAAAACGTCGCTGACCGTCACCGCCGCAGGCATCCGTCCCGGCGGCCACGCGCCGAGGCGGCAGGCTGGCGGCAGTGGTTGCGCCGGAAGCGCGCGGTACCGCCAGTATCGGCCCAACCGTCTGGGGGGTGGATTCGGGTCGAGGCCTGAGTCATATAGGCGCGCATCAACAGTCGTGGTACAGGGGGCGAGTCCACCCGATCGCGACCAGGATCTTCCCGTTCACGGAACTTGGCGATGCCGCTCGACTTCAGCTACTTGGACGGTCATCCCGTGCATCGGCAGCGGGCGCGCGAGATCATGGCCAGACATCCCGAGGTGCGACGCCTGATCGGAGCCAATCCGACCTCGGCGCTGTGGGCGATCGGGCTGGTGAGCGCGCAATGGCTCGCGGCGTATCTGGTGCGCGACCTGTCGTGGCTGTGGCTCCTGCTCGCGGCCTATCTGTTCGGCGCCTTTGTCAACCACGCGCTTTACGTGCTGATCCACGAGTGTACGCACAACCTCGTATTCCGCAAGAAGCTGTACAATAACCTGCTCGGGATGTTCTGCGATTTTGCCCTCGCTTTTCCCAGCGCGATGGCGTTTCGCAAGTATCACCTGCTGCACCATCAACATCTCGGCGATTACGAAATGGATCCCGACATCGTCTGCCACGCCGAGGGCCGCCTGGTCCGGGATTCCGCCTGGCGCAAGGCGCTGTGGGTGGCGCTGCTCGGGCTGTCGCAGGCGCTGCGTCCGCTCAAGGTGAAGGGGGTCAAAGCGCTCGACCGGTGGATCATCGCCAATGTCCTGGTGATCGCTGCCGTCGACGTGCTGATCTGGCTCGTGCTGGGGCCCAAGGCGCTCGCCTATCTGGCGCTGTCCACGTTCTTCGCGCTCGGGCTGCATCCCGTCGGCGGCCGCTGGATCCAGGAGCATTACGAGACCAGGAAGGGGCAGGAGACCTATTCGTATTATGGTCCGCTGAATCGCACCTGCTTCAACATGGGCTATCATAACGAGCATCACGATTTCGCCGGCATTCCCTGGAACAACCTGCCCAAGCTGAAACGGCTCGCGCCCGAATATTACGACAGCCTGAAGTCCTATCAGTCCTGGACCGCGGTATTGCTGAAGTTCATCTTCGATCCCTCGATGTCCACCTACAGCCGTGTGGTCAGGGCGGGGCAAAAGCGCGCCGCAGCGCGGGCGGCGCGCCGGCGGCAACGCCCGGCATGGCAGGCGCCGTCAACGGGGGATGTCCCGGCACAGACGGCGCAGCTGACGCGCGCCGGACCATAAAGTCGCGGCGTCCAGGCGCCGAGCTCCGATCAGGACTTCGCCGTGGCGGCGCTGTTTCTGAACCCTGCGCTGCGCAAGCGGATCGACCGGGTGCCCGCGCTGCGGCGGGCGCGCTGGCGCATGGAGGCGGGGCTCCTGGCCTTGTACTGGTCGATCTGCGCCCGCCTCGGACCGGACACGGCGTCCGCCTTCGGTCAGCGTCTGTTCAGACGGCTCGGGCCGAGCCTGGGCAAGAGCGGGCAGATCGAGCGTAATCTGCGCCTGGCGTTCCCCAATCTGAGCGAAGCCGAACAGACTGAGCTGTTGCGCGAAATCTGGAGCAACGCCGGCGCGGTCCTCGCCGAATACCCGCATTTCAAGGCGATCTGCCATGACGATTTCGACGGCCATTTCGAGGTGGTCGAGAAGTGGGACGTCGCTGGCTACCGCGGCGCCGGGAGGAACGGCATCTTCGTGACGGCGCACGTGGGCAACTGGGAGCTGTCCGCGGCGGCGGCCGGCCACCATGGCTTTCCGATCACGGTCATTTACGCGCCGAGCAGAAATCCCTTCATCGATCGCATGTTGCGCCGCCGGCGGGAGGCGCTGGGCTGCCGCCTGGTGAGCCTCGACGAGGGCGCCCGGCATCTGCTGCGCGAGCTCGCGGAGGGCCGCTCGGTCGGCCTCGTGGTCGATACCCGCGACGACGACGGCGTCCCGGTACCGTTCTTCGGCCTCGACAAGCTGACCACGCTGGCGCCGGCCCGGCTCGCGCTCCGCTTCGGCTGCGCCCTCGTGCCGGCGCGCGTCGAGCGGGTCGGCCCGGCGCGCTTCCGCCTCATCGTCCACGAGCCGATCCGGCCGGATCCCGCGCTCGCCTCGGACAAGGACCGGGCGGTACAGATGATGGCCGACCTCAATCGCCTGTTCGAGCAATGGATCCGCGAGCGGCCGGAGCAGTGGCTGTGCATCAAGCGCGCCTGGCCGAAGGACGTCGAGGCACAGGCGGGCCGCGGGGCATCCGCGGCGGCGCACCTCGGCGCCGAGGCGTGACCGTGCGGCGACCACGCGTTCGTCAGCCGACGCCGACCAGGGCGTGCAGCAGGTCCGGATCAGATCTGAGGCGCGCAGCGGTGCCGTCGAACACCACGCTGCCGCGGGCCATGACGACCGCCCGCTCGGCGAGCTCGAGGGCGACCTCGGTGCGCTGCTCGACCAGCACCATGGTCATGGCGCCACCTTTGCGCAGACGCGCGATCACGCCCGCCAGCTCCTCGACCACGATCGGCGCGAGTCCCTCGAACGGCTCGTCCATCAGCAACAGCGACGGGTTGCCGACCAGCGCGCGCGCGATCGCCAGCATCTGCTGCTCGCCCCCGGACAGCGCGCGGCCGGGATGGCGGGCCCGCTCGCGCAGTCGGGGAAAGAGCTCGAACGCGCGCGCCAAGGTCCAGGGGCCGGGCCGCCTCGCCACCGCGAGGTTGTCCCGTACCGCAAGCGAGGGGAAGATCTCCCGCTCCTGGGGCACCCAGCCGAGCCCGGCGCGCGCGCGCCGGTGCGGGCGCCAGCGGCCGATGTCCTGGCCGGCGAATTGAATGGCCCCGCCCTGCAAAGTCGCGTGGCCCATGACGGTCGCGAGCAGCGTCGACTTGCCGACGCCGTTACGGCCGAGCAGCGCGACGCACTCGCCGCGGCCGATGCGCAGATCGAAGGCGTCGAGGACCACGGTGGCCCCGTAGCCGGCGCGCACGCCCGACAGCTCCAGGTGCGTCGCCCGCTCAGCCATGCTGGCGCTGGCCGAGGTAGGCGGCGCGGACCCGCGGATCGGCGGCGATCTCCTCGCGCGTGCCCTCGGTCAGGATCGCGCCGCCGACCATCACCGTGATGCGCCGGGCGAAACGAAAGACCAGGTCCATGTCGTGCTCGACGATCAGCACGGCAATGTCGTGGTGCAGCTGCTCGATCGCGTCGAGAATGGCGCGGGTGTCGGCCGCGGGCACGCCGGCGGTGGGCTCGTCGAGCAGGAGGATGCGCGGGCGCGCGGCCAAGGCGATCGCGATCTCGACGATGCGCTGATCGCCATAGGGCAGGGTGCGGACCGGCTGCAGCGCGACCGACGCCAAGCCGAGCGTGTCGAGCAGCTCAAATGCTTCATCGAGGAGGGCATCGTCGCGCCCCAGCGGGCGCCAGAAATGCCGGCTCGCCCCGGTCCGCTCGGCGATCGCGAGCGCGACGTTGTCGATCACCGCGAGCGCATTGAACTGCTGGTTGATCTGGAAGGTGCGGGCCAGCCCGAGCCGCGCCCGCGCGTGCTGCGGCAGATCGGTGATATCGGTGCCGCGCAGGCGGATCCGGCCGGCGCTCGGCCGCAGCGCTCCGGTGATGAGGTTAAGCAGCGTGGTCTTGCCGGCGCCGTTCGGCCCGATCAGCGCGTGGCGCGCGCCAGGCGGCAAGCGGAAATCGATGCCGTCAGCGACCCGCAGCGCGCCGAAGCTCTTGCAGAGGCCGAGCGTCTCCAGCGCCGCCAGGTCGGCCGCGCCGCCGACCGTGATCTGCGGAGGCGGTCCGGTTAACTTTTGGCCAACCATCGACTCGTAACCTGCCAGAGTCGGCTGGTCCATGCGACCCTGGGAATCCGTGCGCGCCAGCCGCGGCCGGGACCCTGCGCCAGCGACTCCCCACGTCGAGCTGCGGCCAGGACCCGGGGACAGGGGACTGCCAGGTCGAGCTAGAACAGGGTGCCCTGGACCGGGGCGAAGCTGCGCCGGTGGTGACAGCACGCGCCGAGCTGCCAGATCGCCTCGCGATGCGCGCTGGTGGCGTAGCCCACGTTGGTCTCCCAGCCGTATCCCGGATAGCGCTCCGCCAGCCGCCGCATCAGCCGGTCGCGGGTCACCTTGGCGACGATCGAGGCGGCGCTGATCGCCGGCACCAGCGCGTCGCCGTCGACGATCGTCTCGACCGGGCAGGGCAGCTCGGGGGCGTGTTTGCCATCGATCAGCGCGAGGTCCGGCAGGCAGCCGAGGCGCAGCACGGCGCGGCGCATCGCGAGGAGGCTGGCCCGAAGGATATTGATCCGGTCGATCTCGGCGACCGAGGCTGCGCCGATGCCGATCCGCGCCTCAGCGCGCACGAGACCTGCGAGCCGCTCGCGCTCCTCGGCGCACAGGATCTTGGAATCGGCGAGTCCCTCGAGCGGGCGCCGCAGGATCACCGCGGCCGCGACCACCGGACCGGCGAGCGGCCCGCGCCCGACCTCATCGACCCCGGCGATCAGCCGGACGCCCGTGAGCGAGACGGCCACGCTCATGGCGGCCGCCCGGGCTCCACGGGGCGCTCCGCCACCGCCGGCTCGGGGCGCGGGCGTGGCCCCGGCTCCTGACGCGCCGAGCGGAGCGCGCGCTCAAGACCGTTGCTGAGCGACTGGACGATCCGGCTGCCCTGCCTGACCGCGCGCTCCGAGCGCATCCGGAACAGGCGTCCTTCGTCGCGCCACATGCGTGCGACCAGGCTGGTCAGGCCCTCGGTCGGCGCGGCGCGCAAGGCATGCAGGCGCCGCGCGAGCTCCAGCCACAAGGGACTGATCATCATGGTCATGGCGATCACCGCGACCACGACGCGCTGCGCTTCCTCGCCGATCAGGCGGTTCGATACGGCGGTCTGCGACAGCACGAACGCGAACTCGCCGACCTGGGCGAGCGCGAAGCCGGCGACGACCGCGATGCGCCAGTGCTCGCCGACCGCGCGCAGCGCCAGCACGTTGATGCCGCTGTTGATCAGGAAAACGAAGCCGATCAGCAGCAGGACCGTGCCGACGTGGGTCGACACGAATTTCAGGTCGAGCAGGAGACCGATCGAGAGAAAGAACATCATCACGAGCAGGCTCTGGATCGGCTCCATTGCCCGGACCATGAGCGCGCGCTCGGTGGTGTTGCCGACGTACAGGCCGGCAAGGAAGGCGCCCAGACTCGCCGACAGCTCGAGCGCGTTGCTGAGCGCGGCGCCGATCACGCACAGCGCCAGCGCGGCGACCGGCGCCAGATCCGCGTAGCGCACCAGCAGGCCGCGGAAGGGCAGGTGCACGCGGTGGCGGCGGCTGAGCCACCAGATCAGCGCGGCCAGCGCTGCGACCGCAATCGCCAGCTTGAGCAGCAGCGGGCCAAGCTCCACGCCCGCCTCGCTGGACAGGCCGACGATGATGATCAGCATCGGCACCACGGCGAGATCCTGCGCGATCAGCACGCCGACCGCGCAGCGCCCGGTCTCGGTGCGTAGCTCACCGATGTCCTCGAGGATCTTGATGCCGACCGCGGTGCTGCTGAGCGCGAGGCAGAAGCCGTAGAAGATCGCGCGCTGGTGCTGCCAGCCGAACAACTGCGCGAGCAGCAGCATCAGCAAGACGCTGACCACGATCTGGATCAGCGTCGCCCCGATCGCGGTACGGTAGATGTTCTTGAACGCGCGCAGCGACAGATGGGTGCCGACCACGAACAGCAGCACCAGGACGCCGAGAGCGGCGAAGGTGTCGATCACCGTGCGATCGCTGATCAGGCCGAGCCCGGAGGGACCGAAAATCGCGCCGGCGATGATGTAGCCGACCAGAGGCGGCTGGCGCAGCGCCGCGAGCAACAGCCCGCTCACCACCGTGCCGACCAACAGCAGCGCGAACGGGGCGAGACTGAGATGCTCCTCCATCGGGCCATGCTACTAGCACGGGCTTGCCCCCGGCTTAAGAGCGTTGCCGCGCGCCGGCCAGCCCGGCGCCGGCTCGATCCGTCCGATTGCCACGCGGGCATGGTTGTACAGCTCCGGCCGCAGGTGCCTCGCCAAGGCCGCTACGGCCTGGTCGTCGAGAACGCCCAAGGCCTCGAGCAGCGCGAGCAACGCGATCGGCGCGGCGCGCGCCGCCCCGTCCTCCACCTTGAGCGCCAGACCGAGCCGGCGCTCGGGCAGGCACGCGGCGTACACGCCCTCGGCTCCGGTCTTGACCAGGACGTGCGGCGCTGCCGTCATGATCTCGGTGCATGCGCGGCCGGTGCCGGCGACGAGATGCGGATGGGCCGACATCGCGGCCCGCAGCCGCGTACACGCGCTCGCTCGCGCGGCGGGCAGCCCGTCCGGATGGGCGAAGCGGGCCAGCGCGGCGGCAAGCCGGCCAAGCGGGATCGGCCAGGTCGGCACGCCGCAGCCATCGATCGCCGGCGCCGGCAGCTCGGCCAGCCCGGTCATGGCGCACAGGATGTCAGCGACCAGGCGCTGTACCGGGTGATCCGCCCGGGTGTAGCCGGCGATCGGCGCCCTCAGATGGCGCGCGACGGTGATCATGCCGGCGTGCTTGCCGGAGCAGTTGTTGTGCACCCGTTCGGGCCGCCGCCCCTCGGCAGCAAGGCGCCGGGCAGACGGAGCATCCAGCGGCGGGTGGGCGCCGCATTCCAGCGCCGAGCCGTCGAGCCCGAGGCGCGCGAGCCACGCCTGCACCAGCGCAACGTGGATCGGCTCGCCCGAATGGGAGGCGCAGGCCAGCGCGAGCTCCTGCTCGCTGATTTCGAAGCGATCGGCGGCGCCACTCTCGACCAGGCCAAGCGCCTGCATCGGCTTGATCGCGGAGCGGGGGAAGACGGCCCGATCGACGTCGCCCGCGGCGTCCAGCAGCCGGCCGGAGGCATCGGCCACGGCGTAGGCGACGCGGTGCTCGCTCTCGATCCGCTCGCCCCGGCGCACCACCACCGCGACGGGCGGAACGGTACCGTTCGGGTTGCCCATTGACGCTCCTTCAGCCCCTGAGCGGCCGGTGCATGGAGCATTCTGCCCGGGCCGATGCTCCAGGGCGGCAAGTCCGACGCGTGCCGCCGCACGCGCGGCCGTATCGAGCCACCGGGACAAGACTGCTACGGGAGGTTGTGACTCGTCAATCCGCGTTGGCGTCAGGCCCGCCTGCCACGCGAAGTAGCGATCAAGATAAGTTGAAAGGACCGGTAATATAATTGCAATATTGTTCAGTCTGATTAGCGAGATAAGCGCGTGAGTCAGGTCATAATTCGTCAACAGCACTGAACTTGTCACAGATCGTCATCTGCCACTGCCGGTTGGCTGGATTGCGGACCGCCAGGCCTGAACAACGACAGCCTGTCTGCCGCGACCGCATCGGATACCACATATTGTGGGAGGCAGGTTGAGGCTGGGTGTCAGCGTGCGCCGGCAGCCCTGTGGAAAAAATTCTGCCGCCGTCACGCCACAGAGCCATTGACCGTTCGGAATTATTGAGAGATGCTGCGATGGATCCAATCCCGGATGGGCAAAGGGGTTGTCCGACCGCATGTACGCTGCCGAGCCGCTGGCCGGAGCGCCGGGAGGCGAGCCGGTGCAAGTCGATGACTCCCCCGAGTTGTTTCAGATCCGCGCCCAGCTGCAGACGCTGCTCGCGCTCAAGCTGATCCAGCCGCGCGACGAGCGGTTTTTCCTCGTGCTGCAGCAGGCGCTCGCCCGGTCTCCCAAGTTCTTCCGGCACGCGCCGATCGTCGTGGATGCGGGCGCGGTCGCCGGCCAGCCGCCGCTGAACCTGGCGGAATTCGCGCGCCGCCTCCGCCAGCAGCATCTGGTGCCGGTCGGGTTGCAGAACGGCGACGAAGCCTGGAGCCACATGGCGGTGAATGCGGGGCTCGCCCTGTTGCCGTCCGGGCGACCCGCCAAGACGACGCCGGAGGAGGCCGCGCCGGAGCAGACGCCGAGCCCGCCCGACGATCCGGCGCCGCGCCGCAGCGCCTCGATCGTCGTGAGCGAACCGGTGCGCGCCGGGCAGCAGATCTACGCCGAGGACGGCGATCTGATCGTGCTGGCGCCGGTCAGCCCTGGCGCCGAGGTCGCCGCCGACGGCCATGTTCACGTCTACAGCAGACTGCGCGGGCGGGCGCATGCCGGGGTCAAAGGCGACCGCGGTGCGCGCATCTTCTGCCACAAGCTCGAGGCGCAGCTGGTCTCGGTCGCCGGCGTGTGGCTGGTCAACGAGGACATCGACGCGCGGTTCATGGGCAAGGGCGTGCAGATCTGCTGGTTGGGCGGCGCGCTCGTGATGGAGCCTCTCCCCTGACGAGGACTCCAGACTTCGGCTTGTAGGAGGAGAAACTTGGCAACCATCATCGTGGTCACCTCGGGCAAGGGCGGCGTCGGCAAGACGACGTCCGCGGCGGCGTTCGGCACCGGCCTGGCGCTGCAGGGCAAGAGGACCGTGGTCGTCGACTTCGACGTGGGCCTGCGCAATCTCGACCTGATCATGGGCTGCGAGCGCCGCGTCGTGTTCGATCTGATCGACGTGATCAACGGCGACGCCAAGCTCAATCAGGCCCTGATCAAGGACAAGCGCGTCGAGGGCCTCCAGGTGCTCGCGACGTCGCAGACGCGCGACAAGGACGCCCTCACCCGCGAGGGCGTCGAGCAGGTGATCGAGGAGCTGAAGAACGATTTCGACTACATCGTCTGCGACAGCCCGGCCGGCATCGAGCACGGCGCGCAGACCGCGCTCTACTTCGCGGACGAGGCGATCGTGGTGACCAATCCGGAGGTGTCCTCGATCCGCGACAGCGACCGCATGGTCGGCATCCTCGCGAGCAAATCGCGCCGGGCGGAGCGCAACGAGGATCCGGTCAGATCGCACGTGCTGATCACCCGTTACGACGTCGAACGGGTCAAGCGCGGCGAGATGCTGAAGGTCGAGGACGTGATCGAGATGCTCGCCCTGCCGCTGCTCGGCGTCATTCCCGAATCAGAATCGGTGCTCCAGGCGTCGAATGTCGGAGCGCCGGTCGTGCTCGACCAGGAATCCAAGGCGGGCCAAGCCTACCGCGACGCGGTCGCTCGGTATCTCGGTCAGCATCTCGAGTATCGGTTCGTCGCTGCCGAGAAGAGCGGCGCGTTTGGCTTTGGCTTCTTCAACCGTCTGTGGCGGAGGAGCGCGTGAGCATTTTTCAACGATCGCTTCGGGGCAGCGGGGTGAAGTTCCTCAGCCTGTTCCGCGCGGCGCCCCCACGCAGCGCGGACACGGCCAAGGAGCGCCTGCAGGTCCTGCTGGCGCTCGAGCGCAGCAGCACCAGCGCGTGGCCGAATTTCCTGCCGCAGCTGCAGCAGGACATCATGCAGGTGATCAAGAAATACGTCGAGATCGACGATGACAAGGTGTCGATCGAGGTCGAGCGGGGCCCCGAGGTGTCGATGCTCGACATCAACGTCGAGCTGCCGGCGCAGCGCCTGGGCGCGCAGCTGCAGGCGGCCAGCTGAGGTCCGGTCCCCCATCGGTTTGCTGGTGCCGCGCGGCAGGCGAGCCGGCGTCCAGGGCGAGCGCGAGCACGCAGGCAGCATGCACCGCGTCGCGCCCGGCGCCGTCATGGATCTGATGCCGGCAGCTGGTGCCGTTCGCAATGATCAGCGCGTCGGGCTCCGCGGCGCGCACCGCCGGCAGCAGCGAAAGCTCCGCCATCCGCAGTGATATCGCATGGTGCTCGGCCTCGTAGCCGAACGCGCCCGCCATGCCGCAGCAGCTCGATTCGATCACCTGAACGTCCAGCTCGGGCACCAGGCCGAGACAGCCGGTCAGCGCATCCATCGCGCCGAACGCCTTCTGGTGGCAATGGCCGTGCACCAGCGCCCGCCGCCGGCCGCTCGCGCGCAGCGGCAGGCTCAATCGTCCGGCTTCGTGCTCGCGCCAGAGGAACTCCTCCAAAAGCAGGGCGCGGTCGGCGAGCGCCGTGGCTGCGGAGCCCGGCAGGAGCGCTGCGAACTCGTCGCGCATGGTGAGCAGGCATGAGGGCTCGAGGCCGACGACCGGCACGCCGGCCTCGACGAAGCGGCTGAGCGCAGCGAGGGTCGCGCGCGCCTCATGTCGCGCCTCCTCGACCAGCCCGGCCGCAAGGAAGGTCCGGCCACAGCAGAGCGGCCGACGCTCGGTCGGGTGCGCCGTGTGCACCCGGTAACCGGCGGCTTCGAGGACGGTAACCGCGGCCCGCGCGTGGTCCGGCTCGAACCAGGTGGTGAAGGTATCGGCGAACAGGATCACGTCGCGCCCGTCCCCGCCGAGAGATTGGCCGTTCGATCTGGGGCGATAGGGGTTCGGATGCCAGCGCGGCAGCGAGCGTCGCGCGCTGAACCCGAGCGCCCGTTCGGAAACGGCGGCGGCGCCCGGCACGCGATCGCGCAGATGCAACAGCCAACGGGCACGGCTTGCGAATGGGGCGTAGCGCGGCAGATACGCGATCACGCGTTCGCGCAAGGGCAGGCTGCGGTTGCGGCGCATCTGATGCATTACCTCGATTTTCATGCGCGCCACATCGACGCCGGTCGGGCATTCGCGCCGGCACGCCTTGCACGCCACGCACAAATCGAGCGTCGCGGCCATCGCGGCGCCGGTCAGCGCGTCGGGCCCGAGCTGGCCGGACAACGCCAGGCGAAGCGTATTGGCCCGACCTCGAGTGACGTGCTCCTCGTCCTTGGTCACGCGGTAGGACGGGCACATCACGCCGGGCTCGTCCTTGCGGCAGGCGCCGTTGTTGTTGCACATCTCGGCGGCGCCAAGAAAACCGCCCCAGGCCGACCAGTCGAGCGCGGTCTCGATCGGCAGGGCGCCGTAGCCGGGCGGATAGCGGAACAACGTGCGGTCGTCCATGCGCGGCGCGCCGATGATCTTGCCGGGGTTCAGCACCCCCGCCGGATCGAACGCGCTCTTGACCTGCTCGAAGGCGCGCACCAGCCGGTCGCCGAACATCGCCTCGTGGAACTCGGAGCGCACCAGGCCATCGCCGTGCTCGCCGGAGTGGGCGCCCTTGTATTCGCGCACCATGGCGAATGCTTCCTCGGCGATCGCGCGCATCGCCCTGACGTCCTTCTCCTGTTTCAGATTGAGGATCGGGCGCACGTGCAGGCAGCCGACCGCGGCGTGGGCGTACCAGGTGCCGCTCGTGCCGTGCCGGGCGAACAGTTCGGTCAGCCGCGCGGTGTAGTCGGCGAGATGCTCGAGCGGCACCGCGCAGTCCTCGATGAACGACACCGGCTTGCCGGCGCCCTTCATAGACATGACAATGTTGAGCCCGGCCTTGCGCACGTCCCAGATCGCGGTCTGGGCGGCGGGCTTGGTTGCCTCGACCACAGCGCCCCGGAAGCCGAGATCGGCCATCAGCTCGCGCAGACGCCGCAGTTGGGCGATCGGCGGCTCCGGCTCGTCACCGGCGAACTCGACCAGCAAGAGCGCATCCGGCGCGCCGCGCACGAAGCGCTCGATCAGCGGCCGGTATGCGGGAATCTGGCGCCCGAGCTCCAGGATGGTGCGGTCGACCAGCTCGACCGCCGATGGCCCAAGCCCGACGATCGCCTTGGTCGCGGCCATGGCCTCGTAGAAGGTCGGGAAATGGCACACGCCGAGCACCCGATGCCGCGGCAGCGGCTGCAGCTTCAGCAGCAGCCGGCGGAACAGGGCAAGGGTGCCTTCCGAGCCGACCAGGAGCTGCGCCATGTTGTGCCCGGCCGGATGGACGCGATCGAGATTGTAGCCGCCGACCCGCCGCAGGACTTTGGGAAATCCGGCGGCGATCGCGGCCGTCTCTCGATCCGCGATGGCGCGCACGGTCTGGACCAGCTCGAGATAGCGGGCGGAGGCGCCGCTCGAGCCGAGGTTGCCCGGCACGTCGCCGAAGCGGACCGCCTCGCCGTCGGCGAGCAGGCCGTCGATCGCGAGCAGATTGTCGACCATGATGCCGTAGCGGATCGAGCGCGCGCCGCATGCGTTGTTCGCCGCCATGCCGCCGAGCGTCGCCCGGCTGCTGGTCGAAATGTCGACCGGGAAGAACACGCCGTGGGGCTTAAGGAAGCGGTTCAACCGGTCGAGCACGACGCCGGGCTGAACCCACACGGTGCGCGCAGCCGGGTCGAACTCGACCACCTCGGCCAGATGCTTGGAGTAGTCGATGATCAGGCCGTCGCCGACCGTCTGACCGGCCTGCGAGGTGCCGCCGCCGCGCGCCGTCACCGGCACGCCGAACTCATGCGCGAACGCGAGCGCCGCCTGCACGTCGGCGTCGGTTCTCGGCACCACAACGGCCAGCGGCTCGACCTGATAGATCGAGGCGTCGGTGCTGTAGCGGCCGCGATCGAACGGCTCGAGCAGCACCTCGCCCGCGATCTCGCGCCGAAGGCGTTCCGCCAGGGCGGGATCGCAGCGCTCGTCGTTCAGGCGACGACGCTTTAAGAGTAGGGCCATGCTGGATTCGCCGTGATCACCGTGCCATGCGCGCCCAACGGCATCTCTCCACCGCTTGCCATAGTGTCTCAGTTTGGAATCTGAGCCTTCGCGCGCGAGGCCATGGAGAGTGCAAGGCCGCCCAGAATCAAAATCACCCCGGCAATAAAGAGAAACCCGAGCTGATCGCCGAACATCGCAGATGAAGCGGCGATGCCCACTACGGGCTGAAGGTATTGCACGCTAGCTGCGGTGCGAGCCGGCACTGTACGTAGCAGATGGAGCCACAGGAAGAGGCCCGCTACTGTGACCGCAACACCAAGGTAGACTGCCGCCCCGAGCGCCTCAGCGGTGACCTGGAACGGAATCCGCCACATCTCCCAGCCTGCCCACGGCAACAACACCACGAACCCGAAAAATGTGCTCCAAGCCGCCAGAGTGGCGGTGCCATACGTCCTCGTGAGTTCGAAGCTCCAGACGTAGTAGAAAGCAACAGCGAGCGCAGAAAGCAGCATGAGACTAACACCGGCCACGGTGGTTTCGGACGCGGTAGGCGCCTCGCGCCCATTTCCCGACGCGACCAGCGCAATTCCGACGAAGGCTGCCATCAGCCCCAATGCTTGCCGACCGGATACCGCCTGTTTCAAGCGCAGCGCGGCGAAGACCACGACGAAGACCGGAATGGTTGCGGAGATGATGGTGCCGACAGATGCCGACGTGCCGACCACGCCTAGAGTTTGCGTGACCCGGCCTACGCCAATGCCAAGGATTCCGAGCGCGGCCACCTGCGGGAATGCCGGCCACGGAAGCCGCTGTCTTCCCAGCACGAAGAGAAACAGCAGCGGCACGGCAACGGCGAACCGCAATGCCGTCAGCGTCAACGGCGGCATTGTCACCAAGCCGAGCTTCGTCACCGGGATCGAGAGGCCCCACATAATGGCGAGCAGCAGCATAGCTCCGACGTTTGGCAGGGAAGGGCTTGCGTTGCGTTGGACGAGGCTTGGCAGTGAGGGATCGGAAGGCATGGGGCTTCTAGGTATAGAGCGCGACGATGTGGGCATGGTTTTCAAACTCTGCCGAATTTCGAACTGAGATACTACCCCGCTTGCTTGGTGCGGGCTTGCCACCCATGCATAATGCATCGGCTTGTCCTTACGGACGAGCCCGAGCGGGAGGCCGGCATGACGGCGCGACATCGCAGCGGGCGCCACTTATTGCAGATCCCCGGGCCAACGAACGTCCCGGACCGCATTCTGCGCGCCATGGACCGTCCGACCATCGATCATCGCGGTCCCGAGTTCGCCAGGCTCGCGGCGGGCATCCTGGAAGACCTGCGGCCGGTGTTCAAGACGGCAAACCCGGTGGTCGTTTACCCCTCCTCCGGCACCGGCGCTTGGGAGGCGGCGCTGGTCAACACGCTCTCGCCCGGTGAGCGGGTGCTGATGGCGGAAACCGGCCATTTCGCGACGCTCTGGTGCGAGATGGCCCGCCGGCTCGGCCTCGTGGTGGAGTTGTTGCCCGGCGACTGGCGCCGCGGCGTCGATCCCGCGCGGATCGGGGCCAGCCTCGCCGACGATCGCGGGCGCGAGATCAAGGCGGTTTGCGTGGTGCACAACGAGACCTCGACCGGGGTGACCTCGCGCGTTGCCGAGGTGCGCGCGGCGATCGACCGGGCCGGTCATCCGGCGCTGTTCATGGTCGACACGATCTCGTCGCTCGCCTCGATCGACTACCGCCACGACGAGTGGGGCGTCGACGTCACGGTCGGCGGCTCGCAGAAGGGCCTGATGCTGCCGCCCGGCCTCGGCTTCAACGCGCTCGGCGAGAAGGCGGTGGCCGCCGCAAAGAACGCGCGCCTGCCGAAGTCCTACTGGGACTGGCAGGCGATGCTGAGCGCGAATGCCAACGGCGTGTTTCCCTATACGCCCGCGACGAATCTGCTCTACGGCCTGCGCGAAGCGCTCTCGATGCTGCAGGAGCAGGGCCTCGAGCGGGTGTTCGCCCGACATGCGCGCCACGCCGAGGCCACGCGCGGGGCAGTCCGCGCCTGGGGCCTCGAGCTGCTGTGCCTGGATCCGCGGGAATACTCGAGCTCGCTGACCGCGGTTCGGGTGCCTGACAGCCTCGATGCCGACGCGCTCCGGGCGGCCATTCTCGAGCGCTACGACCTGTCGCTCGGCAACGGCCTGGGCAAGCTCGCCGGCCGGGTGTTCCGGATCGGCCATCTCGGCGACTTCAACGACCTGATGCTCGCCGGCACTCTGTCCGGCATCGAGATGGGGCTGAAGGATTTCGGCTTTCCGTTGGCCGCGAGCGGCGTCGCCGTCGCCCTCGACCATCTCGCGACGGGGCCGCGAGCGGGCCGGCAACAAGCGAGCGCAGCCTGATTCCTCCGCGCGCCATTACGCGAGCCGCGGCGCGAACGCTGCTCGATGTGCTGGCGGCGCGCCGCGGTCTGATCTGCGTGGGCGGCGCCGGCGGCAAGAAGACCACGCTCCATCGGCTGGTCGAGGCCCATTTGGCCGCGGGCACGGCCTGGATCGGGCTGACCTGCACCGTGGCCATGGCGCCGCCGCCGAGATGGCTCGGCGAGCAGGTGATCGCGGAAAGGGCCCACCTGATGGGCGCGCTCGACCGGCTCGGGCGCGACAAACGCGTCGTGGTCTACGCGCAGCCTCCGCCCAAACCGGGCCGGATCGGCGGCGTCCCCCCCGAAGACGTGGCGAGATTGCACCACCACGGGCGGTTCGAGGTGACTTTGATCAAGGCGGACGGGGCGCGCATGCGCTGGATCAAGGCGCCCGCCAGGGGCGAGCCGGTGTTGCCGCCAGGCGTCGCGACCGTGTTGCCGCTGGTCTCCGCCAGGGTGTTCGGCCAGCCTTTGAGCGAGGCCGTGGCCCACCGTCTCGAGCGCGTCGCCGCGGTCACCGGCGCGCGTCCGGGCGAGGCCGTGACCCCCGAGCACGTCGCCCGGCTGCTGAGCTCGGAGCACGGTGCGCTTCATGGCGTCGGCACGGCGACCGTGGTGCCGATCATCAACATGGTGGACGATCAGACAGCGCTAGAAGCGGCGCGTGCAGCAGCACGGCTGGCTCTCGAGGCGTCCGGTCGTATCGCGCGGGTCGTGCTCGCGAGCATGATCGCATCCGACCCGGTGATCGAGGTCGTGTCGCCTTGACCCCTGTCATACAACCATCACGGAACCATTGTAGAATCGCTCTACTAAAGGTAGAATAGCTAGTTGTCATTGATACGAGGGCGTCCGTGCCGTTGGATCCCCATCGCCACCTCACGCTGGTTCGGCCGCCACTGTCCCAGGCGAGCCAGGCCCGCCGGTTCCTGCAGCGCAGGATGCCGGACAGCTGGCGCTTAGCCCATCAGATGACGGCTGACCTGACGCAGCGGCTGGAATTCCTGGCGTGGGCCGGGCGCGCCGATGCCTTCGACACCTATTTCCTCCGGCAGGCCGAAGCAATGCTCCGCCCGAGCGGCCTGACCGAGCTGATCGGCGGCGCGGCGCCGCTCGGCGAGGATCAGACAACGCCCGATCTGGAGGATCGGCTGGCACGATTTTGCACCTGGAGCAGGGCGATCGCCACCGCGGTGTTGCTCGAACTCGGCGAACGCCAGGAGGTGACGAACCCACATCAGGCGCTGACCTATCTGCTGACCCGGCACGTGCCGCTTACGAAGGCCGCGGCGGCATGGGCCGCCAAGGCCGGGATGACGCCGATCAAGAAGGCGTTGTGCGAGCTGCCGGGGTATGCGCTCGTGCTGCTGGCGATGAGCCCCAACGACACGGCCGAGCGCTTCATGGCCCGCGACGCGTTCTTGACTGCCGCAATGAAGCGCACCTGAGGTCCGTCCGCGGCCGCCGGGTCGCAAGCCACTTCGTCAGACGTTTCGAAGCGCGCTCGGCGCCTCATCGGCGGGTGTCCCCGTCGAAATCGCCGCGGAGAGGTGGCGGACGGGACGCCGGCGCGCTGGCCAACGAACTTGGCAATGATCGGTGCAGGGCCATGGCACGGCCGGATCTGCTTGCGGCCGCGTGCGATGTGCGCGCCGCATGATCGCGACCCGTTTGCGACCGCAGCCGGCTTTTGATCATCCGCCGCGCAAGCTACCATCGGCATTGGTGTCGAGCCGTGGACTTCAGGCGCTGCTCGGATGGCGAAGACGGGCACGGGTGCAGGTGAGGTGAGCGCGCCGGGGCCGTTCCGCACGGTCGAGTTCCGGGGCGAGCGGCTGCGGCTGCCGGTCTACCTCGATCACCATGCGACCACCCCGCTTGATCCGCGCGCGCTTGATGCGATGCTGCCGTATTTCACCGAGCGCTTCGGCAATCCGCACTCGGCGCAGCACGCCTACGGCTGGGCCGCCGAGCAGGCGGTGGACGAGGCGCGCGCGCAGGTGGCTGCGCTGATCGGCGCCCTGCCCGACGAGATCGTATTCACCTCCGGCGCGACCGAGGCGAACAATCTCGCGATCCGCGGCGCCGTACGGGCCGGCGAGCGGCGGCACATCGTGACCTGCGCGACCGAGCATCCATGCGTGCTGGAGACCTGCCGTGCGTTGCGGCGCGAGGGCTTCGAGGTGACGGAAGCGCCGGTGCGACCCGACGGTGTGATCGAACTGGATCAGTTGCGTGCGGCGCTGCGGCCGGACACCGCGCTGGTCTCGATCATGGCCGCCAACCACGAGATCGGCGTGGTCCAGCCGCTTGCGGAACTCGGCAACCTGTGCCGCGAACGCGGCGTTCTCCTGCACACCGATGCCGCCCAGGCCGCCGGACGGATCCCGCTCGACGTGGCGGCGCTCGGCGTCGACCTGATGAGCCTGTCGGCCCACAAGCTGTCCGGCCCGAAGGGCATCGGGGCGCTGTACATCCGCCGCGGCGTGCGGCTCGTTCCGCTGTTCGCCGGCGGGAACCAGGAGCGCGGACTGCGCCCCGGCACGCTGCCCACGGCGTTGTGCGTCGGCTTCGGCGAGGCGTGCGCCCAGGCGCAGGGAGAGCTCGGCGCCGAGGCCGCGCGCGTGCGTGCCCTGCGCGACCGACTCTACGACAGGCTGCGCCAGGCTCTGCCTGAGGTCCGGCTGAACGGCGCCGCCGAACCGCGCCTGCCGAACAACCTGAACCTCTGCCTGCCCGGGATCGACGCCGAGGACCTGCTGGCCGAGCTGCCCGAGCTCGCGCTCGCCACCGGCGCGGCCTGCGCCTCGGCCACGCAGGAACCATCGCCCGTGTTGCGCGCGCTCGGCTTGTCCGACGAGGACATCCAGGGCTCGATCCGGATCGGGCTCGGCCGCACCACCACGGTTCTCGAGATCGAGTACGCGACTGAACGCCTGGCCGCTGCCGCCCGCCGGCTTAAGCGCCGATGAGATCGTCGAGCCGCAAGCGCGCGATCCGCGCGATCTGAGCGAGCGCCTCCGCGAACTCCGTATCGGGCGAGTTAGCGAGGCGCCGGTCGAATTCGGCGAGAATTGCAATGCGGCTCATACCCTTGACCGCAAGGATGAACGGGAAGCCGAATTTGGCCTGGTAGCGCCCGTTGAGCTCGCGGAAGCGCTGGAACTCAGCGGGGGTGCACTGGTCGAGCCCGGCGCCCGCCTGCTCGGCGGAGGACGCCTCGGTCAGCTCGCCGCGGACGGCGGCGCGCCCCGCGAGATCGGGATGGCCGCGAATCAGGGCGAGCTGACGCGCGCGCGGCGCCCGGCGCATCGCCTCGACCATCGTGCGATGCAGCGCCTCCGCGCTGCGGAACGGGCCGGCGGCGAAGGCTTGCTCGGCGACCCAGGGCGCGTGCTCGAATACCCCGCCGAACAGCTCGACGAAGCGGTCGCGCTCCAGACGCCGCAGCTCATCACTGGAGATCCGGGCCGGAGCCATCACATTTCTCGCTGTGGTAACAGTTCTCACGTCGTCATGGACACAAGCTGAGCTTAGGCGGCACACTCGGCAATTGCCACTGGGGGCGATTGCCATGGAGGGCGATTGCCATGGGGGCGATTGCCATGGGCAGACTGACCACGCATGTCCTCGACACCGCGCGCGGTCGACCGGGCGCCGGGATCACGATCGAGCTGTACGCGTTCGGGGATGAGCGGCGTTTCCTCAGCGCCACTACCACCGACGCCGACGGCCGTTGCCCACGCCCGCTGCTGGATGGCGCCGCGATGGCGGCGGGCGTCTACGAGCTCGTGTTTCACGCCGGGGACTACTATCGCGAGGCCGGGATCGAGCTGGCCGATCCGGCGTTTCTCGATCGCGTGGTGATCCGCTTCGGGATTGCTTCGCCCGAGCAGCACTATCATGTGCCGCTGCTGCTGGCACCCTACGGCTACAGCACGTATCGGGGCACCTGATGGCCGAGGCGGTGCGTTTCCTCCTGGGCCATGAGCCGCGCGAGCTGCGCAGCCTGGATCCGAACCTTACGGTGCTCAACTGGCTGCGCGAGGTCGAGCGCCGGACGGGCACCAAGGAAGGCTGCGCCGAAGGCGACTGCGGCGCCTGCACGGTGGTGCTTGGCGAGCTCGAGGGCGACCGCATCCGCTATCGCGCGGTCAACGCCTGCATCCTGTTCGCACCGCAGCTCGACGGCAGGCAGCTGATCACGGTCGAGCACCTGCGCGGCCCCGACGGCTCCCTGCACCCGGTGCAGCGGGCCATGGTCGAATGCCACGGCTCGCAGTGCGGCTTCTGCACGCCGGGCTTCGTGTTGTCCCTGTTCGCGCTCTACCACGAGGAGAGCGCGCCGACCCGGCAGCGCATCCTCGATGTGCTCGCCGGCAACCTGTGCCGATGCACCGGGTACCGGCCGATCGTCGCGGCGGCGCGCCGGATGTACGAGCTTGGCGAAGGTGATCAGTTCGGCGCGCGCGAGCCGGAGACGATCGGGCGGCTGAAGGCCTTCCGCGGCGACGGGCGGCTGGCGTTCGCGCATGGCGGCAAGCGCTACTTCGCGCCGCGCCGGATCGACGAGCTGGCTCCGTTATGCGAGCAGTTCCCGGACGCCTGTCTGCTCGCGGGCGGCACCGATGTGGGCTTATGGGTCACCAAGCAGCACCGCGATCTCGAGACGCTGATTTACGTCGGCGAGGTCGAGGAGCTGCGGCGAATCGAGGCGACCGCCAGCCATCTCGAGATCGGCGCCGCGGTCACCTACACCGACGCGACGGCAGCAATCGGCGCGCGCTGGCCCGATTTCGGCGAGCTGATCCGTCGCCTCGGTTCGGTCCAGATCAGGAATTCCGGCACGATCGGCGGCAACGTCGCCAACGGCTCGCCGATCGGCGATTCCATGCCCGCCCTGATCGCGCTCGGCGCGGAGCTGGTGCTGCGCAGGGGCAGTGCGCGCCGCATGATGCCGCTCGAGGACTTCTACCTCGATTACCGCAAGACCGCGCTCGAGCCCGGCGAGTTCGTCGAGCTGATCCGCGTGCCGCTGCCGCAGGGGGAGTGGCAGTTCCGGTGCTACAAGATTTCCAAGCGCTTCGATCAGGACATCTCCGCGCTGCTCGGCGCGTTCAATGTCCGGCTGGCGAAGGGCAGGGTGGCCGACGTGCGCATCGCCTATGGCGGCATGGCGGCCATCCCGAAGCGCGCGACGCAGTGCGAGCAGGCGCTGCGGGACCGGCCGTGGACCGAGGCGACCGTGATAGGGGGGCGGGAGGCGCTCGCCCGGGAGTTCGCGCCGATCTCGGACATGCGGGCGAGCGCCGCTTACCGTCTGCTGGCCGCGCAGAACTTGCTGACCAAATTCCAGGTCGAGACGAGCGCGCCTGCGGTCCCGGCGCGTGTGCTCGCGCTCGAGGTGAGCAGTCATGGCTGAAGTGGCGATCCGCGGCGGCGTCGCTGTGGCCGTGCCGCACGACTCGGCAGCGAAGCACGTTTCCGGCGAGGCGCTCTACATCGACGATCTGCCGGAGCCCGCCGGGATGCTACACGCCGCCGTCGGCCTGAGCGCGCGCGCCCACGCCGAGATCGTCCGCATGGACCTGAACAAGGTGCGCGGCGCGCCCGGGGTGGTGACGGTGGTGACGGCGCAGGACATACCGGGCGTGAACGACGTCGGCCCGGTGTTCCCGGGCGATCCGCTGCTCGCCGACGGCGCGGTCGAGTACGCCGGACAGGCGCTGTTCGCCGTTGCTGCTGAAACGGTCGAGCAGGCGCGCCGCGCCGCGCGCCTGGCGGAGGTCGAGTACCGCGAGCGCGCGGCGGTCTTGAGCATCGAGGATGCGCTCGCCCGCAGGTCTTTCGTGCTGCCGCCGCATGAGATGCGCCGCGGCGAGCCCGAGACGGCGCTGGCGGACGCGCCGCACCGCCTTATTGGGCGGATCAGGACGGGCGGCCAGGACCATTTCTATCTCGAGGGCCAGGTCGCGTTCGCCGTGCCGAGCGAGGAGGGCGACCTGCTGGTGTGGAGCTCGACCCAGCACCCGAGCGAGGTGCAGCACCTGATCGCGAAAGTGCTGGCCAAGCCGCACCATGCGGTCACGGTCGAGGTCCGGCGCATGGGCGGCGGCTTCGGCGGCAAGGAGACCCAGGCGGCGCCGTTCGCCTGCCTGGCGGCGCTGCTCGCGCACCACACCCGGCGTCCGGTCAAGCTAAGGCTCGATCGCGATGACGACATGCTGCTCACCGGCAAGCGCCACGATTTCGTGATCGACTACGACGTCGGGTTCGACGATCAGGGCCGGATCCAGGGGATCGCGTTCGAGCAGGCGGCGGGCTGCGGCTTCTCGCCCGATCTCTCGGCGGCGATCGCCGATCGCGCGATGTTCCACGCCGACAACGCCTACTACCTGCCGAACGTGCGGATCACCTCGCGCCGCTGCAAGACGCACACGGTATCCAACACCGCGTTTCGCGGCTTCGGCGGCCCGCAGGGCATGATGGGCATCGAGAAGGCGATCGACGCGATCGCCCGCGAGCTCGGCCTGGACCCGCTCGAGGTGCGGCGGCGCAATCTCTACGGGCCGGGGCGCGACGTGACGCCCTATCACATGCGGGTCCAGGACAACGTCCTGCCGGAGCTGATCGACGAACTCGTGAACACCTCGGAGTACCGCAAGCGGCGCGAGGAGATCGCAGCGTTCAACGCCGCGAGCCCGATCCTGAAGGGCGGCATCGCGCTGACGCCGGTCAAGTTTGGGATCTCGTTCACCGTGACCCACCTGAACCAGGCAGGCGCGCTGCTGCACGTCTACACCGACGGCAGCGTGCACCTGAACCACGGCGGCACCGAGATGGGCCAGGGCCTCATGACCAAGGTCGCCCAGCTAGTTGCCGAGGAGTTCCAGATCGATCTCGACCGGGTCAAGATCACTCCGACCACGACCGGCAAGGTGCCCAACACCTCGGCGACCGCCGCATCGGCCGGGACGGACCTCAACGGGGCGGCCGCGCTGGCGGCGGCGCGCACGATCAAGGGACGGCTGATCGAGTTCCTGGCCGACCACTTCAAGACGACGCCGGAGCAGGTGCGGTTCCAGGACGGCGGAGTGCGGATCGGCGAGCAGAGCATGAGCTTCGCCGAGCTCGCCCGGCTCGCCCATCTGCACCGGGTCCAGCTGTCGGCCACCGGCTTCTACCGGACGCCCAAGATCTGGTACGACCGCGCCCGCGCGCGCGGCCGGCCGTTCTACTATTTCGCCTACGGCGCCGCGGTGTCCGAGGTCGCGGTCGACACGCTGACCGGCGAGCACCGGCTGCTGCGCGCCGATCTGCTGCACGATGTCGGGCGCTCGATCAATCCGGCGATCGACCTGGGCCAGATCGAAGGCGGGTTCGTCCAAGGCATGGGCTGGCTGACCACGGAAGAGCTGTGCTGGAACGCGGGCGGCGAGCTCACCTCGCACGCGCCGTCTACTTACAAGATTCCGACCGCCTCGGACGTGCCGGCCGACTTCCGGGTGCGGATCTGGCAAAAGGGGATCAATCGCGAGCAGGTGGTCGGGCGCTCGAAGGCGGTCGGCGAACCGCCGCTGATGCTCGGCATCTCGGTGTTCCACGCGATCAACGATGCGATCGCGAGCCTCGCCGGCGGCCGTCTCAGCCCCGACCTCGACGCGCCCGCGACCCCCGAGCGCGTACTGTTCGCGGTCGAAGACATCAAGCGGCGTGCTGCCAGCCTCGAACCAGCCGCGACGCAAGCGGCGGAGTAAATTGCCGATCGGGGGTGGTGTTCAGCTCGAATCTTCGCTTCCGCTCGCATACCAGGCGCTCGTAAGGTGGCCTCAATAGAGGCCAGGAATCAGCCGGCACGTGCGCTTACAGTAGGCTTGGTACTCGTCGCCGAACTGCGCGCGCAGCAGCCTCTCTTCCGCGCGCATGCGTGCGAGGAGCGGCGGAACAAGCAGCGCCGTGAGCAGCAGCCCGACCCCCGAGCGGAAAGCGAGCGCCCACCCCAACGAGGTGATGAGCAACCCCAGATAGCTGGGATGCCGGATGACGCCATAGATGCCCGTGGTCACGAGCTCATGTCCGGGCTGGATGGCGACCAGCCCGCTGAACCGGCGGCCGAGAACGAAAACCGGCCAGATCCGTAACGCCCCGCCGCCGACGAAGAGAACGACGCCAAGCCAACGAACGGCGTCCCCGTCGAGGGTCCAGAAGCCCTTGCGGTCAGTGTACGCGGGGAGATAGGCGCAAAGCAGCCCGATCAGCGCGAACGCCAGGATCACCCAGCGATTGGCGCGGTCCTCGCGCTCGCCGGCGCTGAGATTACCGCCACTGAAGAGCGCCGCTCCGGACATTGCGAAGGTAGCGAGCGCGAGGGCCACTCGGGCGGGGTGGGCGAAGAACGCGGCAAACCCACCCCAGCCGAGGACCGCCAGCCCCAGGTAGGCCAGGGTGCCAGCGATGGTCAACAGCGCCAATCCGGGCGTCGGTGCCATGGTCACGTCGCCCAGGGACAGGCCCCCTTCACGTCGACGGACTCGCCTCGCGGACCTGCGACTGAGACACTACACTGTCAAGACATGCGACCGACAGTCGTATTGAGCGTCGTCCTGGGGCAAGCTCATCATCAGCGCCCCGGCAGGGCCCCCTGGTCCGCAGCGGTAATCAGCGCCGGACGCGCGACAGTGGGCGACGCGCCGCTACCCGGCAACCGCAGCATAACCGCCCTTTCGATCGCTCTGGCGCCCCGCGATATCGTTTATTACGGTTTCGACGACAGCCGAACGCCAGTCGGTAGGAAAGGAGGATGCTCATGTCCGGCCTCACATGAGGGCCTCCTGGTCAAGTAGCTTTAGCGGGACTTGCTCCGGCGATCTTCCAAGGTGGAACTCTCGTTCTGCAGGTCTCCTCTGCAAACCTCACATCCGGCAGGGATTTGATCCCACCATTGTCC
>JBKPNX010000058.1:0-24688 GCA_046732855.1 Pseudomonadota bacterium
CTCGCCCACGGCGAGCCGGTGCCGCAGAACGAGCGGCTGGTGCACGTCGAGGAGCTGTCCATCGGGGTCCCCTGATGGCGCGCATGCCACAGGTGAGCGCACGCGAGCTCGTTCGCTTCCTGAAGTTGCAAGGATTCGTCGAGGATCGGCAGTCGGGCGCTCATCTCACGTTGCGCCATCCGACCCGCAAGGTAACCGTGACCGTGCCGATGCACACCGGGGCTGATGTCGGGCGGGGTCTGGCGGTGCGCATCCTCAAGGACGCGGGCTTTACGGTCGACGCTTATCTGCGGCGGCGATGATGGAGGCGGCGACCACCGACGTGCGGCGTTTACCGCCACCACGAAACACGCTGCGGCGAGACATTTCGAAGCCGGCTTCTGCACCAGTTCGGCCGAATGAAGCCCGGGCGTCTCGGCGGTCACGCGTGTCGGTCGCGTGCAGCCTCCTCGGTGGAGCGATCGTCTCGGCTGCCCGGATTGAATGAATTCCCATAATCGGCTACACTGCAGGCCTGCACCGGCGGCATGCCCGCCCTTCCCGTAAGCATCAGGCGGAGAGCGAAGCGCGATGGTCAGCGCAGGGGCGGCGTCGTGCGCTGCTCGCAGCCCGACCGGACCGGGGTCGCCGGAAGCCGCGCCGTATCACGCCCAAACGAACCCGAGCTCACAGAGATCGCCAAACGAACTTGGGGAATCACCGCCCGACGCGCAGCAGGCCTTCACCGGTGCTCACGAACGGACCCACGACCGCCGCGATCCGAATGAACCCGAGCCTCGCCAGTGCCGAACGAACCCGACGTCCCGCAGCAGGCCTTCAAACCCGTGCGCACGAACGAACCCGAGCCTGCCGCCACCAGAGGAAACCGCTACGCGCACCGCCTTCAAACGGTGCGAACGAACGAACCCGAGCCCGCTCGGAATCCGAACGAACCCGAACGTCGCCTATTGCCGAACGAGTCCGACGTCCCGCACCAGACCTCATGGCCCGTGGCCACGAACGAACCCGAGCCGCGCTCGCAATCCAAACGGACCCGAGCCTCATGCGGCCCGCCCGGTGCACACGTCAGGGCGCCCTGCCGCGGGCACGTATTCCTACGGCCCCATGGACCACGCGAACCAAAGGTTGACGGCGAATGGTTAATCAGCCGTTACCGCCGGCGGAAAATCGGCAGGGTCACCAACGCCGCTCTGAGGACGAACCAAGGCCTGTCGCAAAACCTGAACGGACCCGAGCCGTGCGTAGCCTCCGAAGGAACCCGAGCCTCCGAAGAATCCGAACGAACCCGAGCCTCGCCATTGCCGAAGAAACCCGACGTCCCGCACCAGACCTTCTGACCCCTGCGCGACCGAACTCGTCTTCCCAACGAACCTGACCACTGCCGAACGAAGCCGACGTCGCGCACCAGCCCCATGAGCCGTTGCCACCGACCAACCCGACCCGCGCCAGAGCCTGGTGAGCCGGTGCCCGAACCGACAAGCTGCCGTGCAACCGAACGAACCCGAGACCAGCCGGATTGTCCGCCGGTTCGGCCCACACGGCGTCAGGCGCGCCCCGGGGATGCTTCTGTTGGTAAGTTTGTTGCTCGCCGGTGGGCGGAGTTACCGGATGGCGGCCGCCTGCACCTGCTCCAGCACCTCGCCGCTCACCTGCGCCGATAACACGCGGCCTCTCGAGCGTGACACAATCACCCCACCGACTCGCTTGCCTTCCCATTCCACGAACTCGCCGAGGACCGGCACGTATGCCAGCACCACCTCGCTCGATTCCGTCCGGGCAGAATAATCTCGCTCCACGGTATAGGCAGGCAGCCTGTAATCCAGGCCATTGACGTTCACCGTCACAGCCGTCGTGCCGGTGACCCGCATCGACGTGTCATGCTGTCTGCGATCGCGGCTTTCCCCCTCGGCCCAGTCTCCCGCCCAGTCGAAGGACCAGCAGAGTTGCCGCGGGTCGAAACCGTCGATCCTTTCGATGTCCGCCGCGCAGTCCGGGTTCGCCACGTTGCTCAGATCGGTCAGTCGAAACGCTCGCCACCCCCCGTTCTCGTGCCATTCGTACACGTTCGTCCGAAACGGTCCGTAGTAGGCATGGTAGCCGCTTATGCCATTGTCGGACGACGCCCGCTCGACCCGAAACGCGCCTTCTTGATAGACCGTGTCACGCTGCCACCGCGCGATGCGCGGGTCCGTCCAGTATTGCTGTCCGGTGCCCTCGACACTTTCCGTCGCGAGACTTTGGAACCGGCTTGCGGGCAGGGCATAGCTGAACATGTGCTCCGGGTGCGCATCCTCCCGCACCAGCGCCGGGATCTCGTCTTGAGGCAAGGGAAGGGCGTAACCATCCAGCGAGGATCGAGCTGGGGGTGCGGTCTGACAGGCCTGAAGCACCAGCGCGGCGACCGCCGCCGTTGCGGCTCTCGTAAAAGGATGCAGCAAGCCGCCTCCTATACACCACTGATTGATGGAACCCTTTGCTTAGCCCAGTAACCGCGGAACGTGAAGACATCATCTGCCCGAAGCGGTGCCGCTCAGGGGGGCGCCGACGATGTTCGATGCTCACTCGAGCCGGCTGCGACAGCGGTTCGCGTCGAAAAAAGAGGCCCGGGGTTGTGGCCCCGGGCCGCAGGCTTGGGAGGAGGAAGGTTAAATGCCCCGCTGCGGGCGGCAGTGCCCTCCGTGCTACGAGCAGCCCGTGGTCGAGCCGCAGGTGTCGCACTTCAGGCAGGTGCCGCTGCGCACCAGGGTAAAATTGGCGCAGCTGGGGCAGGGATCGCCCTCGTAACCTTTCAGTCGCGCCAACCTCGCCTGAGCCAGCCGGTCGTCGCGGATCGCTGGCTCAGTCGATTCCGTCATCAGCAGGGCAGTGGCTTCGGCACCCGGGCGGTAGCCGGCTGAGCCCGGCGCCAGCGCTTGGGGCGCGAGCTCCTCCTTGGCTTTGCCGCCGCCGCGCAACAGGCGCAGGTTGCCGCGCACGTAGCCGCTGCTGGTCAGCTTGGCGAGCGTGTCCGGGCGCTTCAGGTCGCCTTCCCGGGCGGCGTCGCCCAAGCTGTCGTGATGCAGCTCATGGGGATCGACGTTCGCGAGATCGGTGCGCTCCAGATAGGAGATCGCGAGCTCGCGGAAGATGTAGTCGACCACCGAGGTCGCCATCTTGATCGTGTCGTTGCCCTGGACCGGGCCCGACGGCTCGAACCGGGTGAACGCGAACGCGTCGACCAGCTCCTCGAGCGGCACGCCGTACTGCAGGCCGATCGAGACCGCGATCGCGAAGCTGTTCATCAGCGAGCGGAAGGCAGCGCCTTCCTTATGCATGTCGATGAAGATCTCGCCGAGCCGGCCGTCGGCGTATTCGCCGGTGCGCAGATAGACCTTGTGGCCGCCGACCACCGCCTTCTGGGTGTAGCCCTTGCGCCGGTTCGGCAGCCGCTCGCGCTGCGCGACCATGCGCTCGACCACCTGGACGACGCGCTCGCCCGAAGGCGTCTCGGCCAGCTCGTCGGGCTCGAGCGGCTCCTCGCCGAGCAGCACCGCGGACAGCGGCTGCGAGAGTTTCGAGCCGTCGCGGTACAGCGCCATCGCCTTCAGCCCGAGCTGCCACGCATCGAGATACGCCTTGGCGCAGTCCTCGACGGTGGCGGTCGCCGGCATGTTGATGGTCTTGGAAATGGCGCCCGAGATGAACGGCTGGGCCGCCGCCATCATGCGGATGTGGCTCTCGGTCGAGAGAAAGCGCCTGCCGAGGCGGCCGCACGGATTGGCGCAGTCGAACACCGCGAGATGCTGGTCCTTGAGGTGCGGCGCGCCCTCTACGGTCATCGCGCCGCAGCAGAAGAGGTTCGCCGCCTCGTACTGCGCCCGGCCGAAGCCGATCTCGGCGAGCAGGTCGAGCTCGAGGTCGGCAAGGCGCGCGTCGCTCACGCCGAGTGTGTCGCGGCAGAAGTCGTGGCCGAGCGTGTAAGGGTTGAACGCATAGCGGATGTCGAACGCGCTCGGCAGCGCGCGCTCGAGGCGCTCCAGCACCTCGGGCGTGAAGCCCTTGGCGGCGAGCGTCTCGTGGTTGATCTCGGGCGCGCCGATCAAGGTGCCGCGGCCGACCGCGTAGCGCACCACGTCATCGATCTGCTCGGGCGCGTAGCCGAGCGTCCTGAGGGCACGCGGCACCATGCGGTTGATGATCTTGAAGTAGCCGCCGCCCGCGAGCTTCTTGAACTTGACCAGCGCAAAGTCCGGCTCGATGCCGGTCGTGTCGCAGTCCATGACCAGGCCGATCGTGCCGGTCGGCGCGATCACCGTGGTCTGGGCGTTGCGATAGCCGTACGCCTCGCCCCACTCGAGCGCCTCATCCCAGGCCGCGCGCGCCGCCTCGACCAGCTCGGGCAGGGGCACCCGGCCCGCATCGAGCGGCACCGGGCGCACCGCGAGACCCTCATAGTCCCGCTTCTCGCCGTGCGCGGCGCGCCGGTGATTGCGCATCACCTGCAGCATCGCCTCGCGGTTCGCGCCGAAGCCGGCGAACGGGCCAAGCTCCTTGGCCATCTGCGCCGACATGCCATACGCGGTGCCGGTCATCAGCGCGGTGAGCGCCCCGGCGAGCGCGCGGCCTCTGTGGCTGTCATACCCGAGGCCCGAGGCCATCAGCAGGCCGCCGAGATTGGCGTAGCCGAGCCCGAGCGTGCGGTAGCGATACGACAGCTCGGCGATCCGCTCCGAGGGGTACTGGGCCATCATGACCGAGATCTCGAGCACGACGGTCCACAGGCGCACCGCATGGGCGAAGCCAAGGGCGTCGAAGCCGCCGTCCGCGCGCAGGAACGCGACCAGGTTGAGCGAGGCGAGATTGCACGCGGTGTCGTCGAGGAACATGTACTCCGAGCACGGATTGGAGGCGTTGATCCGGCCGGAGCTCGGGCAGGTGTGCCACTCGTTGATCGTGGTGTCGTACTGCACGCCGGGATCGGCGCTGGCCCAGGCGGCATGCGTGATCCGGCTCCACAGGCGCCGCGCCGGCACCGTCTTCGCCACCGCGCCGTCGGTGCGCCGCTTGAGCGCCCACTCGCGGTCCTCGACCACGCGCTCGAGGAACTCGTTGGTGACGCGCACCGAATTGTTGGAGTTCTGGCCGGAGACGGTCAGATACGCATCCGAATCCCAATCGGTCGAGTAGGTCGGGATCTCGATCCGGGTGTAGCCCTGGCGGGCGTAGAGGATTGCCTGCTGCAGGGCGCTCTCGGGCAGCAGCGCCTGGCGCGCGGCGCGGACCGCCCGCTTGAGCTCGGGGTTCGCCTTCGTATCGAAGCGCGCCTCGCCGTCCAGCCCCGCGGCATGACAGGCGGTCATGATCGCGTTCAGATGGCGCGCGAGCAGCTTCGAGCCGGCGACCAGCGCGGCGACCTTCTGCTCCTCGACCACCTTCCAGTCGACGAACTGCTCGATGTCGGGATGGTCGACGTCGACCACGACCATCTTGGCGGCGCGTCGCGTGGTGCCGCCCGACTTGATCGCCCCGGCAGCGCGGTCGCCGATCTTGAGGAAGCTCATCAGGCCGGACGACCGGCCGCCGCCCGAGAGCGGCTCGTCCTCGCCGCGCAGCCGGGAGAAGTTGGTGCCGGTGCCGGAGCCATATTTGAACAGGCGCGCCTCGCGCACCCAGAGGTCCATGATGCCGCCCGGATTGACCAGGTCGTCCGCGATGCTCTGGATGAAGCAGGCGTGCGGCTGCGGGCGCTCGTAGGCGGAGGTCGAGGCCCGTACCTCACCGCTGTGGTGGTCGGCGAAGTAATGGCCCTGGGCCGGACCGTCGATGCCGTAGGCCCAGTGCAGGCCGGTGTTGAACCATTGCGGCGAGTTGGGCGCGGCGTGCTGGCGCGCGAGCATGCAACGCAGCTCGTCGAAGAACGCGCGCGCGTCGCTCTCGCCGTCGAAGTAGCCGCCCTTCCAGCCCCACCAGGTCCAGGTGCCGGCCAAGCGGTCGAACACCTGCTTGGCCGAGGTCTCGCCGCCATAGCGCCGCTCCGCCGGCAGCGCGGCAAGCGCCGGCTCGTCGGCCTCCTGGCGGCGCAGCCACTCCGGCACGCTCGGATCGTCCACCGGGCGCAGGCGCGCGGGGATGCCGGCCTTGCGGAAATACTTCTGGGCGAGCACGTCGACCGCGACCTGCGACCAGGCGCTCGGCACCTCGATGTCGTCGGCGCGGAACACCACCGAGCCGTCCGGGTTGCGAATCTCGCTGCACGCCGTGCGGAACTCGATCCCGTCGTAGGGCGACGTCCCTTCGGCGGTGAAGGTGCGCGTGATTCTCATCGCGCGGCTCCGCTTCCGGCGGCCGCGATGACCCCCGCCAGCCTCCATCGAGCTACGCGCCCGATCCGCGGCAGGGCCTTCTCCAGGGACATCAACGTGGTTGCGATCATGCTCATCCGGCTCAACCCCTTTTAGGCCACGCGGGCCGAAAAGTTAATAGAAAGTTGCCAGGCGACTTTCGCGTCGCCGCACCGGCGCCCGGCCTGCCCGGCGCCCTCAGTCTTCCGTCAAGCCCTTGCGCGCCCTAAGATTTCGGCCCGAACCCACTCCCCGGGCTCGGTCGGCAGATCACCGCCCACCGCCGCCGATCGCCCTCCGTGACACCCCGCCATTAACCATATGTTGGGGTATGGCGCAATCGTAAAGCCCACATGTAGGCATCGAGCTCAATTCGCCGATGGTCGCCATGCTCGGCGCTGGCGCGCCGCTACGCCACCGCGTTGACGGAGGCGTTCATGGATCTCAGGCGCTGGAGACAGCGCTGCGATCAAGGTCGCCTCAAGGCGTATTGATAAGGAACGAAGCGAGAACGCGTGTTCAGGGGGTTATCCACAGTCTTGGCGCGCGCAGCTTGGCGCGCGCAGCTGGACCGCGGTGACGATCGCAGCCATAGTGCGGCCGGGCTGCATCGGGGTGGTCGAGGGGTGTTGCGGGATCTGAGAGCCAACAGCTTGTTCACGATGCTGCGCACGTGGCTGCACGGCGAGCTGGTCGGGGTGGACGATTTCGGCAATCGCTACTACCGCGAGCGGGGCTATCGCGACCGCCGCGCCCCGGGATGGCGCACCGAGCGGCGCTGGGTCGTGTTCAGCCGCGACGCCGATCCGACCCGCGTGCCGACCGGCTGGGTCGGCTGGCTGCACGGCCGTTTCGCGGAGCCGCCGAGCGAGCAGCCCCTGCCGGCGCCGTCCTGGGCGAAGGAGCGGCTGCCCAACCTGACCGGCACGCCGGCCGCCTATCTGCCGCCCGGCGCGATCGAGCGCGGCGGCCACCGCGCCCCGGCAACCGGCGATTACGAGGCCTGGCGACCGGAGTAGCGCGCGACCGTGCTGCCCTCAGAAGCTCGCGAGCGCGTGCTCCAGCCGCGGTAGCGCGATGAGGCAGCCCAAGCGCCTTCCTTCGGCTGCGAGGCGCTCCAGCTCTTCTTTGGTGACAGCGCTCGCGCGACCTCGCCCCACCGCCGCCAGCACGCGCCCCCGCGTGACGAAAAACTCGGCCCACGTCAAGGGCTCTGCCTGCGTGTAGCCCGCCAGCGCCTCGGCGTGGCGCACGGCCTCGTCCCAGGCGCTGACCTGCAGGCACGCCTCGATCGCGTCCCGCCGGAATTGGAGATGGTTGTGGCATGCCGACCCGGCCGCCAGCAGAGCCTCGCCCTCCGCGAGCGCTTCGGCGCGGACCCGTTCGTCGACGGTGGCGAGCGCCAGGATCGCCAAGATAGTGGGACCGATAAATGCCATTCCGGTCTGCCGGCTGATCGACAATGCTTCGCTGAGGGCGGCGACAGCCTCCGCCTGACGTCCGACTACCCGGTGCAGTTCCGCCTGAAACGCCAGAGCCTCAGCCTCGAAGCGGAGCGCACCCAGCTGCTGTGACAGGATCAGCGCCCGCTCGACGTGGGACCAGGCCTCGCCCGTGTCGCCCAGGGCGTGGCGGCAGAAATACGCCCCGTGGTGCGCAATCATCTCGGCCCGCCCATGACCGACGCGAACCGCCGCGGCGACCGCGGTCAGGGCGTCCTCAACGGCCGTCTCGGACCCCTGCGCGTACCACCGCGTGATCGCCATCATCGGCCGATTGGCGACCTCGATCCGGCCGAGACCATGGCGGCTCGCGAGGTCGACGCAGGCTCGGAAATGCCGGTAAGCACTGATCAGGCGACCGCGCAGGTATTCGGCATCGCCGAGGCCACCGAGGGCCTGCGCCTCCGCTTCGGGGGACCCGCTCCCTCGCGCGAGTTCGAGACAGAGGCGGTGCTCGGCGAGGCAGCCCTCGATGTTGCCGCGCGGGAAATGCAGGTTGCCGCGCAGGAAATGGATGCGGGCGCGCATTTCCACGAGCCCGTGCTGCTCAGCCGCAGCCTGAGCGCGGTCCAGATCGGCGAAGGCGCCGTCGAGATCGTCGGTGACCCTTTTTACCGCGGCCAGTCCGAGCCACGCCGAAGCCCTTGCGCGATCGTCTCCAGCAAACTCGAGCGCCCGCTCGTAGGCGACCCGCGCTTCGGCCATCGCACCGAGGTCGTGGAGGATCTCGCCGTGCAGGCACGTGAGCGCAAATCGGGCGGCGGGAAGGGCGGCAAGCGCGAGACCGCGCTCGGCCAGCCCACGCGCGCGCTCGTAGTGGTAATCCGCGGCCTGGGCGCGCGCGGCCTCGAGATAGGCGTGCGGCGCCTCGGGATCCTCGGCCCGATCGAGGTGCTCGGCGCGTAGAACCAGATCGCGCGTCGCGAACCAGTCCGCGGCCCGCCGATGCAGCTGGCGGCGTCTTGGCTTCAGCAGGGTGTCGTAGACCGCATCGCGAATCAGCGCATGGGCGAACAGGAAATCGTCGCCGATCGGGCGAATCAAGAAGCGCTCGACCAGCGCCGCGCAACTGTAGTCGGGGGTCTCGAGCGCTTGGCGCAGCGCGTCGAGGGCGAACCGCTGGCCGAAAATGGCGGCGGTCTGGAGCGCTTGCTTGTCGAAGGGATCCAGCTGATCCATCCGCGCCTGGACCAGGCTTTGCACCGAACCTGGAACCGCGGCCCCGGCGGAATCCTCGGCGTGGCGCAGCAGTTGCTCCAGGAACAAGGGGTTGCCGGCGGCGCGCTCGACGCAGCGCCGGGCGAAGTCGCTGGTCGCCTCAAAATAAGCCGCGGCGAGCGCGCTCGCCTCGGGCGGGCGCAGCGGCCCGAGATCGATGGTCACGAGCGGAGCGCCGCCGATGCTGGCGCGCCACGCGCGGTCGAGCGGATCGCCCTCGATTCGCGAGGTCAGGATGAGGAGGACGGGGCAGGCGGCCGCGGTCTCGGCCAGGCTCGCCAGATGTTCGAGGGTCGCCTGATCGGCCCAATGCACATCCTCGATGGCGAGCAGGAGAGGCGCACGCGTGCTGGCCTGCCGCACCAGCGCCGCAACCGTGTCGCGCACGCCGCGGCGGCGCGTTGCCCCGTCCATGGCGTCGTAGAGCGCGCGCAGCGCGGTCGGCTGCGGCAAATCGAGCAGATCGTTGAGGAAAACCCGGCGATCGAGAAGGGCCAAATCCGCGGCGACGGCCCGCTCGAGCGCCGCCTGCCTGGCCGCCGGCTCGCTGCCGGCGCGCAGCCCGAACAGACTGCGCATCAGCGCCCGGATCGCGTCCTGCCCGGTGCCCGCGCCGAAGTCGAGCACCAGCCCGGTGTGACAGGCGAAGCCCTCGGCCGCCGCCTGCGCCTGGAACTCCTCGATCAGACGCGTCTTGCCGATCCCCGCTTCGCCGCGGACCACGACCGTCTGGCCCGCACGGCTCGTGCGACAGGCGATCAGCGCGTCCCGGAACCCGGCGAGCTCGACGCGCCGGCCGACGAACGGCCGATCCTCGCGCGCGACCTCGACCAAGCCGATCAGACGCCATGCCGTGACCGGCTCGGCCAAGCCCTTGACCGCAAGGCTGCCCGCCTGATCGAAGCTGAAGCCGGGCCGCAGCATGTGCCGCACCCCGTCCGAGATCAGAATGATGCCAGCTGCCGCGGCATCGGTCAGGCGCGAGGCGAGGTTCACCGAGTCGCCGGTGATGCTGTAAGTCCGGTGGCCGGCGCCGCCGCTCGCCACGACCTGGCCGCTCGCGATGCCGATGTGCACCTTCAGGTCCAGGCCGAGCTCCCGGCTCAAATCCGGCATGGCGTCCTGGATCGCGAGCGCGGCGCGCACCGCCCGCTCCGGGTCGTTGCCGTGCGCCACCGGCGCGCCGAAGACCGCCATGGCGCAGTCGCCGATGTGCTTATCGATGGTGCCCCCGAACCGCTCGATCAGGCCGTCGACGAGGCTGAAGAAGCGGTCGGTCAAGTCGTGCACCGCCTCGGCCCCGAGCTCGTTGGTCAGGCGGGTGTACCCGGCCAGGTCGCAGAACAGCACGGTCACCTGTCGGCGCTCGCCGTCGGCGGTGGCTGGCCGCGACGCTGGCGCTTTCGCCTTCGAGGCGGCGTCGCCTGCGCCCAGCCGGTGGCCGCAGCCGCCGCAAAACTTAGCCTCGGCCTGGTTGAGGAAACCGCATTCCGGACAGGCCGCAGGCAGCGCCGCGCCGCAATCGGCGCAAAAGCGGCGTTCTTCCCGGTTTTCGGCTCCGCATGCCGGACAGTTCATCGACGGCTCGAGTCGGGTGGTAACTCCGGCAGAACCTAGTGTCCGGCCGCCCCACTGCGCAAGAATTGCCGAGCCGGCCGGTGGCGGATCAAGGGTCATTCGTCTCGCGTCGGGTGCGGCCCCGGCGGGCAGGCGGCTTCGTATTTCGACCTTTACGACGGCGTCGCGGGCGTCCCGCGCGCGGCGACCGCGACGTCGAGCAGGTCGGCCAGGATCTCGTGCGGCTGGGCGCCGGTGATGGCGTGCTCGTGATCGACGATGAACACCGGCACGCCCTGGATGCCCGCGCGCACGGCCTGCTGGTGGGCGGCGATCACCTCGCGCTCCAGGCGATCGCCTGCCAGGAACGCGCTGACCTCGTCGCGATCGAGCCCTGCTTCTGCGCCAATGGCCGCGAGGACGTCGGGGCGACCGACGTCGCGGCCGTCCTGGAACAGCGCGCGAAACAGAGCGCGGATCACGGCATCGGCCCGGCCCCGCTCGTCGGCGAACAGGATCAGGCGCTGGGCGAGCGTGGTGTTCGGGGTGCGCGGCATGCGCTCGAACGCGAACTCGATCCCGTCCGGCCGGGCGCTGTCCACGATGCGCTGATAGACCCGTCCCGCATCGCCGCCGAACTTGCGGCGCACGTAGGTGGCCCGATCCATACCCTCGGGCGGCAGGTGCGGGTTCAACAGGAACGGCCGCCAATGCAGGCGCACCGGCCAGGCCGGGCGCATGGCGCGCGCCCGATCGAGGCGGACCAGCCCGAGATAGCACCAGGGGCAGGCGAGATCGGCGACGAAGTCGATCTCGATCGGCTCGACCTCGGACGGGAGCTCACTCATCTTTCGCTCCGTGGCTGCGCACCTGCGAGGCAATCTAGCCCGTCGTCGCGGCGGGACCAGCACGCGCGCGGGCAGGCCTGCTCACCCGCCGCCCACCTCGGGCAGGCCCCAGATCCTCGGGGTCGCCAGCTCCAGGCTGTTGCCGGCGGGGTCACGGAAGTAGAACGAGCGGCCGCCGCGCGGCCAGTCCACCTCCTGCTCGATCGCCACGCCGGCCGCCTCCAGGCGTTTCTTCCAGCATTCCAGGTCGGCCTCGGCCACCGCGAAGCAGGCATGGCCGGGGCCCTGCGCGCCGTGCGCCGGCACGTTGCGGCCGGCGCTCGCGGCCCGTGGCTCGAACAGCAGCAGCATGCCGGCGCCGCATCTGAAGAACACGAACAGATCATCCTTCCTGCTGTCCAGCTCGAGGCCGAGCAGGTCGCCATAGAAGCGCTCGGCGGCGGCCAGATCGTCGACGTAGAGGATGGTCTCGAGCACCCGATCGATCGCGCGCATCGGCACCTCCTGCACGCGGTTCCCCTCAGTGTAGCGGCAACCGTGGCGCGCGGCCGAAGGTCCCGCGTCACCGCTGCTCGCTGGACATCCGGTGTCCCGCGCGCGCAGATTCGCACTTCCACAGGTAGTGCTGGAGTTTTGTTGTGGGAGAGCTCGATGCCCCGAACCCGCGCAGCCATCGGGCACGGCTCGAGCATTTGGCGCATGAGCGGCCGGTACGCCGGCGAGGCGGACATTCGTTGAGCGTGCGCCCGCGCAGGAGGGCCCGCGGGTGGCGTTGATCGTGCGTCCTCGCCAGAGAGCCCGCGAGTGGGCCGCGGGATTAGCTGACAGGCAGCGTTCTGAGAACCTGACGCTTCGCCTGCCGGACGGCCGTACCCTGGGCTACGCCGAATACGGCGCGGCGCGCGGCAAGCCGATCCTGGTGTTTCACGGCAGCCCCGGGGCACGGCTGCAAGCGCGCGTCGCCCATGCGCCCGCGCTCGCGCGCAACGTCCGGATCATCGCGCCCGATCGGCCAGGCCAAGGCCTGTCCACAGGACGGCCGGGGCGCGTGATCGAGGACTGGCCGGACGACGTGCGCGAGCTGGCCGACGCGCTCGAAATCGGCCGGTTCGCGGTGGTCGGCATCTCGGGCGGCGGGCCGTACGCCGCTGCCTGCGCCTGGCGGCTACCCGGACGGGTCAACTGCGCCGGGATCATCAGCGGAGTCGTGCCCGGGGCCGGGCCGGATCTCGCGGCCGACCTGCGCCGCCGCGGTCTGGGCCTGTTGAACCTCGTCCTGGACATGCCCTGGCTGCTGCGCGCGATCATGGATCTGGGCGCGCTGCCGTGCCGCCGGCTGTCCCGCCGCATCTTCGAGCTCGTGCGCGCGCTGGCGCCGCCCGAGGACGAGGCGGTGCTGCGCCGGCCGGAGGTGGCGGCGGCGCTCAGCGCGGGCCTGCGCGAGGCCTTCCGCAGCGGCGGCCAGGGCGTGGCGGACGAGCTCCTGCTGCTGATGCGGCCCTGGACCGTCCGCCTGGACGAAATCGAGGCGCCGGTGCGGCTGTGGCACGGCGAAGCCGACAGCATCGTGCCGGTGGCCATGGGCCGGCTACTGGCGGACACCATCCGTCACTGCCGCGCCGAGTTCGTCCCCGGCGCCGGCCACTATCTTGTGTTCGACCGCATCGGACCGATCCTCGACGCCATGACGTCGGGCGCTTGACCCGCTGCGCCACGACCGGCGCTGCGCTACGCGCCAAGAGTGCCGACGAGCGCGCGCTGGCGCAGCAGGTGGTCGGCGAGCACGATCGCCAGCATCGCCTCGCCGACCGGCACCGCGCGGATGCCGACGCACGGGTCGTGACGGCCCTTGGTCACCACCTCGATCTCGTGGCCGAAGCGGTCGATCGAGCGGCGCGGGATCAGGATCGAGCTGGTCGGCTTGACCGCGAACCGCACCACGACATCCTGGCCGGTCGAGATGCCGCCGAGGATGCCGCCGGCGTGGTTGGACAGGAACAAAGGCCGACCGTCGTTGCCGATCCGGATCTCATCCGCGTTGTCCTCGCCGGACAGCTCGGCGGCGCCAAAGCCGGCGCCGATCTCGACGCCCTTCACTGCATTGATGCTCATGATCGCCTTGGCCAGATCCGCATCCAGCTTGTCGTAGGCGGGCTCGCCGAGGCCGGCGGGGACCCCCGAGGCGACCACCTCGATCACCGCGCCGAGCGAGGAGCCGCGCTTGCGCACGTCCATGAGCAGCGCCTCCCAGCGCGCGGCCGCCGCAGCATCGGGGCACCAGAACGGGTTGCGCTCGACCTCGTTCCAGTCCCAGGCGGCGCGCTCGATGCGGTCCGACCCGATCTGGATCAGCGCGCCCTGGATGGCCACGCCCTCGCCCAGCACCTTGCGCGCGATCGCGCCGGCGGCGACCCGCATCGCCGTCTCGCGCGCGCTCGCCCGGCCTCCGCCGCGATAATCGCGGATGCCGTACTTGGCATGATAGGTGAAGTCGGCGTGGCCGGGCCGGAACTGGTCCTTGATCGCGCCGTAGTCCTTCGAGCGGGCGTCGACGTTCTCGATGACGAGGGCAATGGGGGCGCCCGTGGTCTGGCCCTCGAACACGCCGGACATGATTTTCACCGCGTCCGGCTCGCGCCGCTGGGTCGTGAACTTCGACTGGCTCGGGCGGCGCCGGTCCAGCCAGCGCTGGATCTCCGGCTCGGCAAGCGGCAGGCGAGGGGGCACGCCGTCGACCACGCAGCCGATCGCGGGCCCATGGCTCTCGCCCCAGGTCATATACCGGAACAACTGGCCGAAGCTGTTGCCGGCCATCGGTCAGCTTCCCGCCAGCCCTGCCAGACTACTGCGGCGCGGCTGGCCGCACGGGGTCGGCGGCGGTCGGCAGCTCATGCCAGATCTCGACCTCGTAGCCGTCGGGATCGCGGCAGAACAGGTACGGTTCGCCGGGGCAGAACTCGCCGCGCCTCAGGATCTTGCCGCCGGCGCGCTCGACCGCCCGCGCCGCCTCGTCGATGTCGGCCGGATCGACCAGCCGGAACCCGAAATGGGCGATCCCGCCGGAGCCGGCAACGCGCAAGCCGGTCTCCTCGAGCACCAGGACGTCCCGGCAGCCGGGCGTCTGCGCCTGGATGAAGCCGTTTTCGCGGTGCACCGCGACCATGCCGAACACGTCCTGGTAGAAGCGGAAGGCCCGGTCGGCGTCCTGCACGGCGAGCGCGATGTGGCTCAGCCCGAACGTCTCGATCATCCACCCTCTCCCGCGCCAGCGTCCCTGCGCTCGATCACACGACCGAGATGTCCGGCGCGTCGACCGCCTTCATCCCGACCACATGATAGCCGGAATCGACGTGCAGGACCTCGCCGGTGGTGCCGGCGCCGAGTTCGCTCAAGAGATATAGCGCCGCGCCGCCGACGTCCTCGATCGTGGTGTTGCGCTTGAGCGGCGAATTGTACTCGTTCCACTTCAGGATGTAGCGGAAATCGCCGATGCCGGAGGCGGCAAGCGTCCTGATCGGGCCGGCGGAGATGGCATTGACCCGGACCCCGGCGCCGCCGAGGTCGACCGCGAGATAGCGGACGCTCGCCTCGAGCGCCGCCTTGGCCACGCCCATCACGTTATAGTGCGGCACGACCCGCTCGGCGCCGCTGTAGGTCAGGGTCAACAGGCTGCCGCCCTCGGTCATCAGCGGCGCGGCGCGGCGGCACAGATCGGTGAAGGAGTAGCACGAGATCATCATCGACTTCTGGAAGTTGGCGGGACTGGTGTCGAGGTATTTGCCCTTGAGCTCCTCCCGGTCGGCATAGGCGATCGCATGCACGACGAAGTCGAGCCGGCGCCACCGCTCAGTGATCGACAGGAACAAGGCGTCCAGGCTGGCGGGGTCGGTCACGTCGGCCGACGTGATCAACGCGGCGCGCAGCTCCTCGGCGAGCGGGCGCACCCGCTTCTCCATGACCTCGCCCTGGTAGGTCACGGCCAGCTCGGCGCCGTGCGCGGCCACCGCCTTGGCAATCCCCCAGGCGAGCGAGCGGTCGTTGGCGATGCCCATGATCAAGCCTCGCTTGCCCGCCATCAGGGGCATGGCTGCGCACATCGGCAAACTCCTGCTGAGGAAATCGCGGACCCGGCGCATGGTAGCGGCGGTTGGGCGAATTAGCCAGCGTGCGCCTCCCGCTCGGCCGCGCGCTCGGCGCGCAGGCGCGCCGCCTCGGCGCGGCGCCGGGCGCTGTTGATCTCGGCGCCGAAAATGAAGATCTGCGCGCTCAAATAGAAAAACATCAGGGTGATCACGATCCCTCCCAGACTCCCATAGGTCAGCGAGAACCGGCCGAGATTGCGCAGGTACAGCGAGAACAGGCTGGCGAGCGCCACCCACAGCACCACGGTGACCGCCGCGCCGGGCAGCACCTCGCGCCGCGGCAGGTGCCGGCTGGGCAACCAGCGGTACAGCAGCGCCACTACCGTGTAGAGCAGCGCGACCGCGAGGAAGTAGCGCAGCGCCAGGTACGACCAACCCCATTCCCAGGTCACGTCGAGGTGCGGCTGAACATACGACCAGATGACCGGCCCGATCACCAGCACCAGCATCACCAGGATGATCGCGATCGAGAAGATGATCGTGAACGCCAGGCTCTGCAGGCGGAGCAGCCAGATCGGGCGCATTTCCTCGACGCCGTAGGCCTTGTTCAAGGCCTCGCGCAGCGCCTCGACGCCCGAGGAGGTCGCCCACAGCGAGGCAAGAATGCTGATCGTCATCAGGCCGGTGCGCCGGGTCGAGAGCACCTCGACGATCGCCGGCTCGATCGCCGCGCTGACCTCGCTCGGAAGAACGCTCAGCACCAAGGTGACGAAGTCCTGGGCCGCGTCCGTCTGACCGATCTCGGCCGCGAGCGTGGTCAGAAAAATCAGGAACGGAAACGACGAGAACAGGGTCATGAAGGCGATGTGACCGGCATAGGTCATACCGCCGTCGTTGATCAGGTGACAGATCGCCTGCCAGAAGATGCGGACGCCGAGCTCGATCCGGCGGGTCAGCCACGTCGCGCGCATCAGGTGCACGAGCGCCTGCCCGATGATGCGCAGGCCGAACCCTATCCCACGGATCAGCCGCCAGGCGCGGGGCGCAGGCTTGACCGCCTGTCGGCGCGCGCCAGCTTCGGCGGTGCTCACCTCGGCTCGCGATCGCGCCGGACGTCGTAGTTGCGCCGTCTCGCCCACTGTTCAAGCTCGGCATCCGGCGCCTCGGGCAGGGTCACGAGCAGGCGCACGTATTGATCGCCGCGCCGGCCGTCTGCCCCGCCGATGCCGCGGCCCTTGAGCCTGAGCGTCCGCCCGCTGTTGCTGCCCGGGGGCACGGTGATGCGCACCGGGCCATCGATCGTCGGCACCGGGATGCTCGCCCCGAACAGCGCTTCCGGCACGCTGATTGGCAGTTCGACATGGACGTCGGCGCCTTTGCGCGTGAACACCGGGTGCGGCCGTATCGCGATCTCGACCAGCGCATCGCCGGGCGGCGTTCCGGCGTCGCCCTTAGCCTTCAGGCGGAGGGCGCTGCCATGCTCGGCGCCCGCCGGCACCGTCACCTCGACCGTCCGGCCGCTGTCCAGGACGAGGCGCTTCTTGCCGCCGAGCGCCGCCGCGACGAAGTCGACCTCGAGCCGGTAGCGACGATCGGCGCCGCGCTGCGCCTGACGCGGGTCGGTGGCCCTGCCGGCGCTCCGCCGCAGGTCATCGAAGCGAAACTCGCCGCGACCGGACTTCAGAGCCTCGCCGAACCCGCCGCCCAGGCCGCGGCCGAATGCCCCGCCGAACATCTTGCCGAGGATGCTCTCAGCGGCGCTTTGGGAATCGCCCGCGAACTCGAAGCCTTTGAACGGCTGGCGCGGCCGGCCATCGGCGTCGATCTCGCCACGATCGTACTTGGCGCGCTTGGCGGGATCGGACAGCAGGTCGTAGGCCTGGCTGACCTCCTTGAAGCGCTGTTCTGCGCGGGCGCTGCCGGGATTACGGTCGGGATGCAGCATCTTCGCGAGCTTGCGATAGGCCTGCTTGATCGCGGCCTGATCGGCACTGCGCGGCACGTTCAGAGTGCGGTAGGGATCCATGAGCGGGTCAGACTTCCAGTGCGCCCTGCGCGACGCGGCACCCCGGGCAGCAGCGAGCCGATCGAGCGGGCGTCAAAGCAGGGTGACCGCAAATGCGTACGGAGAGCCGCGCCCGCCCGCAACCACCGCATTCTCGCCGTGGTGGAGCGGAATTCGGTCCTGCGCAAAGTCGCGGCCCAAGGGAATTTCGTTGACGATCGTGCCGAGCTCGCTGTTCAGGTCGCGCACCTGCACCGCGCCGTCATCGCTCAGAATGCAGAAATGCTGGCGCGACAGGCGATACGGTTTGGGATCGGGGATCTCGAGGTCGGGCCTGCTCGCCAGCGCGGACTCGCCGATCTCGCTCTGCCGGCCTACCACGTAGGGCAGGCCGGTAACCCGGATGGGCTCGGAGCCGACGTAAAGCATCGCGGCGTAGGTCGTGGCCTCGAGCTGGATCGCTGGAACGGCCGGCGTCGCGTCCGCTTGCCGGCCATGCGCCCGCGCCGCGGCGGACTCGGCGTGGAGCGCGGCCAGCATGTCCTCGACGTCGCGCAGGCGCGCACTCATGCGCAGAAGCAGCCGATGCGCCAGCTGCGCGTCGCCACTGACCCGCTCGAGAAAGCTGCGCCGGCCGATCAGCTCCACCTCGAGCTCCGAGGCGGCGCGCACGGTGGCGCTGCGCGGGCGCTCGTCGAGCACGCCCATCTCGCCGAGGAACTCGCCTTCCTTGGCGGTGCCGAGCAGGATGCGCTCGTCGCCGACTTCGCGCAGCACCTCGGCGCGGCCCGCGCGCACCAGCACCACATGGTCGCTCGGATCGCCCTGACGGAACAGGACGTCACCGGGCTCGAAGCGCTTGAGCAGGTACATCGGCTCGCCGATCGAAGGCGCTGTCATCGCCAGTTTGCCCTGTCGCCGCGCCGCGTTCAACAGTGACGCCGGCAGAGCCGGAGCGCGCCGCGGCCGGCGGGCGGCGACTAGCCAGACCTGTGGGCGCCGTTTATCTTCGCCGAGCCTTTCGAGCTCAACGATCAAGGGAGTGCGCCGGCCATGGCGACCGTCACCGTGTTCGACAAATCCAAGCTGCCGAGCCGCCATGCCACCTTGGGCCCCGATCGCGCCCCGAACCGCTCCTACTACTTCGCCATGGGGCTCAGGCGCGAGGACATCGCGGCGCCGTTCATCGGCGTGGTCACCACCTGGAACGAGGCGGCGCCGTGCAACATCGCGCTGGCGCGCCAGGCGCAGGCAGCCAAACGCGGCGTGGCCAAGGCCGGCGGCACGCCGCGCGAGTTCACCACGATCACCGTGACCGACGGCATCGCCATGGGCCATCAGGGCATGAAAAGCTCGCTGGTGTCGCGCGAGGTGATCGCGGATTCGGTCGAGCTGACGGTGCGCGGCCACGCCTACGACGCGCTGGTCGGGCTGGCCGGGTGCGACAAGACGCTGCCCGGCCTGATGATGGCCATGGTGCGCCTGAACGTGCCGTCCGTGTTCATGTACGGCGGCAGCATCCTGCCGGGCCGGTTCCAGGGCAGGGATGTCACCGTGCAGGACGTGTTCGAGGCAGTCGGCCAGCACGCCGTCGGCGCGATCTCCGAAGAGGAGCTGCACGCGCTCGAGGAAGTGGCCTGTCCGTCGGCGGGCTCGTGCGGCGGCCAGTTCACCGCGAACACCATGGCGTGCGTGTCCGAGGCGATCGGCCTCGCCCTGCCGGGCTCCGCCGGCACGCCGGCGCCCTACGAGACCCGCGATCAGTGGGCTGAGGCGTCAGGCGAAGCGGTGATGCGACTGCTCGAGCAGGGCATCCGCGCGCGCGACATCGTCACCCGCAAGTCGCTCGAGAACGCCGCGGTGGTGGTCGCGGCGTCGGGTGGCTCGACCAATGGCGGCCTGCACCTGCCGGCGATCGCGCACGAGGCCGGCATCGAGTTCGATCTCAATGACGTGTGCGAGATTTTCCGCCGGACCCCGTACATCGCCGACCTCAAGCCGGCCGGCAAGTACGTCATGCGCGATCTGCACGACGTCGGCGGCGTGCCGCTGCTGATGAAGGCGCTGCTCGACGGCGGCTACCTGCACGGCGACTGCCTGACGGTGACCGGCAAGAGCATCGCCGAGAACCTCACCGATGTGGTGTTCGATGCCGACCAACCGGTGGTCCGCCCGACCTCGGACCCGATCACCAGCTGGGGCGGCGTGGTCGGGCTTCAGGGGTCGCTCGCGCCGGAAGGGGCGATCGTCAAGGTGGCGGGGCTGAAGAACTTGAAATTCCGCGGGCCGGCGCGCTGCTTCGACACCGAGGAGGACGCCATGGCGGCGGTCCAGGGTCGGCGCTACCGCGAGGGCGAGGTGCTGGTGATCCGCTACGAGGGCCCCAAGGGTGGGCCCGGCATGCGCGAAATGCTGGGCGTCACCTCTGCCATTTACGGCCAGGGCATGGGCGACAAGGTGGCGCTGATCACCGACGGCCGGTTCTCCGGCGCGACGCGCGGCTTCTGTATCGGCCATGTCGGTCCCGAGGCGGCGGTCGGCGGCCCGATCGGCCTCTTGCAGGACGGCGACGTGATCGCGATCGATGCCGAGGCGGGCACGCTCGACGTGGAGGTCGCGCCAGATGAGCTGGATCGGCGCCGCCAAGCCTGGCGGGCGCATCCGACCATGTACACCTCCGGCACCCTGTGGAAGTACGCCCAGACCGTCGGCCCCGCCCATCTCGGCGCGGTCACCCACCCCGGTGGCAAGGCGGAGATTAAGAGCTACGCGGAACTGTAGGACCCGCTTGGGGATACGCTTCTGAGCTGCCCCGCAGGTGCCAATCGCCGGTTGCTCGCGGCGGGGTGATCGCCGCGCTGAAATTGTTATGAACGGCAGCAAAGGGTAAATTGCGCGCGTGCGTAGCAAGGCCGCCGAGCAGCTCTATGACAAGGACTTCTTCGCCTGGACCAAGATGCAGGCGCGGGAAATTCGCCGATTCGCGCGGCTACGCCCGAACGTCGCTCTCGACCTCCGGCATATCGCCGCGGAGATCGCCGACTTGGGACATGAACGCCGCGATGCTCTTCGGAGCTGGACGCGTAGGATCATCGGGCATCTTCTGCTGCTGCAATACTCCCCGGCAAGGGAACCGCGCGAAGGCTGGATCGACGAGGTCGAGATTTTTCGCGATGATATCGAGGAACGATTGACGGCCAGTCTCCGACGTGACTTGCAGCGCCAGCTGCCCTGCCTCTACGCACGTGCCCAGGAGCGCGCGGTGGGCAAGCTGGAGCGGTTCGGTGAGCAGAAGGCGGCTGCCCGACTGCCCGAGCACTGTCCCTATACCTTGGACGAGATTCTCGCCGACTTCTGGCCGCCTCACGACTCCGGTGCTGCCTGACCGTGGCTGCGGGGGAGAACGGCGAGCCCGGGACGGAATGGCGCTGCCCGGCGCAGATGCGTCAGGGCGAAGTCGCGGGTTTTGAATACAAGAGGCCGGCTTTGAACAGCCGGAGGTTCCGCCGGTTCGTCAGTGCATGGGCAGGTACTCGCCGCCGTCGGGCGGCGGTGGTGTTTTGCCCTTTCCGAAGGGCTCGTGGGCGTCAGGGCAGCCAGGACCACGTGCAGGTCATCGATGGCAACAGCAAAGGTCGCCTTCGATAGTCCGGCCCAGCCTATATGACGCCATTCGGAGCCCGGCCTGGACTACGACTTGGCGCAGATCACCTCGGTCGGGGCGACACGATCCTCGAGCAGATTGCGCGCGAGGTTGTGCACGATCGCCTGCGTGTCTTCGGCGAACAGGAGGCGCAGGATGCTCGGCGGCGCATTCGGCTCGGCCATCCGCGCCTTCATCTCCCCCAGCCACAGGCGTGACTCGGCGGCGAGATCGCGCCAGCTCACGAGCTCGAAGCCGGCGGCCTCGAGCAGCGCGCGCAGCTCGGCCGCGCGCACGGGAAAGCTCGTCGTCCGATCGCGCGCCCACGGCACCGGATAGAGCACCTCGCCGCCCTCGCCCTGAAGCACGTCGAAGACGCCAAAAGCGGGCGCCGGGCTTCAGCACCCGCCACACTTCGGCATAGAGTCCCGCCTTGTCCTCGATGTTCATCGCCACGTGCTGCGTATAGGCGGCATCGAACGCGCCGTCGGCAAACGGCATGGCGAGCGCGTTGCCGGGCCGATATTCGACCCGGTCGCTGAGCCCCGCCCGCTCCGAGAGCAGGCCTGCCACGCGACAGAATTCCTCGGTCAGGTCGATGCCGACGACATCGCAGTCGTAGGTCGCGGCGACGTAGAGGGCGGGGCCGCCGACCCCGCTGCCGACGTCGAGCACGCGCATGCCGGGGCGCAGGTCCAAAGCTGCCGTCAGCTCCGTCGTCGCGGCGCGGCCGCGCAGATGGAACTCGTCGATCGGGGCGAGATCGTCCAGGCTGATTGGCCCGACCTCCTTGCCCGTCGCTTTCAACGAGGTGGTTATCGCGGCGTTCACGTCAACGCACGCGTAGTGCTAGGCGATCCGTCGATCGCTGACATGTCCGACCTCCCGGTTGGTCTCATTCTTGCTGGCGCAGGCCCGCAGTACGGCCGAGTGTTCGAAGGCTGCCCCGTAGCCGCGCCCGGGCTCGCTCGAAGCTAGGCGCCTTGGAAGCGGAACGGATCGGCCGTGTACACGCCGAGGTGCTCGACCTCATGCGAGAAGAACGCCAACTCCTCGAACGCGTTCTTCACCGCCTCCTGCTCCGGATGGCCGAGCACCTCGGCGTAGAACTGCGCTTGGCTGAAACGGGCGTCGACGTAGCTTTCCAACTTGATCATGTTGACGCCGTTGGTGGCGAAGCCGCCCAGCGCCTTGTACAGCGCGGCCGGCACGTTGCGCACCTGGAACAGAAAGCTCGTGATCACCGGGCCTTCGTACGGCGGCGGCGCGCGCGCCTCGCGCGCCAGGATCACGAACCGGGTGGTGTTGTGCTCGGCGTCCTCGAGGTCCGAGCGCAGGATGTCCAGACCATAGATCTCCGCGGCCAGACGCGATGCGATCGCCGCCTGATCGATCCTGCCGGCCGCGGCGACGTCGGCCGCGGCGCCGGCCGTGTCGGCGTGGACCTTGAGCGTCAGACCGAGCTCGCGTAACAGGCGGCGGCACTGATTGAGCGCGTGCACGTGCGAGTGCACCGTCATCACATCATCGAGGCGCGCGCCCGGCACCGCGAGCAGATGGTGGTTCACCCGCTGGAAGTGCTCGCCGATGATCTTGAGGCCGGCGTGCGGCATGAGGTGGTGGATGTCGGCGACCCGGCCGGCGACCGAGTTCTCGATCGGAATCATCGCCCGCTCGGCCTGGCCCTCGCGCACGGCCGCGAACGCCTCTTCGAACGATTCCGCCGGTACCGCCTCGAGGTGCGGGCAGACCTGCCGGCAGGCGAGATGGGAATAGGCGCCGGGCTGGCCCTGGAAGACGATGCGCCGCGCCGCCTGGTCCGCCGACGCCAGCATCGGTTCCACTGCGTCGGCGACGTCGGCCATGAGCGTGCGACTCGGCGTGGTTGCTTGTCAGACGGCGCGCGCTGCCAGCTCCCTGCGCGCACGCTCCAGATCGGCCAAAGTATCGACGCCGAGCGGATGGGTGTCAACGAGCGCCACGCCGATGGACAGGCCGGCCTCGAGCGCGCGCAGCTGCTCGAGGCGCTCGCGCTGCTCGAGCGGGCTGGGCGGCAGGGTGGCGAAGCGCTCCAGCGCCGGGCGGGAGAACGCGTAAATGCCGATGTGGTGGTACACCGGCCCCTCGCCGCTCGGCGCGGTCGCCCGCGTGAAGTACAGCGCCCGGCCGAGGCGCGGGTGGGCCTGATCGAAGGCGATGATCGCCTTGACCACGTTCGGATCGGACTTCTCGTACGGATCCTCGGTGGCCACGGCGAGCGTCGCCATGTCGGTGCCGAGCAGATCGAGCGGCTCGAGTACGCTGCGGATCGCCGCCGGCTCCAGCGTCGGCAGATCGCCCTGCAAGTTGATGACCCGGGCAAACCGCCGCTTGGGATCGATCCGCCCGAGCGCCTGGAAGATCCGGTCCGTGCCCGAGGGCAGGTCCGGATCGGTCAGCACGCTGGCGCCGCCATGCGCCTCGACCGCCGCCGCGATCGCCGGCTCGCCGCAGGCCACGATCACCGGGCCGACCTCGGCCTCGCACGCGCGGCGCCAGACCTGGACGATCATCGGCGCGCCGCCGATCTCGGCGAGCGGCTTGTCGGGCAGCCGGGTCGAGCGCAGGCGCGCCGGGATCATGACGACGGTCGCCTCGGTCGCCATCGGCTTGACGATCATGGCCAAATCCGCCAAGCCTGCACGCGCTCGGAGGCGCGGCACGCACGGCTCGGTCGGAGAAAGCTCGGGCGGATTGCCGCGTCGCATGAGCGCGGCGCCCCGCCGTGATACCGTCCGCGACGGCAGTTCACGCCGCGGCGCCGGTCGGCCCTCGGTTCATCAGCACGGAACTGGCCTGCCATGGCAGCCTCGCTCGAAACCAACAAGTTCTTGGCCGCGCTCCTCACGGCGGGGATCATTGCCTCGGCGTCCGGGGTGGTCTCGCGTATGCTCTACCATCCCCACGTGCCGGAAGAGAACGCCTACGTCATCGAGGTGCCCGAGGCCACGGCGCAAAAAGGCGAGGCGGCGACGGCCGAGGCGGTGCCGCTGCCGACGCTGCTCGCCAGCGCAAATCCCGAGAAGGGCGCGAGCGAGGCCAAGAAGTGCGCCGCCTGCCACAGCGAGGAGAAAGGCGGGCCGATCAAGATCGGTCCGCCGCTGTGGGGCGTGGTCGGGCGCGACATCGCCTCGGTCGAGGGCTTCGCGTACTCCGACGCGCTGCGCGGCAAGGAAGGACAGTGGACCTTCGACAACATCTTCCAGTTCATCCATGGCCCGAAAGAGTGGGCTCCGGGCACCAAGATGGCGTTCGCCGGGATCAAGAGCCCCGAGGACCGGGCTGATCTCCTGGCGTTTCTGCGCACGCTCGCCGATCAGCCGGTGCCGCTGCCCGAGGCGGCGGCCGAGGCCGCACCGGGGACGGAGCAGGCCGCCGCCCAGGAACCGGCCGCGGCCCCGAGCGCGCAGGCCGAAGCCGGTCAGCAGGCCGCCGCCAAGGAGCCCGCCGCGCCGAGCGAGCACGCCCCAACCG
>JBKPNX010000059.1:0-24852 GCA_046732855.1 Pseudomonadota bacterium
GGATGTCGACAGCTGGACGACCAATATCGGCTATCCCGGGCTCACCAATGCGTGGATCGCCGAGGTCTTCGATCGTGGGCTGATCTCGACGATGTTCGCGCGAGCCGCGACCGGCCAGCTCACGCCGGAAGATGCTCTCGAGCAGGCCGACGGCGAGCTGCGACGCACCTTCCAAAAATGGAAGGAACGGGGCAAGGTCTGACGCGGGAGTGTCAAGCCACAACAGAATCAACGGAGCTGGCCGAACTGCTCGACCCGGCGAAAGATTCTAGCCGCAGTTGGCGCTCTTGTGGCATTTGAAAGGTGAAGCGACCGGGCGCAGGCTCGTAAGGCTTTGTACTCATGCGGATTCGTAACAAGCTGCTGCTAGCCATGGCGGTCCCGGCCGGACTCCTGGTGGCGCAAATTGCGTCTGTAAATTTCTTCGTGCGCCAGCAGCAAGCCGCGGTTTCGTTCATTTCCTCCGCCCATGCCGTGATCGAGGCCGATTTCGCCGCCGTCGACAAGATCGGGGCGTTGCGCGACGAGGTGAAACAGCTGCCGTCGATCTGGGCCGCCGCGCAAAATCGGCCGGCCGACGAAGACCACCCGCTGCGAGCATCATGGAAGGATCTGGTCACCTCGATCGACTTCATCAAGGCATCGAGAGCTGCGAGGGAGATCCAGCCCAGCGTCCTGGACGCGGTCACGCAGGCCTTCGCCAAGGCAGAAGAGGAAGCGAGCCAGACCGAGGCCGTTCTCGCCGCACGATCGAGCGATTGGGACACGCTGATCGAGCGGGCGATACGCACCGACAAAGTGTTGGTGGGCTTGACGGAGGCGTTGAATCGGCTCGCGGTCGAGCTGCGCAAACAATTACAGGCTGCGGTCGATCAGGAGCGCACGATCCACGACCGGCCGGTCATCGCCGGCATCGCGATCGGAGGTCTGGCGCTGCTGCTGCTCGCGGCTTTCGCGTGGCGGTACGTGCGCGGTCTGGCCGGGCCAATCCGGGCATTGCAGGCGGGCGCCACCCGCATCGGCCGGGGCGATCTGACGAGCCGCATCGATGTCCAGACCGGCGACGAGCTGCAGTCGCTCGCCGAGCAGTTCAATCTCATGGCGGGGCAGCTCCAGGAATCCTACGCGAACCTCGAGGGCAAGGTCCAAGAGCGGACCCAGCAGCTCGCGCGCTCGGTCAGCGAGCTCGAGGCGCTCGGCGAGGTCAGCCGGGCGGTCAATTCCTCGCTCGAGCTCGAGACCGTGCTCGGGCGCATCCTGGCGCACGCCTGCGCGCTCGCGGATGCCGGCGGCGGCGCGATCTACGTCGCTGAGGCAGAGGCGGGCCATTTCCGCATCGCCGCGACCCACGGCATGGACGAGGATCTGGTGCGCGCGATCCGCGCTCTGCCCGTGCGCATGGGCGACACTGTGGTCGGCCAGTGCGTGGCGCAGCAGGACCCGGTCCAGGTGCCGGATCTCGCCGCCGAGCCAGACTATCCGCTGCATGCGGCGATGATGAAGGCGGGCATCCGCGCGCTCCTGGGCGTGCCGCTGCTGCGCGAGGGCGAGGTGATCGGCGCATTGGTCGTACGCCGCAAGCGCGCGGGCGGCTTCGCCGACGAGGTTGTGGAGCTGGTCAAGTCGTTCGCCGCGCAGTCCTCGCTCGCAGTGCACAATGCCCGCCTGTTTCACGAGATCGAGCAGAAGTCTCGCGAGCTGGAAGCGGCGAGCCGGCACAAGTCCGAGTTCCTCGCCAACATGAGCCACGAGCTGCGGACGCCCTTGAACGCCGTGCTCGGCTATGCGGAGCTGATTCAGGACGGGATTTACGGCGAGGTGCCGGCGAAGATGCAGGACGTGCTCGAGCGCATCCAGCAGAACGGCCGCCATCTGCTCGGCCTGATCAACGACGTGCTCGACCTGTCCAAGATCGAGGCCGGGCAGTTGACGCTTGCGCCTTCCGACTACTCGATGCGCGAGCTGGTGCTGGACGTGGTCAGCGCGACCGAGGCGCTCGCGGCCGAGAAGAAGCTCGCGCTCGAGGTCGACGTGCCGCCCGATCTGCCGCGTGGGCACGGCGACGAGCGCCGCCTCACCCAGGTGCTGATGAACCTGGTCAGCAACGCGATCAAGTTCACTGACGCCGGCGCCGTGAGGATCCGGGCGAGCGCTACCGACGGCAGCTTCCTGGTCGCGGTGATGGACACCGGCGTGGGCATCGCGGAGGGGGACCGCGAGCGCATCTTCGAGGAATTTCAGCAGGTCGACACATCCAGCACGCGCAAGAAGGGCGGCACGGGCCTCGGCCTCGCGATCGCGCGGCGCATCGTCGAGCTGCACGGCGGCCGCATCTGGGTGGAATCCACGCCCGGCCACGGCTCGACCTTCGCCTTCACCTTGCCGCTGCGGGTTGGCGAGCAGGAGAGAGCAGCATGACCCAGCGCATCCTCGTCGTCGAAGACCAGGAGGACAACCGGCGGATCATCCGCGATCTGCTGACGAGCGCCGGCTACGAGCTGATCGAGGCCACCGACGGCGCGGCCGGCGCGCGGCTCGCCGAGGCCGAGCGGCCGGATCTGATCCTGATGGACATCCAGCTGCCCGTGCTGGATGGCCACGAGGCGACGCGCCGGATCAGGCAGAACGCCGCGCTGGCCGCGATCCCGATCATCGTCGTCACCTCGTATGCGCTGAGCGGCGATGACGCGAAGGCGATGGCCGCGGGCGCCGATGCGTACGTGGCGAAGCCGTTCAGCCCGCGCGAGCTGCTGGCCACCATTCGCAAGTTCCTGCCCGAGGGCTGAGCCGGTGGAGCCGTCTTACCGGTCGCCTTTGCTTCCTCTCGCCGATAGGTGGGACCCGCGGGTCGACTCCTCCGGTGCGCGCGCGCTGCTGCTGCCCTCACGATGTTTCCCGGGCGACGGCGCCGACCTCTCGTACCGCCGCCTGGCGCGCCGCAAGTCACCCGGCAGCGATGCCCCGGGGCGCCGATCGTGAGCACGCGCGTGCACGGGTACGGCCGCGGCAGAACGAGCTTGGGTCAATTAACCCTTCAGCAATCATTCGAGCGTCCAGGTGTTCGCTGGTCCATGCGATCCTGGGAATCCGTGCGCCCGTGCCGGAGGCGGCGCCAGGGAGCGCCACGGTCGCATGGACCGGCCGTAGAAGGGCTCAACGGCCATGAGGCGGACCTTCGATCAACGGCCCGTCGCCTTTGCCCGGGGCCGGGCCGGGGCACGCGCTTGCCGACCGCAACGCGCCTCGGCCGGAGCACCCGGGGTCCACGCCCGGACACGGCGCCGGTGCTCGGGTCACGCGGCTAGGCCCAGAGCCATGCGCGAGCCGCCGCTCATTCTGGTGGTCGACGACAACCCGGCCAATCTCGAGATCCTCGAGACCCGTCTGACCCGGCAGGGCTACGAGATCGTCACGGCGAAGGATGGCATCGAGGCGCTGACCGTCGCGCGGCAGCAGACGCCCGATCTGATCCTGCTCGACGTGATGATGCCAGGCAAGGACGGCATCGAGGTGTGTCGCGAGCTGAAGGCGGATCAGAGGCTGCCGTTCATGCCGGTCATCCTGGTCACCGCGAAGGCCGACCCGGAGGACATCGTGGCCGGGTTGGATGCCGGCGGCGACGAGTACGTGACCAAGCCGGTCGACCATGCGGCGCTGGTCGCCCGCGTGCGCTCGATCCTGCGCGTCAAGGCGCTGCACGACAAGGTCCAGGAGCAGGCGGCGCAACTCGAGGAGTGGAACCGGACGCTCGAGCAGCGGGTCGCGGCGCAGCTCGCGGAGATCGAGCGGCTGGGCTCGCTCAAGCGCTTTCTCGCGCCGCAGGTCGTCGAGCTGATCGTCTCCACCGGGGGCGAGCGCCTGCTCGAGAGCCATCGGCGCGAGATCACGGTCGTGTTCTGCGACCTGCGCGGCTTCACCGCGTTCGCCGAGACCAGCGAGCCCGAGGAGGTGATGGGCGTGCTGCGGCAGTATCACGAAGCCCTCGGCGAGCTGATCTTCCAGCACGAAGGGACGGTCGAGCACTTCGCGGGCGACGGCGTGGTCGTGCTGTTCAACGATCCCCTGCCCTGCCCCGACCCGTCCGCGCGCGCCGTGCGCATGGCGATCGCGATGCGCGCGCGGATCGCCGAGCTCGCCGACGGCTGGCGCAAGCAGGGGCATGAGCTGGGTTTCGGGCTCGGCATCGCCCAGGGCTACGCCACGCTTGGCCTGATCGGCTTCGAGGGTCGATTCGACTACGCCGCGATCGGCCCGGTCGCGAACATGGCCTCGCGCCTGTGCGACGAAGCGGGCGATGGCGAGATCCTGATCAGCCAGCGCGCGCTGGCGGCGGTCGAAGACCTGGTCGAGGCTGAGCCGGCCGGCGATCTGGCGCTCAAGGGCTTCACGCGCCCGGTGACGGCGTATCGTATTCTGCGCCCGATCGAGGGCTGAGCGCCGCGGCGGCGCCGGAGTGGGCTGGCAGGAGTCGTTTTGCGGCATTGACCCGCGCCGGTCGCGCTACCAGTCTCGGACCTCGATGAACTCAGGAAGGCGAGAGGGCGGCGATGACGGACGCAACGCGAGGTGCCGGTCTGCTCGAGCGGCTCGAGGCGGGACCGGTGATCTGCGCCGAGGGCTATCTGTTCGAGCTGGAGCGGCGCGGCTATCTCCAGGCCGGGCCGTACGTGCCCGAGGTGGTGCTCGAACACCCCGAGGTGGTGCGTCAGCTGCACCGCGAATTCGTCCGCGCCGGCTCGGACGTGGTCGAAGCGTTCACCTACTACGGTCACCGCGAGAAGCTGAAAGTGATCGGCAAGGAAGTGATCCTGGAGCCGCTCAACCGTCAGGCTCTGGCGATCGCCAAGGAGGTCGCCGACGAGAGCGGCTGTCTGCTCGCCGGCAACATCTCCAACACCAACATCTATGAGCCGGACGACACGGAAACGCATCGGCTGGTGCGGCGCGCGTTCGAGGAGCAGGTCGGCTGGGCGGCAGACGCCGGGGTCGACTTCATCATCGGCGAGACCATCGGCTGGCTCGGCGAGGCGCTGATCGCGCTCGAGGAGGCGCGTCGCTCGGGCAAGCCCGTCGTGCTCACCATGGTGCTGCACCGCCCCGGCGTGACGCCTGAGGGCCTGGCGATCGAGGAGGCGTGCCGGCAGCTCGAGGACGCCGGCGCGGCGGTGGTCGGGCTGAACTGCAGCCGCGGCCCGGCGACCATGCTGCCGGAGATCGCCAGGATCCGGCGCGCGGTGAAATGCCACGTCGCCGCCCTGCCGGTGCCCTATCGGACCACGCCCGAGCAGCCGACCTTTCAGTCGCTGCGCGACCCGGGCTGCGACTGCATTCCGGACGGCCGGCCTTTCCCGGTCGCGCTCGACGCGCTCACCTGCAATCGCTACGAAATGGCCGAGTTCGCCAAGGCGGCGTACGGAATGGACGTGCGTTACATCGGGGTGTGCTGCGGCGCGGGCCCCCATCACATCCGCGCGGTCGCCGAGGCGCTTGGCCGCACCCCGCCGGCGAGCCGCTATTCGCCCGACATGTCGCGCCACTCGTTTTACGGCACCGACGCCAAGATCAAGCCGCGCTACCAGAAGATGGCCGCCGATCTGTGAGTCCGGGGAGCGGCGTGCCGCGCCCGGCAGATCCTAAGGAATAGCGCAGCGAAGCGGTGCCGCGGTTGGCGCGAGGGGTGGTGCGGCCGGCGCGACCGCCGCAACACCCGGGACCACCTTGGCGTACCGGCGCCGCGCGTCTATATCGTGCGCGCCACGCTCCAGCCGGGCATGGCCGCTGGCTCGCCTGCCGCTGGCGAGCGTGCGCCTGCAACCGACCGCCCAATCCGGAGTCCCATGAAGCTCAATCGCCGCCAAGCGCTGCTCGCTGCGAGCGTCAGCGCGTTCGCCTCCCTGCTCGATGGCCGCCTGGTGCGGGCCGTCGCCGGGTCCAAAGAGATCGAATTCGGGCCGGCCCGGCCGTTCGACTTCGAGTGGCTGAAAGCGCAGGCCAAAACGCTGGCCGATCGCCCCTACCAGGAGCCGGAGATCCGCCACGCCGACATCCTCGAGACGATCGACTACGACGCGTTTCAGCAGATCCGCTTCCAGCCCGAGCGGGCGCTTTGGGCGGACCGCGGCGGGCCGTTTCCCGTGCAGTTCTTCCACCTCGGCCGGTACTCCAAGCTGCCGGTCAGGCTGTACGAGGTCGCGGATGGCCAGGCGCGCGAGATCCTCTACGCGACTGACTTCTTCACTTTCGGCAAGACCGGACTGGACCAGAAGCTGCCGAGGGATCTGGGCTTTGCCGGTTTTCGCGTGATGGACGGCCACGGCCTCAAGACCGACTGGCTGGCGTATCAGGGCGCCGCCTATTTCCGCACCTCGGGCGCGCTCGACCAGTATGGTCTCTCGGCGCGCGGCCTCGCGATCGACACCGCCATGCCCTGGCCCGAGGAGTTCCCCCGCTTCACGCAGTTCTGGCTCGAGCGCACGCCCGAGGACAGCAGGCGCATCCTGATCTACGCGCTGATGGACAGCCCGAGCGTCGCCGGCGCGTATCGCTTCGACTGGACCAAGGACACCGGCTCGGTCGCGGAAATCCAGGCCGAGCTCTTCTGCCGCAACCAGATCACGCGCATGGGCGTGGCGCCGCTCACCAGCATGTTCTGGTTCGGCGAGAACAACCGGCATCTGGCGACCGACTGGCGGCCCGAGATCCACGATACCGACGGGCTCGCGATCTGGACCGGCGCCGGCGAGCGGATCTGGCGCCCGCTTAACAATCCGCCGACGGTGCAGACCAGCTCGTTCCAGGACAACGACCCGAAAGGCTTCGGCCTCCTGCAGCGCGACCGGGCGTTCTACGACTACGAGGACGACGGCGTGTTCTACGACCGCCGGCCGAGCGTCTGGGTCGAGCCGCAGGGCGGCTGGGGCCGCGGCGCCGTGCAGCTGGTCGAGATCCCGACCGACGACGAGATCCACGACAACATCGTCGCCTACTGGGTGCCGGCGAGGCCGGTCACGGCCGGCTCGCAGTGGTCATTCGGGTATCGCCTGCACTGGCTCGCCGACGAGCCCTATCCGCCCACCGCGGTCGCCCGCGTCCGCCACACCCGGCTCGGGCGCGGCGGCATCCCGGGCCAGCCGCGGCCCGCGGGCGCGCGCAAGTTCGTGATCGACTTCGAGGGCGGCCCGCTCGAGGAGCTGAAGAAGCTCGACCCGGTCAAGCCGGTGGTCAATGCCTCGCGCGGCCGGATCGACAACGCCTACGCGCTCCAGATCGTCGGCACCCGCACCTGGCGCGCGTTCTTCGACCTGTACGCGGACGGACCGGAGCCGGTCGACCTGCGCTGCTTCCTGCGCCTGCGCGACCGCACCCTGACCGAGACCTGGCTCTATCAGTACATCCCGTTCGACTACGCGAGCAATTGAGTCGGGTGCGACCAACATGCCATTGCGCTGCCTAGATCCAACAGGCCAAAGCATCCAATCATTCGACTTGGAGGAAGAGCAGTGGCGAGCTCTGGCTTTCGAGAACAGGAAAGCATGCAGCCTCAAAATGCCGTGCTGCGGCTCACAGGTAATCCTGAAGAAGTCGCATCTCGGCACCCAATTTTTCGCTCACAAGGCAGTCGGCACCTGCCCGGCCACGCCGGAAACGGAAGCGCATCTCCAGCTGAAGAAAGCTGCGGTCGACGCGGCGCGCGCGAACGGCTGGGAGGCAAGAACCGAGATGCCAGGCAACAGCCCGTCGGGCGAGCAGTGGACGGCCGACGTTCTCGCCCAACAAGGAAAACACAAGGTCGCGGTGGAAATCCAATGGTCCGGCCAGACAAACGATGAAACAATGCGGCGGCAAGAGCGATACCGACAGTCTGGTATCAGGGGCCTTTGGCTCCTGCGTCAGCCCGGATTTCCGATCACGCACGATCTTCCAGCGGTATGTATCGGCGGGGATTTGAAGGATGGTTTTAGGGCGCTGATTCCCTCTGGCACTCACCTGCGTGCGCGCGACCGGGACGAGCCGGATCGATGGCGTCAGATCGTGCCAATGCGCGAGTTTTTGGACGCCGTGTTCAGTAGGCGCTTTCGGTTCGGGCCGCTGGAATACGATGCACTGGTGTCCATCCGGTCTGGAATGATTGAGTGCTGGCGGTACTCTTGCCGCGCCAGCACTCGCATTATCACCTTTATCGAACTCGCATTCGGACCACACGAATATAATTTCACGGTACGTATGCTCGGAAAACACCCCGAGCTTTGTTCCACCGTGCTTAGCCGCTTGCCCCCACATCCGAAGATTGGAAAAGTAAAGCCTCGCTTCAGCAGGACCCTGGGTCACTCCTATATGAGCAACGGCTGTTATCGCTGTGACGCGCTTATCGGAGATTTCTTCGAACACGATGCTTGGTACGAGGACGAAGAGATGTTGGCCGTTTTCCCGACAGAGCTTTCAGAGGAGTGGAAACGGGCGATAGAGCAGGCGTTTGGAGAGCCGGAAGTTGGTTCTGATTTCGGATGGCGCGTTCATGGCTAGACTCACTGCTGGATTCACCGTCAGCAGTGCGACGTCACGCTGACCCAGCTTCTCCCACTGAATTTCTAGTGGTGCCGACCTTACGCTTGAGTCCGGTGGCCTAGGCTCCGAGGCTTCGCAAGCCCAACGGCTTCAGCAAGGTGAGGTACCGGTGCCCGCGCGGATACCCTTCGACCAGGCCGACGATGGCGAAGCCGAGCTTGCGATAGAAGGCCGGACCCTGAAAATCGTGGGTTTCCACCATCATTTGCTCACACCCGCGCGCCATTGCCTCCTCCTCGACGGCGCGCATCAGCCTAGTGCCGTGGCCCTGTCCGCGCATGTCAGCCGGGACGAAGAGATAGCGGACATAACAGGTGCCGCCCCAGGTCCAGCCATAGGCTCCGCCGACGACCCTGGCATCCGGCCCGCGGAGAAAGACGCCAAACAGCGCGCCGTCCCCGATGCCGGTGGCCTGCACGCCGAAGTCATAAAGCTGCTCCTCAAGCATGCGGGCGTCGTTTGGGCTGGGATTGGTCTCGACGACCAGGAGCGGCTCCGACTCGCCGTTCATTCTAGTCTCCGTACTCCACAGGCGGAGGAGGTCATACGATCGCAGACGGCCCGGCATCAAGCGTCAGATCCCCTCCACTAGCAAGTCATGCGAGTCGAGGCGGGAGCGGCGCGCCGGGACCGAGAGCGCTTGGCAACGGGCGCCGCGTAAGCGAGGCTGGCGGGCATGCGCGTCCTCAAGATCGCTCTGATCGCGCTCGTGGCCGCGGTCGTGCTCATCGCGGCCGCGGCCGCCGTCCTGCTCGCGACGCTCAGCGACGACAGCTACCGCCGCATCGCCTCGTATCTGTTCGAGCGCGCGACCGGGCGGACGCTGGTCGTCGATGGCCGCTTCGCCGTCCATCGCTCGCTGCGGCCGTCGCTCGTGGTGTCCCATGCTCGCATCCCCAACCCCGCCTGGGCTTCCGCGCCGGAGCTCGCGAAGATCGGACATTTCGAGATCGAGGTCGCGCTGTGGCCTCTCCTGTCCGGCGCCCTCGTCATCGAGCGGCTGATCCTGGAGGATGCCACCTTCGCGCTCGAGCGTCGCGCCGATGGGACGGCGAACTGGACCATGGGGGAAGGCGGTCCCGGCCCCGGGCTCGTCCCGGTGCTCGGCACGGTGCGGCTGCGCAACGTCGCCTGGGACTATCGCAACGACGCGAGCGGCGACGCGACCGCGGTGCAACTGACGCAGCTGACGCTCGAGGACACCGGCGCGGGCGGACGGCTCGATGCGCAGGGGGCGTGGGACGGGCAGTCGATCACCGCGAACGGCACGCTCGGCACCCTCGCGCAAGCGCTGCAGCCGACCGGCCCGTTCCCCCTCGATCTCACCGCTTCTCTGCCTGGACTCGCGCTCGACCTGCGCGGCACCATCGCCGAGCCGGCGGCGGGACGCGGCCTCGATCTGCGCCTCGCCGGCCGCTCCGACGACATCCGTCCTTTCCTGGAGCGACTCGACAGCAAGGCGCCGCTCGCCGGGCCGGCCGCGGGCGCGGCGACGTTGCGCGGCGACTTCGATGCGGTGCAGATCCCCGACCTGAGCCTCACCGTGGGCGATCCCCCGATAGTCGCGGTCAAGGGCGCGCTCGCGACCTGGCGCCCGGGCGCGGCGCCTCCGCTCGAGGGCATCGCGCTCGAGCTCGCGGGCTCCACCACCACGGCGGGCCTCGCGACCTGGCTGGGCCGGCCGCTGCCCGATTTCGGACCGATCGCGGGTCAGCTGAAGCTGCGCGGCACGTCCGACGCCTTGAACGTCACCGGGATCAGGTTCCAGGCGGGCGCGGCGGATGCTCCGACGCTCGGCGTCAGCGGCGACATCGCGCATCTCCAGCTGGCGCCCGGCTTTGCGGTGCGCGGGGCGGACCTGCAACTCGCTGCGGCGGCGCCCGATCTCGCGGCGCTCGGGACGATGCTCGAGGTGTCGCTGCCGCAACGCCCCTTCTCGTACACCGGCCGGCTGTCCGGCGCTTCTGATCGGTGGACGCTCTCGGGCGAGGCACAGCTTGGCGACACCCCGATTGCCCAGAGCTTCACCGGCTCGATCACGGGCTCGCCGCAGCGGCTCGCGGGCGAGCTGTCCGTGGCATTGGCCGGCCTCGAGCTGACCGCGCGCGGCGGGATCGCCGATCTGATGAAAGGACAGGGCCTGGACCTGCATCTGGTCGGCCATGCCGACGACGTTGCTCCCGTCCTGCGGCTGGTCGGATCGGACGCGCCGCTCCGCGGCCGGCTTGCCGCCCAGGCGACGCTCGGCGGCAGCGTCGAGGCGCTGCAGCTGACAGGTCTGCGTCTCACCCTCGACCAGGGGGGCGGCTCTACCGTGCAGACGCTGCAGGCAACCGGCCAGATCGCGCGCGTGACCCCGGCGGGCACGATGCTGCTCGACGGCATCGCGCTCGACGTGCAGGGGACCACCGCCACGGCGGTGCTCGCCGGCTGGCTGGGGCATGCCCTGCCGGATCTCGGCCCGGTGCAAGGCCGGTTCACGCTGCGCGGCTCGTCCCGAGCGGTGGCGCTCATGGATCTGCAGCTCCAGGCCGGCACCGCCCAGCATCTGCGCGTCGCCGCGACCGGCGGCATCGCGGAGATTCGCCTGGGGCCGGTCTTGGCGGTGCGGGGCACCGACCTCAGCCTCGACGCCCAGGCCCGGGACGGCGCCGCACTCGGCGCCGTGCTGGGCGCCGATCTCCCTCGCCTCGGTGCGCTGGCCTACACGGGCCGGCTTTCCGGGGAGCGCGTCAGCTGGGGACTGAAGGGCAAACTGCACGTCGGCCGGACCGTAATCGACCACGATCTCGCCGGATCGTCCGCGAACGCTCGGCCGCGGGTCTCGGGCCAACTGTCGATCCCGACCCTCTATCTCGCCGATTTCGGCTTCGGGTCGGAGGGTGCGCAGCGCGGACGGGGCGCGCCGGCCTCGCTCGGCGCCGCACTGAGGACGCTCGACGCGGTGGACCTGGCGCTCAACGTGCAGCTCGGCGAGGTCGAGGGCACGAGGCTGCCGATCGGCCGGGGCGAGATGGACCTGAGCGTGCAGGACGGCGTGCTGCGGATCGATCCGGCCCGGTTCGGCTTCGTCGCCGGCACCACCCTGGTCCGCGCCAGCGCAAACGCGCGCGCGGAGCCACCGGCGGCTGAGCTCAGCTGGAACGCCGACGACGTCCAGCTGGGCGAGGTCGTGAGCGCGATGGGTGGCACCGCGCCGGTCACCGGCGAGCTGGCGCTGCTGGCGAACCTGCAAAGCAGCGGCGACTCGCCCGAGGAACTGCTGTCGTCGCTGCGGGGCGACACCCACTTCGCGCTCCAGCGCGGCGCCGTCGACCTGAGCGTGAACCTAGCCACCGCCGACCTCGTGACCTGGCTCCTGGCCGGCGCGCAGCGCGGGGCAAATGCGCTGCGCGGCGCCGGGGGACGGACCAGGCTCGAGTGCCTGATCGGTCGGTTCACGATCGAGCGCGGCATCGCCACGGCGCAATCGCTGCTGATGACCACGCCGCTCACGCACTCCACGGCCACGGGGACGATCAATCTGGTCGACCGGACGATCGATCTCGTGGTGCGTTTCCGGGCGCGCCGGGCAGCCATGTTCGACCCCGCCACGACCTACCGGATCCAGGGACCGATGAGCAATCCGACGTTCGACTTCAGCCCCACGGGGTTCCTCGCCCGCGCGATCGCAGGGCTGGTCCTGAAGCCATTGGACGCGCTCGGCGCCCTGTTGCCGCTGGTTTCCGATGACGGCGGCGATCCGAGCAACCCCTGCCTCAGCACGGAAGGCTGAGGCCGCCCAGGCGGGAGCCCGGTCCAAGCGGCCGGGGAACGAGCCCGCTTCGGGCGGCGGCCCGGTGCGAGCCGATTTCTGGCGGCGGCCCGAGCCGACTTCGGGCGACGGCCGGGACACGAGCCCACCTCGGGCGGCCGGGGCACGAGCCGACTTCGGGCGGCCATCCTGACCGCGCCGTAACCGATGACAGATGCCGATCGGGCAGCTTGACTTCACCACCGCGCCTGGAGCCTGACTCGCCTCAGGCAGGGAGCGATACCTGCAATCCGGCAGTAAGAGGCGCTGCGCCGGGATGCGGTCACCATCGCCGCGGCCGCCGGCGCTATTCGTCCGGGCGAAGCTCCAGGCGGTCGGGGCGCGCGACTGCCTGACGATCGGGCACTGCTCCGCAGCGCGAGTTCTCGTTCCCGTTCTTCCTCCGTGGGGCGCCTATCGGCGCCTCGGCGTGCCGCGCTCTCGGCGCGCGCGGCATCTGTCGGCTGGCCGGGAGGGAAAGGCCGGTCGGCCCTTCGGCCGTGCGGCGCACTGCGTCGGGCGCTACGCCTGCGGGCCGATCGCCACGCCATTGATCTTGCCCAGCGCGCGGGCGAGCGCCGGCACGTAGCTCTCGCCCTCGCCCTGGGCGGCGGCCAGCGTGAAGATCTGGTGCACCGCCTCGCCGAGGAACGCGGTGCTGCCTACCGCCTCGGCGAGATGGGTGTAGTAGCGCACGTCCTTCTGGCCGTTCTTGAGCTTGAACACCATGCCGCTGTCGCCGCGCAGCACCCACGGCATGAAGCGCTGGAACACGCTCGAGTTGGCGCCGCCGGCGCTGACCACCTCGAACATGGTGGCGAGATCGACGCCGGCCTTGGCCGCCGTGGTCACCGCCTCGGCGACCAGCGCTGCGATGCCCTGGCTGAGGAAATTGTTGATCAGCTTGAGCGTGTGCCCGGAACCGACCGGCCCGATGTGGAACACGTTCTCGGAGAACGTCTCGAGCACCGGGCGGATTGCGGCGAGCGTGGCGGCGTCCGCGCCGACCAGGGTATTGAGCCGGCCGGCCTCGGCGTCCTTCGGCGAGCGGGTCAGCGGCGCATCGGCGAAGCGCACGTTTTCGGCCGCCAACGCCTTCGCCACGCGCTCGGTCGACGCGGGCTCGGCGGTGGTGCAGTCGACCACGATCAGACCGTCGTGCGCTCCGGCCAGAATGCCGTTCTCGCCGAACACGCACAGCTCGACCTCGGCGGACGACGGCACGCACAGGATCGCGAGGTCGCTCGCCCGCGCGAGTTCGCCCGGGCTCTGCGCCTCGCTCGCGCCGCGGCGCAGCAGGTCCTCGATCGGTGCCCGGTTGCGGTGAGCGAGCACGCTGAGCCGATAACCTTTCTCGACGATGTTCTTGGCTATCCCGTGGCCCATCAGGCCCGCGCCGATGAAACCGATGCGCTGCGCCATGTCCCCTCTCCCGCTATGGCTGGTCCCAACGGAGCTCGTCGCGCCCCGGTCGCCTCTGTAGGGGGCGCCTCATCGCAGCACGACTCGCGCCGATCCGCGAAGGTTCAGCAGCCGCTGTCCTCGCAGATCTCATCGAAATCAGCTGCACGCCGAATGGCCGGCAGGGCGATGCCATCCGGACACGCCAGGACCTCCAGCGACCCGCGGGGGTCTCCCGTCTGTAGCATTCGACACGCGCGCATCCGGCGCGATCAGCACATAGTGCTGAAGCGAGTTCAAGTCCCGACCCACTTGGCGCGGCGGAGGAGATCCTCGATCGAGCGGGACAGCACCTCGATCTTTCACTGCCCACCAACCACAAAGATCATGTTCAAACTGCCATCGCAGCGAGTCATGGGGAATCCTGCGCTAGGTCGGAGCCTCAAAAAAGTGACATCCGCGCTGGCTACGCTGCCAGAGATGCTCGAGGCGCAAGCCGAGGTGCTGGTCATCTGGCACATATTTCACGCGGGGAGATAAGGCAGATGCTTAGCTAGGGAAGAGCGACGAAATCCGGTCTCGTACGGATGGGCGTTGAGAGATCTGCGCTCGAGACTGGAACGCCTCGGCAAGAGGCGATATCGCACACGCTCTGGTCCACCCTGCGAAACGCAGAATCGCTCGAGATCCTTCACCGGAAGCCCAACGAAGCAGTGCAACCCGCTCATCCTGAACCATCCATCTCGCCAGTGTCGCCCCGGGCTCACAGCCGGCCGCTCTCGCCGCGCTTCAGGAACTCGCCCATGCCCTCGCGGCCGAGCCAGCGCTCGCCGTCCACGATCAGCTGGCCGCGCAGGAAGGTCTTCTTGACCCGGCCCTGCACCTCGAAGCCCTCGAACAGCGAATAGTCGACACGGCTGTGCTGCTCAGCCGCGCGGATCGTCCAGCGCTCGTCCGGATCGAACAGCACGATGTCGGCATCCGAGCCTGGCGCGATCGTGCCCTTCTTCGGATAGATGCCGAACAGCTTGGCCGGATTGGTCGCCACCAGCTCGACGAACCGGCTCCGCGACATGCCTCGTTTCCTGACTGCGCCGTCGAAGAACACCGGGATGCGGTGCTCGATGCCGGGGCCGCCGTTCGGGATCTTGTGAAAGCCCTCGCGCTCGCCCTGACGCTTGGAAAACTTCATGCCGTAGGGCTGCTCGGCGTAGCAGAACGGGCAGTGGTCGGTCGACACCGCCGACAGATCGCCCCGCCACAGGCCGCGCCAGATCTCGTCCAGATGCTCTCTCGAGCGCAGCGGCGGGGTGAACACGTATTTCGCGCCCTCGAAGCCCGGCCGCTCCAGCTCGTCGCTGGTCAGGAACAGATACTGCGTGCAGGTCTCGCCGTGGACCAGATCCGAGCGGTCGCGCGCCGCGGCGATCGCGTGCAGCGCCTGGGCGCAGGTGACGTGCACCACGTACAGCGGCGCGCCGGCGTACTCGGCAAGCGTGATCGCGCGCGCGGTCGCCTCGCCCTCGAGCTCGGGCGGCCGGGTCAGATAATGGTATTTCGGCGCCGTGTTGCCGGCGGCGACCGCCTCCTGGACGAGGACGTTGATCGCGTAGCCGTTCTCGGCGTGCACGCAGACCACGGCGCCGTGCTTGGCCGCCTCGCGCATCACGTAGAAGCACACGCCGTCGTCGACCATCAGCACGTTCGGATACGCCATGAACAGCTTGAAGCTGGTCACCCCCTCGTCGCGCGCAAGCGTGCGCAGGTCGGCGAGCGCCTGCGGGAATGGATCGAGGATGATCATGTGTGCGCCGACATCGACGCAGCGGCTCGCGCAGCGCGCGTGCCAGTCCGCGAGGCCGTCCAGCGGGCTCTTGCCGTGGCTCTGGTTGGCGAAATCGATCACCGAGGTGGTGCCGCCGAACGCCGCCGCCATGGTGCCCGTCCCAAAGGTGTCGACCGTGCGCGCGGCGCCGAACTCCCAGTCCAGATGGGTGTGCACGTCGACCGCCCCGGGCATGACCAGGAGCCCGCCGGCGTCGTGCACCTCGAGGCCGCCGCCCGCCGGCAGATCGCGCCCGACGGTCGCGACCTTGCCGCCCTCGATCAGGATGTCGCCTTCGTACTCGCCCTCGGCGGTGACGATCCGCCCGCCCTTAATCAGCGTCGCCATGTTCGCCTCCCCCGCTGTCCGGTGACTGGAGACTACGGCGCGGCGGGGCCGAGGTGAAGATCGGGATCGCTATGGACAAGGGCGGCGCGCCCGACTTCTATCGTGGCCATGGACCAGGCCTCGCCGTCGCGCCGCCCTCTGGTTGCCGAGCCTGCGATCGGCGCCGCCCGCTTCGCGCCGCAGATCGGCGCGGGCGTCGAGCGGGACTATGCCCGGGGCGTCGTGCTGGTGGCGCTCGCCGGCGTGTTCTGGAGCATCGGCGGTCTGCTGGTCCGCATGATCGAGGCGGCGAGCGGCTGGCAAATCGTGCTGTTCCGTTCGCTCGCGCTCGCGCTCACCCTGACCGTGATCATCGGGCTGCGTCACCGCGGCCGCCTGATCCACGCCTTCCGCGGCGCCGGCGCGAATGGCGTCGCCGCCGCCGGCGCGCTCGCGGGCGGTTTCATCGCGTTCGTCCTTTCGTTGCAGCAGACCTCGGTCGCGAACGCCACGTTCATGCTCGGCGCTTCGCCGTTTTTCGCGGCGCTGCTCGGCAGGTGGCTGCTCGGCGAGGCGATCCGCCGGGCGACCGTGCTCGCGATCGCAGCGGCGCTCCTGGGCATTCTGATCATGGTCGGGGGCAGCCTCGCTGTCGGCACGATCCGGGGCAACCTCCTCGCGCTCGGCGCCAGCATGAGCTTTGCCATCTTCAGCGTGCTGCTGCGCCGGGGCGGCGAGCGGGACATGCTGCCCTGCGTGGCGATCGCCGGCGCGCTTGCCGCGCTCTGCGCGCTGCCGGTGGTGCTCGCGGGCGCGCCGTCGCTCGGCCGCGCGCTGTTGCTGGGCCCGCGTGACTTCGCGCTCTGCGCGGTCATGGGCGCGGTCCAGGTCGGCGGCGGGCTGACCGTGTTCACGCTCGGCGCCCGCCACGTTCCCGTCGCGGAGCTCATGCTGCTGTCGCTCACGGAGCTCGCGCTCGCGCCGATCTGGGTCTGGCTCGCGGTCGGCGAAGTCCCGAGCGGCTCGACGCTGCTCGGCGGCGCGATCATCATCGGCGCGATCACTTACCAAGCCCTGTCCGGCACCCGCCGCCGCCCTCTGCCCATGGTCTGAGCGGCACGCGTGTTGATGTTCTCTGGCGTGCGCAAGCCCGTCCTCGGTAGGGTCCGACAGTTCGATCGGGAACGCCTACGGTCGCAGACCGCGCCGCGCATGGTCAGCGAGAACGACAGTCGATCACCGGAGCCGGGCAAGGGCTCAGCACCGATCATGCGCCATATCCCTGACCCGTGATGGCATCTGCGCGCATCGGTGCGCAGCTGGCGCGCGGATGAGCCATGCCGCGACCGACGCTCGACCACACATCCGGCAATGACATTGAGCCGGGGGACCGGCCGCCGTAGCCATGCTCGAGGATAGGGCGCGCCCGGGGAAAGCGCCTGCCAGTCGGCGGCGGCTACAAATTTTCACACATGGATTGTTGCGCACCGCGCGGTCGGTATGTTCTAGAACCATAAATTTAGCGAGGCCGGAATGATGCAACAACTTCGGGTGTCATAATGCCGGGCCGCGGGCGTGCGTCACCTCGGGAGCTTCGAATGGCTCACAGGAGTGCTGACCGGGCGCGCGTGCCCCGAGCAGGCCCGAGCTCGGGAGAGCGCGGGCGCAGCCATGACCACCACCATGCGATCGACAGGGCGCGCTGGAGCCCCCAAAAGCTGCAATATCGGGACGATGCGGCCCGGGCTCTGCGCGCCGTCTTCTCGTCGCACGACAACTGGCCCAACCTCACCGAGGCCGAGCGCGACGAGTGGCGCGGCTATTTCGACCGGATGCTCGAGCGACTGCACCGCCTCGGCTACACGCCCGAGCGCAATCCGTGGTCATTACTGTTGGAGGATCCGGGGGCTGCGGCGAAACCATCGAAGGATTAGAGGGCCGGCATCGAACCCTCTGACGAGCCGACAGCTCAGATCGCGGACTGCCAGCGGCTGAATTGACAGCTTGCCTGGGCCGCAGGGTTCTTTTGGCGCGATCGGGCCAAGCCGGCGCGCCCGTCCCGGCGGCAAATGATCGAGTAGTCCGCCAAGCGCTGTCCTGACGGGCCGATTCCGAGCCGCCTCCGAGCTGCGATGATCAGCCCCATCCGCGCAGGCAGACGGAGCCTGCACCGATCGCGGCGTGGCTTGCGCTCGGCGCGGTCGCACGCCGGTTGCCGCTGCGCGGCGGCGCGATTATGGTCGCCGCTGATCACTTGCCCGCGAGCACCGCCCTGAAGCGCGCCAACGAACGCCAGGTGCGATCACCGCGCCCTCAAGCGCAGGCTCGCCACGCGGGGTCGCGTAAAGCGTCACATGCGAGGAATGGTTGGTCCGAAGGTCTGGGCCAAGCGGATCTTTGCCGACGAGCTGCGTCCACCGATGCAGCATCGCGCAGGTTCCTGCCAGGCCGCATAGGGCAAGCCAAGCCATTGTCGACCCGACGCTGTCGGCCGGCGTCGCCCTACGCGATTTCCCGCTGCCCGTCGAGCGGGTCGCGACGGCAATGTCGAACGTATCGAAGTTCCTGCGACCGCCAGATCAAGCCAATTCAAGCCAGATTAAGCCAAGATCACCGGACCGTTAAGCATCATTAATTTGCCTCGACTGCTAGTTGTCATAAATGGACGCGCGAAGCCCAGTCGATCTTCAGGTTGGCGACTCGACGACATGGCGAAATCCAACGGCGCGGCCCCGCACCGCCCCGACCTCACGACCGCCGGCTGGCAGGAGCGGCGCGCCGCCGCCTATCGCAGCGCCGAGCAGGAGATCGCCCTGCTGCGCCCGGGCGAGGCGGTCCTGTACCACGAGGGCAATCTGGTAAGGGATATCGCCAGCGATCCGACCATCGCCGGCCGCGCCGCGGCGTTCCGCGACGCCACCGAGGCAGCCAGGGGCTCGCTCGCGCAACGGCGCCTCGGCTTTGAATGGTATCAATATATCTTCTGGCGCGCCCAGCGTGGCTGACGAAGGGGCGATGACGGTGACCTTCACGGTCACCGGCCTCGAGCGCGTCGAGGGACACGGCCGGCTGCTTGCCCTGGCCGCGCTCGAGATCGAATTCGACGGCGTGATCCTGGCCGTGAACGGCGTGCAGGTGATCCGCCAGGGCAAGCGCCTTGCCACGCAGGCGCCGCGCTTTCGCAATCCCAAAACCGGCGTCTGGGCGCCGGCGGTGATCCTGCCGGACGAGCTGGGCGCGGCGATCGCCCAAGAGATCCAGGGCATGCTGCTGCGGCGCGCCGGCGTGCCGCAGACGATGTCCTGGTCGGAAGTGGTCACCACGCCGCTCAAGCGGCTGATCGCGGCCTCGCTCACCGGCGAGTGAGCGCCGCTGCGGGCCGAGCGCCTCGCGCCCGCCCGCGACCCGGAGCGCACGCGAACCTGCTACGCCGAACGCAGGTGGCCGCTTCTCGCAGCTGGCGCCCATCATGTATGGACGGCACCCACGCGGCAAGGGCGAGTTTGCTGGTGGCGGCGGCGGGTCGGGAGCGGTCATGTATCTGGCCTTGGTGCGCGGTGCGACGACCGCTGGCCCTGAGGGGATGCGCGGATCGGGTGCCAATCATTGCGGCGCGCTGCGGCAGCGCGAGGACTGGACGGAGTGTCCCGATCCCGGTTGGCTGACATTTGCCGTCACCTGCCGATGCCCTTGCCGAGTGCTGTGGCCTCGCTCGCTGGCGCTCAGGCGGCCTGCGGCAGCGGGGCGCGATAAGCTTGGTTCCTGGCCAGCATGGCCCAGACGATGCGCGCGATCTTGGCGGCGCGGGCGACGGCGGCGACCTCGATGCTCGGGCGCTGCATGGCCTCGCAGATCGCCTCGGCGTCGCGGCCGTCGGGCGCGCGCGCTCTGGTTGCGCTTGAGCTACGGCTTGACCTAGGCGGGCGGCGGCAGCCGCACTTCGTGGCCAAACCTGTGCAGCAGCCGCGCCCAGTGATGCGCGCCACCGCAGGCCTCGATCCCGACCCCCGCCGGCGCCAGGGCGGCGAAGAACGGCTCGAGCTGGCCCCGGCTCAGCCGCTGGCGCCGCACCCTGCTGCCGGCGGCGTCGACCCCGTGAACCTGGCAGCCGTGCTTCGCCAGATCTCAACCGATCATGCTAGGTGGCATCGCGGGCGGCTCCCTTTGCTGGTGTTCTCGAAACACCTAGTCTGGCACCTTCGATGCCGTACGGGGGCCGTCCACCCCACCATTGCGATAGCGGAGCGACGAAGCAATCCAGCGTCCAACGCGGGTATTCTGGATTGCTTCGCTGCGCTCGCAATGTTGGCGAGGAGGCGCGGAGGGCGGGCAACTGCAGTGCGCCGGCGCCCGGACGACCCCTGTGGGCACGTCAGATCACAGCGTGGCGTTGACGCCGGGGCGGCGAACCGCCACAACGCGATCACATTCGATCATAAAGGCGGGGAGGGTCGCATGCGGCGTTGGGCTTGGCTGGCGTTCGGCGCAACCTTGTTGCTCGCCGTCGGCGCGCAGGCGCAGACGCTCGAGCGGGTGCGCGCAAGCGCCACCTTCAAGATCGGCTTTCGCGAGGATGCTGAGCCCTTCTCGTTCAAGGGCGCGCAGGGCGAGCCGGCCGGTTTCTCGATCGAGCTGTGCCGGCTGATCGCCACTCAGGTCCGGCAGACGCTCGGGCTCGACGAGCTCACGATCGAGTACGTCCCGGTCGGCACCGAGGATCGGTTCCAGGCGGTAAAGGACGGGCGGATCGACATCCTGTGCAGCTCTGACACGGTGACCCTGTCCCGGCGCGAGCTGGTCGATTTTTCCCTGTTCACGTTCCTGGATGGCGCGGCCGTTCTGCTGCGCGCCGACAGCCCCGAGGACCTGAGCGGCCTCGCCGGACAGAAGATCGGGGTACGCCGCGCCACCACGACCGAGGATGCCCTGCGCAATACGCTCGCCAAGCTCGACATGAACGCCGAGGTGGTGCCCGTGAGCAGCCACGACGAGGGCCTCGCCAAGCTGGAGGCGGGCGAGATCGCCGCCTATTTCGGCGATCAGGCGATCCTGATCTTCCTGGCGAAGCAAAGCGCCGCGCCCGCCAAGCTCAAGCTGTCGGACCAGCAGTTCACCTTCGAGCCGTACGCGCTCGCGCTCGCCCGCGGCGACGATGATTTCCGCCTGCTGGTCGATCGCACACTCGCTCACACCTATCGTTCCGGCCGGATCGACGAGCTGTTCCGAAGCGCTTTCGGCGGGAACGCCAATCCGACGCCGGCGCTGCGCGCGCTCTATCTGATCAACGGCCTCGTGGAGTAAGGACGGTCCCCGCCGTGCCGGCCCTCGCGGCTTGCGCGCGATCCTGGATGCTCGGCCGGCGGGGCCGGCTTGAGACCTGAGCGCCGCTCTGGCGCGACCCTTCTGCTCGCTGCCTTCCGGCCCTTGGCCTCCTGCGCTCGTGGCGCGACGCGGGCAGAGCTTTCTCCGGCGTGCGCGGCCTGCTAAGCAGAGCGGCGAATGGGTGACGGAGATCCGTGCATGGCCGCCATCTTCTGGCACGACGGCAAGTGGTACGAGGACGAGCAGCCGAAGCTGCTCGGGCCGATGGATCACGCCATGTGGATGGCGAGCGTCGCATTCGACGGCGCGCGCGGCTTCGATGGCTGCGCCCCGGACCTGGACCGGCACTGCGCGCGCCTGATCGATTCCACAAGGAAGATGCTGCTCGCGCCGACCATGACGGCCGAGGAGGTCGAGGCGCTCTGCCGCGAGGCGCTGCGCCGGCTGCCGCGGGATCTGCCGACCTACATCCGGCCGATGTTCTACGCGATGCGCGGCTTCGTCACGCCGGAGCCGGAGTCCACGACCTTCGCGCTCGCGGTCTACGCCTCGCCGATGCCCGAGCCCGCGGGCATGGCATGCTGCTTCTCGAGCTACCGGCGTCCGGCGCGAGATGCGGCGCCGACCGACGCCAAGGCGAGCTGCCTCTATCCGAACATGCAGCGGGCGCTGGTCGAGGCGTCCGGGCGCGGCTTCGACAACGCGATCACCTTCGATGCCGCGGCGAACGTCGCCGAGCTGGCGACCGCGAACCTCTGGATCGCCCGGGACGGCATCGCCATGACGCCGGCGTGCAACGGCACCTTCCTCAACGGCATCACCCGCCAGCGCGTGATCCAGCTGCTGCGCGACGAAGGCACTGAGGTGATTGAGACCACGCTGACGCGCCAGGACGTGCTCGAGGCCGACGAGGTGTTCTCGAGCGGCAACTACGGCAAGGTGCTGCCGATCACCCGGGTCGAGGACCGGCACTATCAGACGGGGCACGTGTATCAGCGCGCTCGCGACCTGTACCTCGAGTTCGCGCGCTCGCAGCCGGTCGGCTGAGATGCCAGGGCTTTTTCACAGGTGCTCTCATGCGGTCCCTTCAACAGCGTTCTCCCAAGCGCCCCACCAGACGAGCAGCTGACGAGCCGTACGATCTCTTCGAGATGGCCAACCTGTCGCCCGCGCTGACCGGGCTGCCGATGGTGGTCTGGATCTCGGAGCGCGGCCGCGCTCGCCATGACGCGCGAGTGAAGGTCTCCCTGACCCATGGTCGCCGAGCGCGCCCCGACCGGACGCGTCGGTTTCGGTCCGCCCCGAGGTCGAGATCGTTGCTGGACGGGAGCTGGAACGGCGAGATGTGGAACTCGTCCGCCAATGGATCGAGCTCAATCGCGCGGCGATCATCGCATATTGGAACGGTGACCTGCTCGCTGACGAAGTCATGGCGCGCCTTAAGCCGCTTTCACTCCGCGAGGTGCGGACCCAGCGCTGGATCAGTAAGGACATCGGTCTCCCGGTCAGTCTGATGCTGAAACAGGCCTTGGCCGAGGTAGAAGGAGCGTTGCCGAGCCTGCGCCCTGCCGAACGCGCGACCTTCGCGGTCGCCGTCACAGTTCCCGCTTTGTCGCCCGGCTAGGCCGGTGCCCGCGACGCGGCCGGCAGCAGCGCCATAAAATTGGCGTAGAGCTGCCACGCCGCGCGATTGCACGCCGCCATCTGGGCGCGTGCCTCGTCGGCAAAGCGGGCCGGCCCGTCCCGACCGAGCGCCTGCGCCAGAACCTCGACCACTCCCGGTAGGCCGAGCCACTCGTCGAGCGTCGCGGCGTCGACCTCGGCATGGCATTGCAGGCCGAAGGCGCGTTCCCCGACCGCGATCGCCTGGATCGCGCAGCGGGGCGAGGTAGCGAGCACCTTGGCGCCGTGCGGCGGCCGGCGCACTTCGGCGCGGTGCCATTGCAGGAAGGGGCTGCGCTCCGGCAGGCCCGCGAACAGCGGGTGTTGGGCAGCATCCGCGCTCAGCGCCACCTCGAACACCCCGATCTCCGGCGCGGCCGCCGGCCCGATCTCACCGCCGAGCGCATCCGCGAGCAGCTGATGGCCGAGGCAGATGCCGAGGAACGGCATCACGCGCGCCACCACCGCCTCGCGGGTCGCGGCCTTCTCGTCGATCAGCCACGGGTACTCCGCCTCCTCCCAGACATCCTGGGGTCCGCCCATGACCCAGAGCGCGTCGAAAGGACCGAGGTCGGGGATCGGCTCCCCGAGATCCAGCCGCACCGCGTCCCACGCGATGCCGTCCTGCCGCAGGAAATCCCGGAAGATGCCGGGATGGCCTGCTTCCATGTGCTGAAAAATGAGAATGCGTGGCACGCGCATGGCCCTTCCGGCATTCTCCGGCGCCTATGGATCGCCGGCGCGAGCAATCGGAGTCGCTGTTTGATAGACCTTGCAGATGCCAAAGGCGAGGGCGGCGATTTTCGCGCGATGCAGGCTGGTACCGCGCTGGACAATTACTGTCGGTCGGCAGCAAGTGCTGATCGCAGTGCCTTGCTCCAGAAGCGTCTCGAGTGCTCGCGCGCGGCGGCTCGAGGCCTGACTCGGGCGGTTTCGCCATCGGTTGCACTGGTGGATGGAATTCGACAGATGTACCCGAAGGTCGTTTCAGGACGAGCAAGCTGAGGAGCGCGGCCATGGGGTTTCGGCAAGAGCACTTCCGCATGTTCTCGCTGTATAATCGCTGGGCGAACGAGCGCGTCTACGACTGTGCCGCACAGCTCACGCCGGCGGCCTTGGCCCAGGATCGGGGAGCGTTCTTCGGGTCGCTGCTCGGCACGCTCAACCACCTCCTGGTGACGGATCGCCTGTGGATGAACCGCCTCGAGGGGGAGAGCCCGCGGGGCACGAGATTGAACGAGATGCTGTATGAGGATTTCAGCGACCTCAGTGCCGCGCGGCGCGTGCAGGATCAGAAGATCATCGCGTTCGTCCACGATGTGAGCGAAGAACGTCTCGCGGAACCGCTCGAATACGCCAACACGAGCGGCGTACGGTACTCGCAACCGCTCCACCATGTGCTCGCTCACCTGTTCAACCATCAGACGCACCACCGCGGTCAGGCGCATCATCTGATCGGTCTCGCTCTGGGACGGCAGAACGCGCCGGTCCTGGGCCTGCTGGCCTACCAGCGTTCCGCCATGGACGGCTCCTGATCCTGCTGTTCAGAAGCCCCCCGTCCGGCGTTACCATGCGGTGCGGATTCCGATGGACTTCGACGGCTTGAAGTGCAGCAGAGCCTATCGGCTGCGAAAGGAGGGGCAGGCATGAAAGTGGTGATGACCGGCGCGGCCGGCGGCGTGGGCACGATGACCCGGCCCCATCTCGTCGGCGCGTTCGATGAGATGATCGTGAGCGACCGCAGCGCGATCGCCGAACTGCATGATCGGGAAACCTTCGCTCAGGCCGATCTGACCGACATGGCCGCGATGGAGCGGCTGCTCGAGGGCGCCGACGGCGTCATTCATCTCGGTGGCCAGGCGGTTGAGGCGGACTGGGACGCGGTGCACAGCGCCAACATCGTCGGCCTGTACAACACCTACGAGGCGGCGCGCCGCCAGGGCTGCCAGCGAATCGT
>JBKPNX010000060.1:0-15067 GCA_046732855.1 Pseudomonadota bacterium
CCGCGCGCCGCACCTTGATCAAAGCCATGGGCTGCCTATTTCAGCTCGATCTCCACGAAGGTGAACTCGAACGCGTTCGCATTGATCACGTCGTGCTCGACCCCGGCGTTGCGGAAGTAGGGCACCCCTTTCGTCAGCGGCGAGCGCGTGCGCTGGCCGTCGGATCCGACCAGCTCGAGCTCGCCGTCGGTCATGGGCACGACCACGTAGTCCAGCGCGTGGCGATGCCACCCGGTGGCGGTCCCCGGCGCGAAACGCCACTCGGTCACCCGCACCCGCTCGTTGTCGATAAACACCTTCGATGTCGCCCGTTCAGTCACGACCGTCTTCCGGTTGGCAATTGAGACGCAGGAGAGGCAACCGCCGCGGCATCAGAGGAAACCGAGAAACTCATCCACCGTAAGTCCGGCCTGCCTGATGATGCCTCGAAGCGTGCCGGCGGGTAGATCTCGGCGGTGAACGGGGACGACGCGCCCGAGGCTTCGATGGATGTCGCAGCACGTGGTGATGTGGTGCACGTAGAAACCGCCTCGTTCGAGAGCAGCAAACACGGTGAGGCCGCGCAGCGCTGGGAGGCGAGCCCTCATCCGTGCCCGAGTCTGACGCGCACTTGCTCAAGCAGCGGTCTGGGCTCGACGACGTCACTCTCGGGTATCGGCTCGTCCTCCACCTGCAGACTCTCGAGGTAAGCCTCGATCGCCTCTACCGCCATCGCGCGGGCTTCTTCGAGGGTCTCGCCATAGGTGACCAGCCCGGGGAGCGACGGGCAGGTGACCGTATATCCCCCTCCGGCTCCGGCTGGAGGAGGATGTTGTGGGTGTGCTCAGCCGCAGCGACCGGTTTCCGACATGCCATGATCGTATCCTAGCGCTGCCGCCAAGCTCTTGCAAAACCGCCCGGATGGCAGCTGGGTAGCGCATCTACTCGCTCGCGCGCACCTTGACGTAGCTGCCGGGGGCGTCTTCGAGCGGCGCGAGCTTGCCCTCGCCCGGCTGGCGCGCCGGGACCTTCGTGCCGGCGTGCCGCGCCAGCCAGGGGCCCCAGTCGGACCACCAGGAGCCGGGATGCTGCGCCGCGCCTTCCAGCCACTTGTCCGGGTTCTCGGGCAGCTTCGCGTTGGTCCAGTACGCATACTTGTTGGCTGCGGGCGGATTGACGATGCCCGCGATGTGCCCCGAAGCGCCGAGCACGAACCTGGTCGGTCCGGCGAACGCGTGGGTGCCGGGGTAGCATGATCGCCAGGGCGCAATGTGATCCTCCTTGGTCGCCACGATGTAGGTCGGGGTCGTCACCTTCGACAGATCAATCGTCACGCCGGCCAGACTGAGGCCGCCCGGCCGCATCAGGCGATTCTGCTGGTACACCTGGCGCAGATAGAACAGCAGCATGGTCGCCGGCAGCCGCGTCGAGTCCGCATTCCAGTAGAGCAGATCGAACGGCGGCGGCTCGCGTCCGAGCAGATAGTTGTTGACGACGAACGTCCAGATCAGATCGTTCTCGCGCATCATGTTGAACATGTCGGCCATATGGTGGCCTTCGAGATAGCCCTTGTCCGCGATGTGCTTCTCCATCTGGGCGAGCTGCTCGTCGTCGATGAATACGGCGACCTCGCCGACGTCCTTGAAGTCGAACAAGGAGGCGAGGAACGTCGCTGACTTGATGCGGGCGTCCCCCTTTGCCGCGAGATAGGCGAGCGCTCCCGCCGTGAGGATCCCGCCGATGCAGAAGCCGAGGATGTTGAGCCCATGCTCGCCGGTCGCCTGCTCGATCGCATCGAGCGCGGCGAGCGGACCTTCGAGCATGTAGTCCTCGAAATCCTTGTGCGCGAGGTCGGCGCGCGGATTGACCCAGGAGACCACGAACGTCGTGTGACCCTGATCGACGCACCATTTGATGAAGCTGTTTTTCGGCTGGAGATCGAGGATGTAAAACTTGTTGATCCAGGGGGGCACGATCAGGAACGGACGCTCATACACCTGCGCCGTGGACGGCGCGTACTGGATCAACTGCATCAGATCGTTCTGATAGATCACCTTGCCGGGCGACGTGGCCACGTTCCTGCCGACCTCGAACGCCTTCTCGTCGGCCATGCTGATCTGCAGACGCCCCCGCCCCCGCTCGAGATCGGCGAGCAGGCGGTCGAGGCCGTCCAAAAGGTTCTGGCCGCCGGTCTCCGTGGCCTTGCGCAGGACCGCAGGGTTGGTCAGGATGAAGTTGCTCGGCGACAGCGCGCTGATGAACTGCCTGGTGTAGAAGTCGACCTTCTCCTGATCCTTCGGGTCCAGCCCAGGGACGTCGCGGACCAGCCCCCGCAACCAGCGGGCGCTAAGCAGGTACGACTGTTTGATGTGGTCGAACAGGAGATTCTCGGACCAGGCGCCGTCCTTGAAGCGCCGGTCGCCGCCCTCGGGCTCGACGAGCGGTTCGGTCGCGGTCCCTTGCATCCGCTGCAGAGTGTTCTGCCAGAGCTCCGCCTGATCACGCCACAGCTGGAGCTGGGCCTCGACCAGCCGCCCCGGGTCGGCGAACAGCCTGGCGCCGAGCTCGAAGAACGCGCGGCCGACGGCGTTCGGGTCGTGCACCGAATAGCCCGTCTCGCCGGCCGTGTCCGCCTGAGTCCGCCAGAACTCCTCCATGACGTGCTGGCTGCGCTCGGCGAACTCGGCAAGCCGCCCGGCCAGCACGGCGTGCTCGGAATTGCGCGCCTCGCTCATGAGCCATCCTCGATACTGTTCCGTTTGGACCGATTACAGCGCTGCAATGCAACCGCCGATTCTTGAAAATACCCGCCAGCGCCGACCCTGGCCAGGGGGCGCAGACGGGTACGTCCGCGGGTCTCGGCAGCCGCGCGGGTGTTGCGTTTGGCAGAGAGACGCCTACCATGCGGGGCAGCGGAACGAGGGAGGCGCAATGCCGTGACCACGAGCCGGTCGGCGGCAGCGACGGGCCGTTAGATGACCGAGCTGCAGATTCGGGGGCTGACCAAGCGTTTCGGCGACGTGCAGGCACTCGATGGCGTCGACCTGGATGTCGCCGCCGGCGAGTTCTTCGTGATCCTCGGCCCGAGCGCCGCCGGTAAGACCACGACTTTGCGCAGCATCGCCGGGCTCGAGCGCCCGGATGGGGGCGCAATCACGTTCGGCGGCCAGGACATCACCCATGCGCCGGTGCAAGGGCGCGGCATGTCCATGATTTTCCAGACGTTCGCGCTCTACCCGCACCTCTCGACCTTCGACAATCTTGCCTATCCCTTGCGCGAGCAGAGGCTCGGCGCCGATCAGATCCGCGCGCGCGTTGGCGAAATCGCTGAAATGCTCGGCATCAGCCACACGCTCGTGCGCAAGCCCAATACGCTGTCCGGCGGCGAGCAGCAGCGCCTCGCGATCGGGCGCGCGCTGGTGCGCCGCCCCAAGCTGCTCCTCCTGGACGAGCCGCTCACCAATCTCGACGCCAAGCTGCGCCACGATACGCGGGCAGAGTTCAAACGGCTGCATCGCGAGCTCGGCATGACCATGGTCTACGCCACTCCCGACCAGCTCGAGGCGCTGACCATGGGCGAGCGGATCGCGGTGCTGCGCGAGGGCCGGATCGTGCAGACCGGCACGCCCGCGGAGCTGTACGAGCGCCCCGCCGACAGCTTCGTCGCGACGATGATCGGCGCGCCCCCGATGAACCTGTTGCCCGGCACCGTCCGCACGCGAGCGGCGGGGACGGTGATCGAGCTGCCGTTCGGCGAGTTCGACGCCGCCCGCTGGCGCGACGCCGTGAGTCCCGGCGCCCGGGTGATGTTCGGCATCCGACCGCACGATCTGGCGCCTGCTGATGCCCTCCAGAACGATCCGTGCTTTGCCGCGACTGTGCATCTGACGGAGCCGCTGGGCGATGTCACCGTGCTCGACATCGAGGCGGGTGGCGCGGTGCTCAAGATGGCGCTACCCGAGGAGCAGGCGCTCGCCTACGGCCCGGGCCACGAGCTCGCGATCGAGCTGTCGCTCGCCGACGCCCACCTGTTCCACGGGGAGACCGGCAGGGCTTTGTCATAGCGGCGCACGCCTCGCGGACGCGGTTCGCTCACTGTCAACCGAGAAGAAGGAAGAACGACGATGCGCACATCAGGGATCAGAGGCTTGACGGTCGCGGCGGCCAGCGCGGCCGCTCTGCTCGGCGCCGGCAGCGCCGCATGGAGCAAGGACATCTCGATCAAGATGGCGGTGCCCGACTGGCCGCCGACGCGGATCATGCAGGACCTCGCCAACGAGCGCTACAAGGCGCCGTCCGGCAACAACGTCAAGCTCGAGGCCGATTTCATCCCCTGGCCGAACTACTATGAGCGCCTCGCCGCCTCGCTCACCTCGGGCGAGCAGAAGTATCAGATGGTGGTCTCCGACAGCCAGTGGCTCGGCGCCTTCGTCGAGGGCGGCTATTACATGAAGATCAACAAGTTCATCGACGACGATCCCGAGCTGCAGGCGATCTTTGCCGACCTGCATCCGAACCTGGTCGCGGCGTACTCGACCTATCCGCACAAGTCCGACAATTTCTACGGCTTCCCGCAAATGCCGGACGTGCTGATCGTCTATTATCGAACCGACCTGTTCTGCAACGAGCAGGAGCAGACCGCCTATCAGGCCAAGTACGGCAAGAAGCTGCCGTGCGATCCGGCCGAAATGGACGACGTCGACTGGGATCAGGTCCAGACCTTCGGCGAGTTCTTCCGCCGCGGCAAGGGGGATCAGCTGGCGGGGCAGACCCTCAACGACGACTTCTACGGCATCGCCTATCAGTCAGGGAAGGCCTACGATTTCAGCATCATGCAGATCAACGCCTTCATCTGGCAGCACGGCGCCGGCATCTGGGACGAGACCAAGGCGCCCGAAGGTCAGGCGGAAGGCGTAGTCAATTCGGACAAGGCGGTCGAGGCGCTCGAGCACTATCTGTCGCTGCAGCAGTACATGCCGCCGGTGGTCAAGACCGGCACCATGGACATCTTCAAGGTCGACGAGCTGTTCCGCGAAGGCAAGGTCGCCTGGATCATCCAGTGGATCGGCTTCGCCGAGAGCACGATCACGCCGGCCACCTCCAAGGTCGCCGACAAAGTCGCGTTCGCCGTCCATCCGGGCATGCGCGGGCCCGATGGCAAGCTCAGCCGCTGGGCCAACATCGGCGGCCAGCCGTTCGTCATGACCACGTGGAACGATGACGAGATGGTCGGCGAGATGGTCGACTTCGTGAAATGGTGGCTGTCACCGGAGATCCAGACCGAGTTCGCGCGCCGCGGCGGCCAGAGCGGCCGGCAGAGCGTATACAATCAGCCGGATTACGTCACGTTCCGGCCGTGGAACCGGACCTGGGCGTCGAGCCTCGATTGGCAGAAGGACGTGTGGCACGTGCCCTCGTTCTTCGAGCTCCTGGTGGAGTCGCAGGAGGAATACGACAAGGCAATCACCGGCCAGCAGACGGCCAAGCAGGCGCTCGACAACATCGCCGCCTTCCAGCAGAACCTGCTCGAAGAGGAAGGCCTGATCGAATAGACAGGGCTCAGCGGCGGCGCGGTCAGAACGCCCCCGCTGCGGCCATCAAAGGAGCGCGACGGGCTCGATGACCAATTCCCGATGAATGCGGTATCGACACCGGCGCTGGCGCAGCACCGCGGCTGGTGGACGCCGGACTGGGCCAACTGGCGCCTCGCGTCGATCGTGGCGCTGATCGCGACCCCGGCCGCGGTGCTCGTTCTGCCGCTGAACGTCGCGTTCTGGGTATCGCTCGCCGCGGTCGCGCTGGTCGCGCTCACCGCCGTGATCAACGCCTGGGGTCGCTACAACGGGGGCTTGCTGGTCGCCCCGGCGATCGGCCTCCTGTTCGTAATGAACATCTTCCCGCTGATGTGGTCGTTCGGGCTCAGCTTCTTCAACTATCGCGCCAACCGGCTCGCCGCGCCGACCTTCGACGGTCTCGACAACTACGCGCGGGTTTTGACCGACGCCACAATCTGGGACCGCCTGCAGACGACGGCGCTGGTCGTGGTGCTGACGGTCGGCACCCAGATGATCGTCGGTTTCCTGCTGGCGCTGCTGTTCGAGAAGCAGTTCCCCGGCCGCCGCGTGCTGCTGATGCTCGTGCTCACCCCAATGATGCTCTCGTTCGTGGCGGTCGGCGCCTTCTTCCGCTACTACTACGAGCCGACCTTCGGCCTGCTCAGCCAAGCGGTTCGGCTGTTCACCGGCGCGCCGTTCATCCTGCTCGATACGCCCACAGGCGCGCTCGCGGGCATCGTCTTCGCCGACGCCTGGATGTGGTCGCCGTTCGTCATGCTCCTGGTGCTGGCCGGCCTGGTCAGCGTGCCGAAGTATCTGTACGAGGCGGCGGAGATCGACCGGGCGTCCTGGTGGCGCCGGTTCTGGACCATCACCTTTCCGTATATCCGCGGTCTGCTGCTGCTGGCATTGCTGTTCCGCACGATCGAGGCGTTCAAGCTGTTCGACATCGTGTTCCTGCTGACCGAGGGCGGGCCCGGCACCTCGACCGAGACCATCGCCGTGTACGTCTATCGCCTGGCGTTCCAGTACTTCCGCACCAGCCAGAGCACCGCGCTCGCCTACATCCTGCTGTTCATCGTGATCGTGCTGACTAACCTCTACCTCTACTTCGTCAATCGCCGGGCGGCGGAGGCGTAGGAAGTGACGCGAGCGCCCAACGCGGTCGCGGCCACCCGGGCATTGGCTGCTCGAACGACGGGCGCACATGGCGCCGCTCCATGGCCGGCCCGGCCGAGCGCAGCAGCGACCGCGCGCGGTGGCACGCCGAGCGGCTGACCAGGCCGGAGGCATACCGTGGCACGCCGCGAAGGGCACAGGATCGGTGAGGCCGGCTGGGGCCATACCCTGTTCGCCGGCGTGATCAGCTTCATCTACTTCTTCCCGGTGCTGTGGATCATCCTGACCGCGTTCAAGACTCACAACGACGCCCTCGCGATCCCGCCCAAATGGCTGTTCACGCCGACCTTGCAGAACTTCGTCCAGGTATTTTCGCGCGCCTACAGCGCCGACGCGGCGGCGGTGGACACCAACTTCGACCTGTTCTTCTTCAATTCGATTTTCATTGCCGGCACGAGCGTCCTCTTGGCCCTGCTGATCGGCACGCTCGCTGCGTACGGCTTCTCGCGCTACCCGCTGCGCGGCAACGACACCTATCTGTTCATCATCCTGACCACCCGCATGCTGCCGCCGATCGTGGTGATCATCCCGATCTTTCTGATGTTTCGCATCGCCGGCCTGTCCGGGACCTATATCGGCATCATCCTGCTCTACACCGCCTTCAACCTGCCGTTCACGATCTGGATGATGAAGAGCTTCTTCGACGAGCTGTCGCCCGAGGTCGAGGATGCGGCGCGCATGGACGGCAGCTCCGAACCGCGGGTGTTCTTCAAGATCTGCCTGCCGCAGGTCGTGGCCGGCTTGGCGGCGACCGCGGTGTTCGGCCTGATCCTGACCTGGAACGAGTTCCTGTTCGCGCTGTTGCTGAGCGGGGTCGAGACGCGCACCGTGCCGGTCGCCATGGCGCAGACCATCGGCGGCGATATCGGCGTGCGCTGGGGCCTGCTCGCCGCGATCGAGACCCTGTTCCTGATCCCCGTGATCGTGATCGTGTTCGTGCTGCAGCACCATCTGCTGCGCGGCGTCACCTTCGGCACGATCCGGCGTTAGCCGCGACAGGGTCGTTGGTATGCTATTGAAGGTGACGCTTGTGATCTCGGGGGCCGTTTAGCCGGATGCCCGGATGAACGCGGCACGCTTCGCACGCAATCTCATAGAGGACGGCGCCGAGCCGAAACTGGCGCAGTCGCTCGACGAGCATTTGACCGACGAGATCGATCAGACGGTTGCGACCAAGGAGCACGTCGAAACGGTAGTGACTCGGGAGGTTCAGCAGCTCCGCGTGGAGATGCACGAGGAATTCCAGCGCTTCGACACGCGGATCACCGACCGTCTGGACGGTTTTCAGAGCCAGATCACGCAGCGCCTGGACAGCCAGATGCGCTGGCTGACGACCTCAGTGATCGTGCTGTTTCTCGCGATGCTCGGAAACATCATTAAAGCTTTCTTACGGTAAGCAACTCGCGGATGGCCGAGATCGAGCTCGAGAAGACCACCAAGCGGTTCGACCAGCTGGTCGCGGTCGATGCCGTCGATCTGGCGGTGGAGGCGGGGGAGGTGGTGTGCCTGCTCGGCCCCTCGGGCTGCGGCAAGACCACCACCCTGCGCATGATCGCCGGCCTGGAGTCAGCCACCGCCGGCGAGATCCGGCTTGCCGGCCAGCGGGTCAACGAACTCGCCGCGCGCGAGCGCAACGTCGCGATGACCTTTCAGTTCTACGCGCTGTACCCCAGTCTCAGCGTGCGTGAGAACCTGCAGTATCCCCTGCATGCGGAGCGGGTAGGTCGGGCCGAGATCGCCCGCCGGGTCGCCGAGATCGCGCGCGTGCTCCAGCTCGAAAGCCTGCTCGACCGGCTGCCCGGCCAGCTGGCCGAAGGCGAAAAACAGCGGGTCGCGGTCGGCCGCTCGATCATCCGCGATGCAGTCTGCTTTCTGTTCGACGAGCCGCTGTCGCGCCTGGACGTGCAACTGCGCGAGACGATGCGCGGCCAGATCAAGGAGGTGCTCGCCGGCCTCAACAAGGCGACCGTGATCGTGACCCACGATCAGCTGGAGGCGCTGACCATGGCCGATCGCATCGCGGTGATGCGCACCGGGCGGATCGAGCAGATCGCGACACCGCACGAGATCTTCGCCCGGCCGGCCAATCTGTTCGTCGCCGGCTTCATTGGCACGCCGCAGATGAACCTGATCGACGCCACGGTCGACTGGGTGAGTTCCGACAGCGCCCGTTTCAAGACCGGCAGCCAGGAGATCGCGCTGCCGCTGCCGAACGCCGACCTGCGGCTGACGCGGGGCGCAGAGGTGACCATCGGCATTCGCCCGCGCGCGTTCGAGCTGACCTCGGAGCGCGGCGCGCACAGCCTCGGCGCGACCGTCGACATCATCGAGCCCATGGGCGCCGAGACGCTGCTGCATCTGGTTGCGGACGGCCGGGAGATGAGGGCGGTGGTGAACCGCCGCATCAGGCTGACCGCTGGTGCGCAGGTGCATGTGCGACTGCGCCCGAGCCAGGTCCACATCTTCAATGCCACAGGCGTGCGGATCCCGGCGGAGAGCGCACACCGGGCAGGCGCTGCATGAGCGGGCCAAACGATCACGGGGGCATGAGCGCGGCCACCGCGCGTACGATCGAATACGCGATCATAGGGCTGTGCGTGATTTCGCTGGTCCTGATCTTCCAGCCCTTTTCGCTGACGCTTTACGGGATCGGGGCGGGCTTGGTCGTGCTCGGCGGCCTTGCCTTCAACCTGATCCCGCACTGCCGGCCGGGCGTGCCGATGCGCTGGCTGGTCACGGTTGGCCTGGTCGTGGTGGTACTGCTGATCCTCGTGTTCCTGCTGGCGGTCGGAACGTCGTATCTTTACGCGTGGTATGTTCAGGCCGGCCGCTGACGCAGGACCAGCCTGAACGGTCGGTCAGGAAGCACCCATCGCCGGCGCTCGGCGAGATCGTGCTTGCCGCAAGGCAGCCGGGTGCGGCTGCGGTGCGCCGCCGCCCTGTTACCCGTGTTACTTCGTGGTCGTGGTGGTCGTGCGGGTCGTGCCCGTGGTAGTCTTCGGCGTCTCCTCGTCACCAGTGACTTTGTTCTCGACGTCCTGAGCGGCGCCACTCATGGCTCGTCCCGTGGCCTGCACGTCCTCGCCCATGCCGCGGGCGGTATTGCACGCGCTGAGCGAGGGAAGTGCCAGCACAGCGAGCAAAGCGATCAGTAACTTGAGTGTGTGCGTCATCCTGCTCCCTCCATTGTACGCCGTGGCCCCACCCCCGGATCTTTGGTGGCCGGCTATCGATCGCCTAGCTCGGTGCGGTGCCCGACCCAGAGCGATGACCCGGGGCGAATAACAGTCGCCAAAGGCTAATCTCCCGATCAGTTGAAGTCCAGCCATCCACAACTTCGGCGCGCCGCTGCGCAGCGCGCCGCGTGCCTTCGGCCGAGAGCTAACGGCCACAAGCGGAAGCTGGTTCCGCGGGTCGCGGTGCGTCCAAGGCGAAGGCGACGCCATCACCGCCTGATGACCGTTGCCGACGGCTCGGCGAAGGAGCGGGGCGTGACCATGACTGGCCAGGGCAACGTCGCCGGATCGGTCGCCGGTGCGCACCGATGGAGTGGCGTCGGTGACAGATCCGGGCCGGCTTCTCGATAACTTCGGTGCAGCCGCGGTGAAAGCCCTGCCAGCACGCCTGTGGGTCGTGGCGACATCCCCTGGCGGCTTTTTCCGCAACTGGGCGCCGGCCGATGCCGGCTGCGCGCCTCATCGCGGCTCTTATTGACTGCAGCGACCCGCCTGAGATCGGAATGCGTCCGCCAGACTGAGTTCAACCAACACTCTTGGCGCGCTCGTGCACGCGCTTGATGCGCCAGCCGGCGGCCTCGGGCGCGAGCAAGAGCGTCTGGCTCTGCACGGCTTGAGATCCGTTTTCCGGCGGGGCGCGCTCGTCCAAGCGCGGCATGGCGGCAGGGCCCACGGTGCTGGCGCCGCGCGGGCGCTCTTGGTGCGTCACCACCTTGGCCACGGCCATGAGCAGGATCTTGAGGTCGAGCCCGAGCGACCAGTGGTCGACGTACCAGACGTCGAGCGCGAGGCAGCGCTCCCAGCTCGCCGCATCGCCTCCTTGCACCGCCGCCCACCCGGTCATGCCCGGCCGAACATCGTGGCGGCGCGCCTGCTTGGCGGAGCAGTGAGGCAGATCCTCCGGCAGCAGCGGGCGCGGGCCGACCAGGCTCATCTCGCCGCGCAGGACATTGATGAGCGCGGGCAGGCCGTCGAGCATCGTACTGCGCAGCCACTTGCCAAGCCGCGTGAACACCGCTTCGGGCGGCGTCCCGCTGCCCGGCGCTCCGGCATCGCTCGTGCTGCGGAACATCAACAACCCAAACGGGCGACCATGACGTCCAACCCGGACCTGATGCAGCAGCACAGGCGAGCCGAGCGAGCGCCGCACCGCAAGCGCGATCAGCAGCAGGAGTGGCCCGAGCACGATCAGACCCCCCGCGCGCCGAGGATATCGATGGCGCGCTTGGCCGGCGAGCCCAGGACCGTCATCTCAGACCCATCGCGCGCAGCATTCTCGGGCTTGAGGGCAGGGCGAACCTGACCTGGGCAGGTGCTCGGCAGCGCGAGCAGGCGAACACACCGCCGGTCACGACTGGCCTCACGCTTACGAGGTTCGGGACCGATCGGGGCCCGGGTGTGCTCGCGGTGGGCGGGTAGTTCCCGAGAACACTCGTCATCCGGTCACGATCCGCGGGTCGCATGCTGCTGCCGGACGGCGCGAGCGCTCGATCGGTCCGGCGGCGGGATGTTCGCCGATTCCGGTTAACGGGCGTCTAAAAGCGCGGATGGCGCCCGAGCCCGTGAGTCGGCACCGAGTACCGGCGCGGTGGCGGCGCACAGATGGCATGCCGGTCCTCGTTGAGCCTCGCTGCCAGGCGGACCATCAGCGCGGTTTGCTGCCTACACACAGGGGCCCGCGGGTCGAGCGCCACGACCTCGAAACGGCTGCGTCAGCTAGCTTGTGCCGGGCGCGAGCGCGGGCCGGCGAAGAACCAGATGATGAAGCCGACTATCGGCAGAATGATGATCAGGAGCGCCCACAGGATCTTGGCGCCGCCCGAGGCCGGGCTGCCGAGGATGTTGACGACTGCCCAGATATCGAGGGCGAGCACGATCAGGCCGAAGATGAACTCCAAAGGCTCTCTCCCTCCTATTGCCGTGGGAACGACTGTCGCGGGCGATGTCATCAGTGCCTCGACAAACAGCCGGTGCCCGCCGACGTTCCAGCAGGCCTGAGGCGGCCCGTGCGCCGGCGACCGTCTTCACAAGAGGCGCGGAGCCTCTAATCTCACGCCGTGAATTGGAGGCATCTCATGCTGAAATCCATAGCGCTTCGTGTGCTCGCCGTCCTGCCCCTGGTCGCGCCGGCGGCTCTGACCGCGCAGGAGCAACCGCCGCGCCGCCTCGTGGTGACCGGAGCGGGCGAGGCGAGCGCCCGGCCCGACGTCGCCGTGATCTCGGCCGGTGTCGTGGTCCAGGCCGATACCGCGAGCGCGGCGCTCGCGGAGAACACGCGCGCGATGAACCGGGTGCTCGAGCAGCTGCGCGCCGCGGGGCTGGCGGCGGAGGACATCCAGACCGCGCAGTTCGCGGTCTCACCCCTGTACGAGAGCAGGCAGCCCGATCCGCGCACCACGCAGCCGCCCCGGATCGTTGGCTATCAGGTGTCGAATCAGGTGAGCGCGCGCGTGCGCGACATCGAGCGCCTCGGCACGACGCTGGACGCCCTGGTCGTCGCCGGCGCCAACAGCATCGACGGCCTCAGTTTCGATCTGGCCGATCCCAAGCAGGTGCTCGGCGAGGCCCGCGATGCCGCCGTCGCCGATGCGCTCGCTAAAGCCAAACGCTACGCCGCAGCCGCGGGAGTTAAGCTCGGGCGTATTCTCTCGATCGAGGAGGGTGGTGGATACCCGCCGCCACGCCCGATGATGCGGGCGGAGGCGATGGCGGCCGACGTGCCGATCGCGCCCGGTCAGACGGAGCTGTCGGCCAGCGTCACGATCACGTTCGCGCTCGACTGAGGGAGAGGCGGCAGCGACCTTCCTGTGACTGCCTCAGGTGCTGTGGCCGGGAGCCGCAGCCTGACCGCTCTCGGCAAGGCCCGGCGCGGGCCCGCGCGATTGAGAGCTCCTCAAGAGCACCCGGCAGCGAGGCCGGCGACAATCACAGTTCGTTCAGCAGCGCCTGGCGGCGGGCCTGGTACTCGCTCTGGGTGATGTAGCCTTTCGCCGCCAGGTCATCGAGCACGTTCAGCTGATGCTCGATCGAGCTGGCGGTCGGCCCTGCCGGCGCTGCGGGGGCGACGTAGGCCGGCGCCGGGGCCGAGTAGACCGGCTGCTCGTATACCGTGCTACGGCCTCCCTCCCGCTGGTGCATCAGCGACGACAGGGCATAGCCGCCCGCCAGGCCGCCGACCAGCGGCAGGCCCCAGTCATTGTGTGCCAGGCTGGGCCGGGCGCCTAGCGCGATCCCCACCGCCGCAGCGACGTTCACCGCGATCAGGCTGTGCGCGAGCACCTTGGTCATGTCATCCCTCCCGTCGACTGATCCGGCCCAAGGCCGATCGAGCCTAGTAGCAGATTTTCCGGTTCATGCCAGCCCGGCCTTGCTCTATGCTCCGCGCGCGCGGAGCTGCCGGCGGCGCCGCGAACCAAAGGAACGACGGGCGGGGAGTACAAGATGCTCAAGGGGACGGTCGCTTTCCTCGGCGCGCAGGCGTGCGCTGCCGCGCTGGCCTGGGCAGCCTTTGCGGACGAGGTGCCGGACAACTATCTGCCAGGGACCTGGGCGACCGGCGGCGCTCAAGCCTGCGGTACGCCTGCGGCCGAGCACATCACGTTCGATCCCGACGGCACGTTCAGGACGGTGCGGGGGGAGCAGCCCACGGCCACCGGCTTCTGGCATCTGGTCGAGGACGTGCTCGATCTGCACATGGTGAGTTCGCCAGCTTTCTTCGACGATCCCGCGACCAGGTCCGACGACGCGTTGAGCGATCTCGCGGGCCAGTATCAGTACTTCTACGCCAAAGCCTTACTGTTCGACATCACGCCGGACAGCTTCCGCGCGGTCGCGACCATGGGCAACCTGCTGCGCGGGGCCAACTACAGCCGCTGTCCCTGAAGCGCCTGGCTCGTCGTTCTCGGTAGCGTCGTGCGGCCCGGCCCCGCCGCTCAGGCGGTGTGTCTGTCGAGCAGGGCGGCGCGCAACAACACCAGCCGGTCATTGCCGAAGTAGAGCTCGTCGCCGAGCGCGAAGCTGGGTATGCCGAAGACGCCGCGCGCCACCGCTTCCGCGACCGTCGCGGTCAGATTCGCGCGCGGTCTCGAGCTGGTCGATGGTTCGGCGAAAGCGGGCCGGATCGAGGCCGGCATTCCGCACGCAGGCTCGTCGTCGAGCGATGAGACGCCGTCGACGAACACTCCTTGGAACAGGCATCGGCTGAAGGCTTCGACGGTGCCCAGCCGGGCGGCGGCGGTGCAGGCGAGCGCGAGGCGGCGCGGGCCGCACTGGACGCCTTCAGGCTCGCGGTACGGCACCCCTTAGTACGCCGCCAGCGCTCTGCGTCGCGGCGGCGGTGGGCTTGGTCGTACTGGCCGGATGCGGGCGCGCCGGCGAACAGATCGCGGCTGAACAACAGCCGCCAGCGGACGCGCCGGTCTCGGTCTCGAGACGCTCGAACTGGGTCGACGCGAGATACGAAGAGCCGCTGCCGAGGCCGTAGAAGAAATCGACCGTCGGCGACACCGTCACTGCCCGGGGAGGTCGCCTGCGGCGTGGGTCGACGGATGCGCCCGGGCGAGCACGCGCAGACGCAGCGCGTTCAGCTTAATGAAGCCCTCCGCGTCGCGCTGATCGTAGACAGTGTCGGCTTCGAAGGTAGCGAGCGCGTTGTCATACAGACTGTGCGGCGCCTGGCGGCCGACCACCTGGACGTTACCCTTGTACAGCTTGAGGCGCACCATCCCGGTGACGTGCGCCTGGCTCCGGTCGATCAGCGCCTGGAGCATCTCGCGCTCGGGGCTGAACCAGAGCCCATTGTAGATCAGCTCGGCGTAGCGCGGCATCAGGTCGTCCTTCAGGTGCGCCGCGCCGCGATCGAGGGTTATCGATTCGATCGCGCGGTGCGCCGCGAGCAGCACAGTGCCGCCCGGCGTCTCGTACACGCCGCGCGACTTCATGCCGACGAAGCGGTTCTCGACGAGATCGATGCGCCCGACGCCATTGGCGCCGGCCAGCTGATTCAGGCGAGCGAGCAGCGCCGCCGGGGACAGCGGCTTGCCATCGAGCGCGACCGGATCGCCGCGCTCGAACGCGATGTCCAGATACGTCGGCTGCTCCGGCGCTTCCTCCGGCGCT
>JBKPNX010000061.1:0-10329 GCA_046732855.1 Pseudomonadota bacterium
AACAGCCCAAGGTGCGCTCTCGAGCCGGTCCTCATGGTTCGGACAATTTGCCGGGAATGGCCGCAGTCTGCGGGATTCCGACCGCGAATCAGGAGTGGAAAAAGAATGTCTCGACTGGTCGTGTTGGCGGAGGGAGAGGAGCTGTCGTCAAATCCTCTCTCGCTGGGATTTCAAATACTTAGAATAACATATATTCTGTTGAATTTGTGGAGAACTCGGATTCTCCAAGGTACACAGGCGGGGCTGGTGCGCTGCTGCAAGACGGTCTTCGATCGGACCGCGAGCATGGCGGTCACACCGACGTAGTTGGTGCACCCACCCAGCCACGGCGGCCCAGGCGAACGGCCCCAGGAAGACGGCGAACCACAGCTGCCATAAGCGCGGGCGTTGCGATCCTGTTCCCGTTGTGGGCCCATTCCTGCCTTACAGCTATCCAGTAGACCTCAATGCAGCGTGCTAAGGTATTCCGCGATGTCGCGTGCGTCGCGTTCGGTCACTCCGAGATCCGGCATCGCCGAGAGCGGACTGATCGACTGCGGATTGCGCAGCCACTCGATCATGTGCTCCGGCGTGTTCGTCAGGACACCGGCCAAATACCACCGGCTCGCGATGCCGTTAAGCGGCGGACCGACAAGGGAATCGGCGCCGGTGACACCCGGGATGAGGTGGCACGTCTGACACCCGTATTGTCGGATGGCGAGCCGGCCTCGTTGAGAATCGCCGCCGGTCGCGCGGGGCGCCTCGGCGTCCTCGGGTGTGCGTTCGCCCGCGTGCTCCTCGTCCGCCGCCACCAGTCGGGCGCGCTGGGATCGGTACTCGGCGGGCGAGAGCGTCGGCATGGCCTTCAGAAACGCCACGATGGCCCAGAGTTCCTGCTCTTGCATGTGATACTCCCAGGCCGGCATACCCGTCATCTTGAGCCCGTTGGCTACCGTCCAGTAGAGTTCACGCGCGGTCCGTTCTCTGCCGGGCAGCACCAGATTGGGCGGTGGCGGCGTCATCCCGAGGCCAACCGCATCAGGCGCGATGCCGGGCGCGCCATGACACGACAGACAGTCGCGGTCGTACAGGACCAAGCCTCTTGTGATCAGCTTTGCATCCGCAAGATCAGGCGGCTGTGGCGCCTCACGAGCGGCGTGTGTTCGTATGGACTGATGTAGTCCCGTCAAAAACGCCCAATATACTGGCGCGGTGTGCTGCCGCGTTGCCGCCACATCGTAGACGCCGGAATAGATGAAGGTGAGCAAGCCGCCGATCGCCAACCCGAGCAGCAACACGACCCCCACTGTTAAGCGCAGAAGCCATCGCCGCATCTACTCGGATCTCCCAGCACCACCGCGCGGGTCCGGCACCTAGCGTCCGACGGCGCGCTCGATGAAGCCGCGTACCATCCGCACCGCGACCGCCTCGGCGCGCAGCGTCGACAGGTAGGCCGCGATGTCGCGTGCATCGCTTTCGGTCACGCCCAGATTCGGCATCACCGTGCGCGGGTTGATGGCGCGCGGATTCCGGATCCAGCGGACCATATCGGATTGGGTGTTGGGCAAGACGCCGCCGATATAGCCGCGATCGGCAATCGCCCATAGCGGCGGCCCGACGAGAGCGCGCGCACCCAGAACGCCTGGGATGGTATGACAACTGCCACAGCCGTACGACTGAATCAGCGCCCGACCGCGTTCAGCATCGCCTTGGGCCACCGGTCGTCGCGGCTCATCCGGCCCGCGGCACGCCGCGACGAACACCCCAATGAGTACTAGAATCATCACAGGGCGCATCGTTCACAGCCATGGTAGTCCGAAGTAGATGACGGTCGATATCGGCAGCCACAGGAAGAGCGCCAGCAGCCAGTAGTCACCGGCTTCGTACACATTGAAAAAGCGCTGTCCTTCGACCGCACCGCCGAATATGAAAGCTGCGAGCACCCAAACCCCCAGGACAAGAACCGGGCGTCTCGATCAGCTGCGCGGGCGCTGGCATCCGGGATCCACCCGCGCGCGCTGTGACCAGCACCATGGTCGTCGAGTCCCAGGCGGACGTGCCGTCGGCGTGAGCGGCCGACGCCCTGATTGCGCCGGCCGGCGCAATCAGTCACGCGAGGGCAGGATGCCCTGCATTCCCTGCTTGAGCGACTGCCAGATAATGCCGACCGCGTCGGGATCGCCCTTGAGCAGGGCCTGCGTGTACTTCTTGGCCTGCTGATAGCTGATGTGGGGCGGCAGCGGCGGCACATTGGGATCTGTCTTGATGTCAAGCACGCACGGGCGATCGGCAGCGAACGCCTGGTCCCATGCCGGGCCAATTTCGTCGGGATGCTCGACGCGCAAGCCCTTGAGCCCGATCATCTCGGCGAGTGCGGCATAAGGAAAGTCCATGAGGTTCTGCGACGTCTCCCACTTCGGATCGCCGGCAAGAACCCGCTGCTCCCAGGTGACTTGGTTCAGATCCTGATTGTTGAGCACCATGACGATCATGCGGGGATCGCTCCAGCGCTCCCAGTATTTGGCGGCGGTGATCAGGCAGTTGTTGCCGAGCATCTGCATCGCGCCATCGCCGACCAGCGCGATCGCGACCCGGTCCGGGAAGTTGAACTTAGCCGCCAGCGCATACGGCACGCCCGGGCACATGGTGGCGAGCGTGCCGGAAAGCGTCGCCTTCATGCCGCGCCGGATCTTCATATTGCGCGCGAACCAGTTGGCGACGCTCCCCGAATCGGCGCTGATGATGCAGTCGTCCGGCAGGCGCGGCGACAGCTCCCAAAGCACGCGCTCGGGGTTGATCGGATCCGCGCTGCTCATCGAGCGCTCCTCGACCACCTCCCACCAGTCGCGGATGCTCTCTTCGAGCTTCTCCCGCCAGGAACGGTCTTCCTTGCGTCGAAGCAGTGGGGCGAGCCCACGGAGCGTCTCGGCGCTGTCACCCTCCAGATGGACCTCCATGGGGTAGCGGATGCCCAGCATCTTGCCGTCGATGTCGATCTGCACGCCGCGCGCCTGACCTTCCTGCGGCAGAAATTCCGAGTACGGGAAGTTCGAGCCAACCATGAGCAGGGTATCGCACCCCATCATCAGCTCGTAGCTCGGGCGCGTGCCGAGCAGGCCAATCTGGCCGGTGACGAACGGCAGGTCGTCCGGCACGACCGCGCGGCCGAGCAGCGCCTTGGCCACGCCGGCGCCGAGGATCTCGGCGACCTGGATGACCTCATCGGTCGCGTTGAGCGCGCCCGCACCGACGAGCATGGCGACCCGCTCGCCCGCGTTCAGCACCTCGGCCGCGCGCCGCAGATCGACTTCCTTGGGCACCACCTTGGGCGGCGCATAGCCGATGCTGGAATAGATGCTGCCATGCGCGCGCGGCGGCGAGGGCACGGCGTCGAGCTCCTGCAAGTCGTTCGGCACGATGATGCAGGTGACCGTCCGCTCGGCCAGGGAGATGCGCATTGCGCGATCGACCAGATGGCGCATCTGCTCGGGCGTCGAGCACATGTGCACGTACTCGCCGGCCACGTCCTTGAACAGCGAGAGGAGGTCGACTTCCTGCTGATAGTGCCCGCCGAGCGCGGCGCGCTTCTGCTGACCGACGATCGCCACCACCGGCGCATGGTCGAGCTTGGCGTCGTAGAGCCCGTTCAGGAGATGGATCGCGCCCGGCCCCGAGGTCGCCATACACACCCCGGGCTGGCCGGTGAACTTGCCATGCGCGCAGGCCATGAACGCCGCGACTTCCTCGTGCGGCACCTGGATGAACTCGAACCGGTCCTCCGCCCGGGCAAGGGCGCCGAGGATGCCGTTGATGCCATCACCGGGGTAGCCATAAATGCGCCCGACGCCCCACTCCGAGAGGCGCTGCAGCATGAAGTCGCTGACTGTTCCGCCCATGTCGCTTCTCCGATGCTGAGTGCGGACCGCCGAGGAGATCGCCGCATTGCTGGGTGTCGAGTGCTCTCATTCAACGGTTTCGACGCGCCAGACAGTGTTGCCGGCATCGTCGGCAACGAGCAGAGATCCGTCCGGCAGAAGCGCAAGCCCGACCGGCCGGCCGTAAGCTTCGCCCTTCTCGGCGTCCGCGATGAAGCCGGTCAAGAAATCCTCGGGCGCTCCGCTTGGCTGGCCGCCCGCAAACGGCACGAATACGACTTTGTAGCCGCTGAATTCCGAGCGGTTCCACGACCCACGCTGGCCGACGAAAGCGCCGGTCCGGTAGTGCTCCGGGAACGAGCGGCCGTCATAAAAGACGAGCCCGAGCGAAGCGGTGTGTGAACCGAGCGCGTAGTCGGGCGCGATCGCGCGCGCGACAAGGTCCGGCCGCTCCCCCTCGCGTCTCGGGTCCTCGTTCTGCCCGTAGTAGCTATAGGGCCATCCGTAGAAGCCGCTGTCCCGGACGCTCGTGATGTAATCGGGCACAAGGTCGTCCCCGAGCTCATCACGTTCGTTTACCGCCGTCCAGAGGACGCCCGTCTCGGGTTGCCAGTCCATGCCGTTCGGGTTGCGCAGACCGCTCGCAAAGACCTTCTCGCCCGAGCCGTCCGGGTTGATCTCGAGAATGTTCGCGCGGCGAATCTCCTCGTCCATCCCGTACTCGCCGGCGTTGCTGGCTGAGCCCACGGAGACGTAAAGTTTCTGCCCGTCCGGGCGCGCGATGATGTTACGCGTCCAGTGATTGTTGTAGCCGCCCGCCGGCAGCGTCAGGATCAGCTCGCCCGGGGCATCGATCCGGGTCTGACCTTCTTGGTATGGGAAGCGCATGACGCCGTCGGTATTGGCAATGTAGAGAGCGTCGCCGACGAGCACCATGCCGAACGGCTGGTTCAGGTTCTCGAGGAAGGTCTCCCGCACCTCAGCGGTGCCGTCCCCGTCCGCGTCGCGCAACAACCTGATTCGGTTGGGGCTCACGCCGACCGAGCCGCCCGTCACCAGGCCCCGCTGCACCTCGGCCGCTCTGTCGGACCTGGGCAGGGTGCGCGCCTCGGCCACGAGGACGTCACCGTTAGGTAAGACATAGAGCCAGCGAGGGCTGTCGAGGCCGGCCCCGAACGCATTAACCTCGAAACCCTCTGGAGCAGCAGGTCCGTGACCTTCGGGCCAGCCGATCACGTGCGAGAAGTTGACGACCGACGGCGACTGGTGGGGCGCGGGCAGCTTCGGAGCCGGTCCGATACCGGGCATTTCCGAGGTCGGGGGCTGAGCAATGGCAATGGCTGAAGGCAGGGTGCTGCCGACGGCGACCGCCGCAGCCGAGAGGCTGACTGCAACGTGGGCGGGATACCGCATACAAGAGTCCCTTCTCTATGGCGCGCCGCTGCTCATCGGAGCAGCCGGCTAATGGCATGGGAAAACGCCTTCGGTAGTTGCTCGCGCCGGCGATTGACCTGTTGCAGCTCGTGATCGCTAGGGTTGTCCCACTGCTGCCGTGCCCCGCTTCACTGCGTCGAGTAGCCTTCGGTCCGATCCTAGTTCCTCGCTGTCCTTACGCGCGGTCAGGAACGTTCAGCCGTGCACGTGGGTTCCCCATCCGGCGAAGCGCCAGCATCTTGAGTTTACAAGAGACCGCCGGAACTCCGGCACCCTGCATGGTGTTCTCTCACGGTTGGTGCGCACGGTAAGCAAAGTGATCGAATGCAAGTTCAAAGGCTCGAACCTCGCGAGGGTACTCCCAGTCCACGGCTCAACGAGCAGCAGTTTCTTGCCCGCTTCCTCAGCCAATTCCCGGACCGCGCCTTCGATCCACTGCGTGATGAACTCGCCCGGGTCGCTGCCGCGGCTTGGGACGCTTACGACAACCACCGCAAGAGCCCGCGCACACGTAAGGCCGGGCCTGGCTTCGCCAATCCCGACTACGACCTGGCCGAGGATTGGATCGTCGCCCGGGCGGCGATAGAGGCGGCGCACGCACGGTATGGTGACCCAGCTGGGCCGCTGCGCGTCCTGCTGATCAGCTGCTCCTCACGCAGCGAGCACACCTGCCCCGGCGAGATGTCCAAGTCATTCCGGCTGACCGAGATTGCCCGCGAGGTCTTCGCGGAGGCCCCGGGCGTTCGAACGGAGCACCTGGAGCTCAGCCGGTTGGCCGCGGAATACGGAAGACACATCCATCCCTGCAAAGCCTGCTTCTCCACCGCGGCCGCACTCTGCCACTGGCCTTGCTCCTGCTACCCGAACTACTCGCTGGGGCAGACGCAGGACTGGATGAACGAGATCTACCCGATGTGGGTCGAGGCGCATGGGATCATGATCATCACGCCGGTGAACTGGTATCAGGTCTCATCGCCCTTGAAGCTGATGATGGACCGGCTGGTTTGCGCCGATGGCGGCAACCCAGACCCGACCCGTACGCATGGCAAGGACGCGAAGCGGGCGAAGGAAATCGAGCTGGAAGGTTGGGATTATCCCCGCCACCTGGCTGGCCGGCTGTTCTCGGTGGTGGTGCATGGCGACGTCGAAGGAGCCGAGAATGTCCGCCACAGCGTCGCAGACTGGCTGAGCTACATGCACCTGGTCCCGGCGGGGCCGCACGCCGAGCTCGAGCTCGATCGGGACCAAGCCGTTCAGGAAGAGGTCCGCAACGCCGCTCGCACCCTGCTCGAGGCTGTCCAGGCCAGCCGGTCCGGGCGGCAGGTCAGCGCGGGCCGCACGCTCGCAGCGCCGCGTCAAAAGTGACGGCGTACGTGGCTTTGACAGCGGGAGGGGATCTGCGCCCGCTGAGTTGAGCAAAGTCGTATAGTAGGTCACCGGCCGAGGGCACCAGTAGAAGATCCATGGCTCGTCAAATCGCGATCCGCGTTGCACTGAACCTCGCGATGAGCCGCGCCCGCCATCTGGCCTGCACACGTCCGCCGGCGGCGCGCAGGAGCGCAGGAGCGCGGTTTGTTCGCGAACATAGCCTCTACACCGCGGCGGCGATGCATCCGTTCGCGTGCGTCGCCGTCGCTGGTGTTATCGGCGCTGCCCTGGTTTCATGAGCCGGCCCGCAAAGGGTCCGCCTCTTCGCAAGGCTGGATCGGCTGCGACATGCGGACGGCACCGAGACCGATCGGAACCGGCGCCCATTCTTCCCGCGTTTTGGCATCGACGCGGGGCAGAGCGGTCTCGACTAAGAGGGTTCCGATACAGCCTCAGTCACTTCGCCGGTCAGTCGGTCGTTAGACCCATGTACTGCGAGATCGCCAAGTGACGCGATGCCAACGAGCCGCTTGTCCCGGTTCAGAACGATCAGGCGCCGGATCTGATGATCTTCCATCTTCCGTGCAGCCGCCCCGATGTCCTCGTCTTCGAAACAGTAGATCACATTCGAGGTCATCACCTCGCGCACGGGCGTCGTGTTCGGATCCTTGCCATCCGCGGTAGCGCGTAGGGTGATGTCACGGTCGGTGAGCATGCCGACCAGCCGATCGTTTTCGCCCACGGGCATCACGCCGCTGTCGAGCTCGCGCATTTTCTGCGCCGCTTCGCGCAGCATCGTCTCCGGACCAAGAACTACTGGGTTAGAGGTCATGATCTCCCTGAGTTGCATCGCTGCTTCCTCCACGCGTTTCGCTGTATGGTCTGAACGGCGATCAGCTCACGGCGTTCCTCATTGAGCCATGTATTCTGCAGCGCGCCAGCCCGCCCAGTCAGCTTGGATCCTTTCTCGGCCACGATGGGATTGTCCTCCCGGGACCAGCCAGCACAAGGCGCCAGCGTCAGTACTCTGGCCAAGCTCAAGGCGACCGTGCGCGAGACGGCGCCCTGGGCGTGCGGGCGATCCGCGATGCCGACGGCACGGTGATGGTGCAGGATCCCGCCTCCGCTGGCTACTCGGGCATGCCGATCGCGGCTCTTCGGACGGGCGCGGCGCATTTCGTTCTCCCAACCCAGGGCCTTGCCAGGGCGCTCGTCGCGCTGGTTATGAAGCCTGGGGCGGCGGCGCTGTTCGGCGCGATACACCGCGCTGCGTGAGCGGCTCCTCGGTAGTTTTGGGCGGCGCAGAGTTGCCAGCGCGCCGGCCGGCGCGGTGCTTCCTGCGCCACTTTGGCGCTGATACCGGTGCGCGCGATCGTCCTGCACAATTTCACCGCCGGCAGCGGCGACGTCTCGGCTGCAGATCTGTTGGCAGCGCTCGCGGCCGGCGGCGTAGCGTCCCGCTATTGCTCCACCAAGCAACCAGACTTTGCGGATGCGCTTGGGGAGCCGGCAGACCTGGTCGTGGCAGCGGGCGGCGACAGAAGGTCCGGGCACGGGTGGCGGTGCGCACGAGCACCGCGGAAGGCTCGGTCCCGCTCGAGCAGTTCGAAGCGGAGGGGACTGAGCAGTATGGGAGCCCCATTACGGGCCTGGCGCCAGGCGGTCATCCTCGGCGAGCCGGAGGCGGTGGAGAAATCCTGTGTCGCCGGTGGAGCTGACATCGTGAGATGCGTGCACTCCCGGTATCCCCCGCTGCGTGGGGGGAGGTACTTCAAGTAGCTTGGAAGCGCGCCGCTGTGGCGGTCGCCCTCTGAGCGTAACGCCCTATAGCCGCGCCGCGATGGGCAATCCTTTCGGGCCGAAGCCTACTCACGACCGGTTTGCAGAACCTGAAATTTCTTGGATCGTTCAACGCTTGGACAAAGCCGTCGGGCCGCGGCTGCGATACCGCCTCGGTGATCTCGTACCAGATCCGCACCTCGGCGCAATCGATCGCGGTTAAGGGGGCTTGCTGCAGTCTGATTCAATGTCGCCAGCTTGTCGGCCCTGTTGCTGCCCTCCGAACTGGTAGGCTCCTATGCAATATCTCAGGCGGGTTCTCTCGCGTTGCGATGCATAGCGGATAATTGCCTGAGTTGGGCTCTCGGGTGCAGCACGACTTCAGCGCACAAACCACCGGACCGCTTCGCGCGCGATCTCGGCCGGGATAGAGTGGCCGCCGGCGAATTCCTGGTAGCGCACCTGGTAACCGTCGCGCTCGAGTTCAGGGACAATCCGCCGACTGGTCTGATCGATCGGCAAAGCCTGGTCCTCTGTTCCATGGGAGATGAAGAACCGCGGTGCATTGCGCCGAGCAGCCGCTTTCATGAACCCAGGGGAGAACGCGATCAGAGAATCGAAGAGGTCCCCGTTGGTGAGGCCGAGGGAGAGCGCATACGATGCGCCATCGGAGAAGCCTCCGAGCGCCACGCGCCTTGGCTCAATATTGTATTGCGCGAAAGTTCCTGCGAGGGCTCGATCGATTAATGTCACGTCCGGCCCATAGTCGTCGAGGATCAGGTCCCACGTGCGCCCGCGGGAATCCGGCGCTACCAAGATGAGCCCGACCTCGTCGGCAAGACGTAAGAGCGGCTCTAGCACATTCTCACCTCGAGAGCCGGCCCCGTGAAGCATCATCAGCAGCGGCGCCGGCCTGCCTGGTAGGTACATCGACGGGACGTAGATGACTCCGGCCCGCTCACCATCCAGGTCCAGAGGCCGCAGCCCCCGGCGAGCCGCGACCTTCTTCTCGCCCAGCTGGGGCCGGGCGGTAAGTCGGCTCTGCTGCTGGGCTTGCCCGTCAATTTGATTTGCCGCTGCCGGGAGCATCAACATTCCAACGAGCGGTAGTACGGTGACGAGGGGCAATAGCTTTGATTTCACTGCAAATCCTTTACCTCTTGATCGCCACCGGCCCATGGGAACGAAGCGCGTCAACGAGGCGGTTCCTGTGAGCCAGGCAGCCGCCCTTTCGCGAGCCGAGGCGTACCGTCGAGATAGCTGCAGCCATGCCCGCGCAGCCATCCACACAGCCCACGAGATGCTCCTTCGCATCACACGATCTTGGCGCGGTCGCATCGAGGCCGCCGCGGGGGATTGGGATCGAGGACGAAGCGCCAGTTAACGCGACCATCAGCGCTCAGACGCTTTTGAATACCATAAGATAAAAGATCGCCAGCACGGCGCTGAAGGCGGGCCAGCCGAGCCAGACCAGCACCGGGCGTAGCGATGGTAGCGGTCGGGCAGTGCGGTGCCGGCGGCGAGCGCGGCCTCCGCAAGGCGATGCATGCGCACCTGCAGCCAGACGACCGGGACCCAGCAGGCGCCAGTCACGAGGTAGAGGCTGATTGAGAGCAACAGCCAACGCTCGGTCAACGGAATCCCGGCACCGACGGCCAGCAGCACACCGGTTGCCGGCTGCACCACTACGGCCGGCGTAGTGAAGAAAAAGTCGGCGATCACCGTATTGCGCGCAGCCACGGCGATCGCCGGGACACTGCCGCTCAGATGGCTCATCCACATGTGGAAGGCGGTGCCGAGACCGGTGCCGAACAGGATCGTCGCGCTGACGATGTGCACCGTATTGAGCAGCAGATAGTAGTCCATGCTCAGTCCTCGAGCGCCATCATGACCC
>JBKPNX010000062.1:0-109909 GCA_046732855.1 Pseudomonadota bacterium
GGGCAGCGCCGCCGCGCAGCGCAGCGGCAGCGCGAGCGTGAAGGTGGAGCCGACGCCGGGCGCGCTCTCGAGCGTGATGTCGCCGCCCAGAAGCTGGGCGAGCCGCCGGCTGATCGACAGGCCGAGCCCGGTGCCGCCATATTGGCGCGTGCTGCTGCTGTCGACCTGGCGAAACTCCTCGAATACGAGCTCGAGCTGGTCGGCGGGAATGCCGATGCCGGTATCCGCGACCGCGACCGCGACCGCATCGCCGTTGCGCCGCGCGGTCAGCGTGATCGTGCCCGCCTCGGTGAACTTGGCGGCGTTGCTCAAGAGATTGAACAGGATCTGGCGCAGCTTGTCCTGATCGCTGAACAGGGCCGGCAGCCCCGGCTCGATCTCCTTGATCAGCCGCACCTGCCCGCTCCTGACCATCGGCTCGACCGTGCGCAGGCACTGATCGACCAGCGGTTCGAGCGCGAACTCGACCGGCCGCACATCCATGCGTCCGGCCTCGATCTTGGACAGGTCGAGCACGTCGTTGATCAGCCCGAGCAGATGGTTGGCGCTGGCCAGGATCTTCTCGAGGTTGCCGTACTGGCGCTCCGGCAGGACATCCTTGCAGCGGCGCATGATCAGCCTGGTGAAGCCGATGATCGCGTTCATCGGGGTGCGCAGCTCATGGCTCATGTTGGCCAGGAACTCCGACTTGGCGCTGCTCGCCTGCTCCGCCTGCTCCTTGGCCGCCTGGAGCGCCTCCTCGGTGCGCTTCAGGTGAGTGAGGTCGTAGTAGGTCAGCATGCGGCCGCCATCCGGCAGCGGCACGCACTGATACTCGAGCACCCGGCCGGACGGTAGGCGCCACTCCGACTGGGTCACGAGCGACTGGCGCAGCTCCTCGATTCGTTGGGTGCAGTAGTCGTGCCAACTTTCATCGGGAACGTCGTAGATGCCCCGATGGCGGTTGTATTCGAGGATCTCGCGGAACGAGGGCCGCTGCGCCATCAGCTCTTCCGGCATGTCCCACATCTGCCGGTAGGCGCGGTTGTGGATGCGCACGCGCAGATCCGGCTCGAGCATCAGCACGCCGTAGTCGATGGTCTCGAGCAGCGCGTACAGCTCGCGCAGGTTCTTCTCCTGGACCTCGACCGCGGTGTCGCGGAACACGGTGAGCGCGTCGGCCATGCGCCCGAGCTCGTCGGGCCCGGCGGCCGGCAGCGGCGCGCGCAGATTGCCCCCGGCGATCGCCAGCATGCTGTCGCTGAGCGCGCGCAGGCGCGCGACCAGATTGCGATCGACGTAGCGCCACACGATCAGGCCCGAGCTCAGCAGGCTGAGCAGCACCATGCCGATCAGCACGGCCGAGCCGAGCCGCTGCGCGGCGAGCGCCTCCCGGTTGGCGGCGCCGATATCCTGGTTGACCGCGCCGACCAGCCGATCGAGCGCGTCACCGACCTGACGCGACAGCCTGACGTTCTCCGCGAGCAGACCCTGCGCCTGGCCGACGATGGTCAGCTCCTCGTTACGCGCGGCGATGATGCTGTCGGGGCCGTCCATGAAATTGCGGAACTCGTCGACCCGCTCGAGCAGGCGCAGCCGGAGCTTGTCATCGAACTCGCTGGCGAGCGCCTCGAGGGTCGCGAGCGAGCGGCGCAGCGGAAACGCGAGCAGCGGCAGATCGGCGAGCGTGTCGGCGCCCGCCGCCTTGATCAGCGTGTCGTTGATCGCCGACAGCTCGATCTGCGCCTTCTGCTGCGGCATGAACACGGTGATCTCGTCAGCGAGCTGACTGGCCGCGGCGCGCCGGGCGTCCTCGTCGAGCCCGGCGGTGGCGAGCGCGCGGCGCCACTCGGCCAGCTTGGAATCCATGACCAGGACGCCCGGCGCGACCAACCGTTGCGTCGCGATGTTGGTGCCGGACAGCTTGCGCAGCAGCCCCTCCTTGCGCTCGGCCACATCGAGGCGGCTCGCGACCAGGGCATCGAGCGCGGTGAGGTTGCGCTGCAGGCCATCGATCGCTGGAGCGACCGCAGCCATGGCCTCCGGAGCGACCGCGCTGCCCTTGAGCTTGTCCATCAGCTCATTGAGGCGCCCAACCTCCGCTGCGATGTCCTGCGAGGTCTCCTGGTGCTGCGCGCGTGTGGTCGCGGCCAGAAACGCCGGCGCCGCGGTCACGATCCGCTCGGCCTGGCGCGACAGCTCGAGCGAGGCGAGCGCCGAGGGCACCCGCTCCTGTGTGATCCGCCCGAGCACCTTGCCGACCTCGGCGAACGAGTACATGGCGGCCGCCGCCGCGATCACCGCGAACGCGCTGATCCCGAGAAACGCGAGCAGCAGGCGCCCGCGCACGCCGAGTCGGTCCAGCAGCGACTTCGCGCCAGCCGGCAGGCCCTTTGAGGAATCCGAAGCGTCCAAGTTCACATGCCCCTTGCAGAGGAAATCGGCATCCGTTTCCGCCCGCTATTTCTTCGCGACGCCCTGCTCCAGCGGCACGTAGGTGCCATCTGCCTGCCAGACGAACCATTGCCACGGCTCGAAGCCGGTGACGTCGCCCTTCTCGTCGAAGCCGATCCGACCCAGGACCGTATCGAACTGGCGGCTGTGCATGACCTGGGTCACCGCACCTAGATCCAGCGAGCCTGCGGCCTCGACCGCCTGGGCCCAGACCTGCACGGCGGCGTAGACGTAAAGCGTGTAACCGAGCGGCTCGTATCCCTGAGTACGGAACTGCGCCACGACATCCTTTGCCTGGGGGCGATCGCCCATATAAGTCATGCCGACCATGGGCGTGCCCTCGAGGCCCGGACCTGCAATCAGGGGAAAACTGTCGGCCTGGGTTGAGCTGGAAGCAACCAGTCCTAGATCGTAGCCGCGGTCGTGCGCCTGGCGAAAGATCAGGCCCGTTTCCCGATGGAGACCGCCGAGAAAGAAGACATCGACGCCCGCGGCCTGCATCTTCGAGACCAGCATGGAATACTCTGGCTCGCCGCGGGTGAAGGTCTCATCGACCGCGACCCGAACGCCGCGCTCGCGCAACCTGCGCCGGACTGCATTGGCGACGCCTGCGCCCCAGGCCGTGCCGTCATTCAGAATCGCGATCTCTTTGTTCGCCCAATGCTCGGCGAGATAATCGCCGACCATCATCCCTTGCCGGTCGTCCCGGCCGCAGACCCGAAACACGTTCGGACCACCTTCGTCGGTCAGCTTCGCGCTCGCCGAGCCCGGGGCGATCTGAAGGATTCTCGCTTCTTCATAGATCTTCGAGGCAGCGATGGAAGAGTGTGAGCACAGATGCCCTACGACGAAGACCACGTCATCGCTGATTAATTTGCGGGCAAGCGCCACCGCCTGATCGGGGTCACAGAAGTCATCACCCACGATCAATTCGAGGCTCTGGCTAAGAACGCCGCCCTTAGTGTTCAGATTCTCAACGGCGAGCTCGGCCGCGCGCTGATACTGCTCGCCAAACCACGAGGAAGGACCGGTCATTGCGCTCGCCATGCCGATCCGGATCTCGGCTTCCGCAGCCGGCGCGCACAGCGCCGCAATCAAAATGACGCCGACGAACAGCAATTTGCGGCCGAGCATGTTTCAGCCCTCCAGCCTGTGGAAATTATTCTGCGCCGCTCCCAGACCCGCCGCAATGCGGAAAAACGCACGCTCTCGATCGGGTTCGGCGCGCTATTCCTTGGCTGAGCCTGGCGCCAGCGGCACGTAGGTGCCATCTGCCTGCCAGACGAACCATTGCCACGGCTCGAAACCGGTGACGTCGCCCTTCTGGTCGAACCCTATCTCGCCGAGCACCGTATCGAACTGACGGCTGTGCAGGACCTTGATCACCGCGTCCAGATCCAGCGAGCCCGCGGCCTCGACCGCCTGGGCCCAGACCTGAACCGCCGCGTAGGCGTTAAGCGTGTTCCCAAGCGGCTCGTAGCCCCGCGCGCGCAGCCGCGCCACGACCTCGGCCGCGCGGGAGCTGTGGCGCATGTCTGCCGTGGCGATCATCAGCGTGCCTTCGATCCCCGGCCCGGCGATCATCGGGAAGTCCTCGGTCGCGCATGCGCTGGAGGCAATCAGCCGGGCATTGTAGCCCCGCTCGTGCGCCTGGCGAAAGATCAGGCCTGTGTCCGGATGATAGCCGCCGACAAAAAAGACATCGACTCCCGCGGTCTGCATCCTCGATACCAGCGCGGAATAATCCTGTTCGCCGCGGGTGTAGGTCTCATTCAGCGCCACCGGCACGCCGCGCTCACGCAACCTGCGTCGGACGCCGTTAGCGACGCCGGCGCCCCAGACGGTACCGTCATCGAGGATTGCGATCTCTTTGCGCGGCCAGTGCTCGGCGAGGTAATCGCCGACCTTGTTCCCCTGATGGTCGTCCCGGCCGTACACGCGAAATACGTTCGGCCCGCCCTCGTCGGTCAGCTTGGCGCTCGCCGAACTCGCGGAAATCATGAGAATCGCCGCCGCTTGGTAGACCTTCGACGCCGCGATTGACGCATGCGAGCACCAATGCCCGGCGACGAAGACCACGCCATCGCTGATCAGTTTGCGGGCCAGTGCGACCGCCTGATCGGCATCGCAGAAATCATCGCCGATGATGAGCTCGATGTTCTGCCCGAGCACGCCGCCCCGGGCATTGAGATCCGCGACCGCCAGCCCGGTGCCGCGCTGATACTGCTCAGCGAACCAAGCGTACGGCCCGGTCATCGCGGCGGCCACGCCAATCCGGATCTCGGCCTCCGCCGCCCGCGCACATAGCGCCGCAATCAAAATAGCATTGAAAAGCAGTGATTTGCGGCGGACCATGATTCAGCCCTCCAGCATCCGGAAAACATTCTGCGCCCCCGGTCGACTGGCCGCAATGCGGAAAAACGCACGCTCTCGATCATGTTCGGCGCGCTATTTCTTGGCGACGCCTCGCTCCAGCGGCACGTAAGTGCCATCGGCCTGCCAGACATACCAGCCCCACGGCTCGAAGCCCGTGACATCGCCTTTCTCGTCGAAACCGATCTTGCCCAGCACCGTGTCGAACTGGCGGCTGTGCATGACCTGGATCACCGCATCGAGATCCAGCGACTTCGCCGCCTCGACCGCCTGGGCCCAGACCTGGATCGCGGCGTACGCGTACAGCGTGTAGCCGAGCGGCTCATAGCCTTCGGCCTGGAACTCCGCCACGACGTCCCGCGCCTGGGGCCGTTCGCCCGTGTAGGTCATGGCGGCCATGATCGTGCCCTCGAGCGCCGCACCCGCGATCATCGGGAAATCCTCAAGCGCCATCGCGCTGTTGGCGATCAGTCGCAGGGGATAGCCCCGGTCGTGCGCCTGGCGGAGGATCAGGCCGGCCTCGCGATGATAGCCGCCGAGAAAGAACACCTCGACGCCCGCATCTTGCATCCTGGAGACCAGCGCGGAGTACTCCTCGTCGCCTGGTGGGCGCGCAAAGCGCCGCGGCGGCAACAATGCTGACGGCGAGCAATCCCGAGCGAACCATCGCCTGCCTCCATATAGAACCCACTAGTCTGCGCCGGTACCCGGTCGGCAGCAATCGGGACTCACCCGTGGTGCACCCTATTTGATCAGCTTGAGCGACGCAGATCGTGTTCAGTCCAAGGCGTGCCGGCCAGCAGATTGCGCAGCGCATACGGCGTCAGCGTGTCTGCTGCACGATGGTAATGGATCACAACGCGCCGGCCGTCCGGGTGGCGGTAGATCCTTGGCTGCCCTGACGTTCTGTGAACGAAAAGCGATCACGCTCCAGAGCCTGCGCGATGCGTCGCGTTGGTACGTTGCGCAGCAGCCCCCCGGTCGATGGACCGAGGTCATACAGTGATGGCGACCAGAGGCTCATCTCTGACCTCGGCTGAAGCCTCCCTCGGTGTCTCGCCGCCGGCCTTCTGCACGTCTCGCACGTAAGCTTCGACCGCGTCTCGCGAGTTCCGGAGCGCTTCCTCTTTGCTGAGACCCCACGTGGCGCAGCCGGGTAGCGAGGGCACACCAGCACTCCACCTCCCGTCTTCCTCCTGAAGCAATTCGGCATGGAAGTCGTAGGACTTCATCGCAGCAACTCCGTCGGCATCGGATGAACTCTATTCGTCCGTTTGAGTTCAAAGTAGCGGTAGGCGCCAAGCGGGCCAGACGTCACCCCGTCGCCTCGAACAGCTCGCGGCCGATCAGCATGCGCCGGATCTCGGAGGTGCCGGCGCCGATCTCGTACAGCTTGGCGTCGCGCAACAGACGACCGGTCGGATAGTCGTTGACGTAGCCGTTGCCGCCCAGCGTCTGGATCGCCTGCAGCGCCATCCAGGTCGCCTTCTCCGCCGCGTACAGCAGGCAGCCCGCGGCGTCCTGGCGCGTGGTCTTACCGCGGTCCGACGCCCGCGCCGTGAAATACACGTACGACTTGCAGGCGTTCATCGTGGTGTACATGTCGGCGAGCTTGCCCTGCATCAGCTGGAAGGTGCCGATCGGCCGGCCGAACTGCTCGCGCTCGTGCATGTAGGGGAGTGCCACGTCAAGGCACGCCTGCATGATCCCGAGCGGCCCGCCCGCGAGCACGATGCGCTCGTAGTCGAGCCCACTCATGAGCACGGCGGCGCCCTGATTGACCTCGCCGAGCACGTTCTCCGCGGGCACCTCGCAGTCCTCGAAGATCAGCTCGCAGGTGTTGGAGCCGCGCATGCCGAGCTTGTCCAGCTTCTGCGCGGTGCGAAAGCCTTTCATGCCGCGCTCGATCAGGAACGCCGTGATGCCGCGCGCCCCGGCTTGTGGGTCGGTCTTCGCGTAGACCACCAGCACCTCGGCGTCGGGGCCGTTGGTGATCCACATTTTTGAGCCGTTCAGGACGTAGCGGTCGCCCTTCTTCTCGGCGCGGGTCCGCATCCCGACCACGTCCGAGCCAGCGCCGGGCTCGCTCATCGCCAGCGCGCCGACATGCTCGCCGTTGATCAGCTGCGGCAGATAGCGCTGCTTCTGCGCGTGCGTGCCGTTGCGCCGGATCTGGTTGACGCAGAGGTTCGAATGCGCGCCGTAGCTGAGGCCGACCGCGGCCGACGCGCGCGAGACCTCCTCCATGGCGATGACGTGCTCGGTGTAGCCCAGGCCCGCGCCGCCGTACTCCTCCTCGACCGTGATGCCGTGCAGGCCGAGCGCGCCGAGACGCGGCCACAGATCGCGCGGGAACTCGTTGGTCCGGTCGATCGCCTCGGCGCGCGGCGCGATCTCCGCCTGGGCGAAGCCCGCGACCGTATCCCGGATCATGTCCGCGGTGTCGCCGAGGTCGAAGTTGAGCGACGGAAAGCTGAACTGCGCCATGGCTGCACCCTCAGAGCAGAAGCAAGGTGGCGATACCGAGGAAGGTGAAGAAGCCGATCGCGTCGATGGTCGGGGTGACGAACACGCTGGATGCGATCGCCGGGTCGAAGCCGAGCCGCTCGAGCAGCAGCGGGATGCTGACCCCGATCAGCGCGGCGGCCGAGATGGTGGCAACGACCGACACGGCGAACACCAGGGCGAGATCGGGCTGGCCGAACCAGATCAGCGCGACCAGGGCGCCGACGAACATCACCGCGCTGCCGTTCAGGATGCCGACGCCGATCTCCTTGAGGAACACCTTCAGGGCGTTGCCGCGGGTGATCTCGCGCACCGCGAGCGCGCGCACGACCACCGCGAGGGTCTGCACGCCGGAGTTGCCGCCGAGCGCGGCGATCACCGGCATGAGCACGGCGAGCGCGACCAGCTGCTGGATCGAATGATTGAACAGGTAGATCACCGACGCGCTGAGCGTCGACGACACGAGGCTCATCAGCAGCCAGGGCACGCGTTGCCGGCTGGCCCGCCAGGGCGAGGTGAAGATGCTCGTCTCCTGCACGCCGCCGAGCTTCAGGATGTCCTCCTCGGCCTCCTCCTCGATGACGTGGACGACGTCGTCGACGGTGATGACGCCGAGCAGCCGGCGGTTGATGTCGACCACCGGCGCCGACACCAGGCCATACTGCCGGAACAGGAAGCCCACTTCCTCCTGATCCATGTCGAACGGGATCAGGTGCAGCTCCTTGAGCTTGAGCTCGGTCAGCAGCACGCCACGCCTGCTGCGCACGATCTTGCTGAGCGGGATCGAGCCGACCGGCTCGAACCGCGGGTTGACGATGTAAATGTCGTAGAACTCGTCGGGCAGATCGGGCTTGGCGCGCAGATAGTCGATGGTCTGGCCGACGGTCCAGAACTCCGGGGCGGCGACCAGCTCGCGCTGCATCAGCCGCCCGGCGCTGTCCTCGGGATAGGCGAGGCCCTGCTCGACCGCCGCACGCTCCGGCATCGGCAGGGTCTGCAGGATCGCGATCTGCTCGGCCTCGTCCAGATCTTCGAGGATCTCGATCGCATCGTCGGTCTCGAGCTGCGCGATCGCCGCGCCGGTCTCCTCCGGCGTGAGCTGCTCGAGCACCGCCTCGCGCACCGTCTCGTCGAGATGGGTGAGCAGCTCGGGGTCGAGGGTCGGCTTGAGCTCGGCGACCAGCGTGGCGCGCTCGTCGTGCCCGAGCTGCTCCAGGAGATCCGCCTGATCGGCGGCATGCAGTGCGCCCGCGAGCTCTGCGGCGCGCTCCACCTCGCCGGCCTCGAGCGCCTCCTCGACGGTGCGCACGAGCTCCTCCGGCGGGGCGGCCGGGGCTTCCGTCTCGGTGGTCGGACGCGCTTCGGTCGCGACCTCGGTCACCGGCGGATCATCCTCGAGCCACTTGCGCATCGACCACGGCGAGCGCCGAGAGATTGACGATGCCGCGCGTGGTCACCGAGGGCGTCACCACGTGCGCCGGCCTCGCCGGCCCGACCAGGATCGGGCCGACCGAGACCGCATTGGTCACCACCTTGAGCAGGTTGAACGCGATGTTGGCGGCGTCGAGATCAGGGAAGATAAGGAGGTTCGCCTCACCGCTGAGCCGGGAGTCCGGCAGGATGCGCGCCCGGATCGCGGCGGAGAGCGCCGCATCGGCGTGCATCTCGCCATCGACCTCGAGGCCCGGCTCCCGCGCCCGAATCAACCCGAGCGCGCGCCGCATCTTGGCCGCGCTCGCGGTCTCCAGGCTGCCGAAGCTGGAATGCGAGAGCAGCGCCACCTTGGGCTCGATGCCGAAGCAGCGCATCGTCTCGGCGGCCATCACCGTGGTCTCCGCGATTTCCTCAGCCGACGGGTCGACAGTGACATAGGTGTCGGCCATGAACAGCGCGCCGCGCTCAAGGATCACGAGGTGCACGCTCGAGCAGGCATGCCCGTCCGGGCGCAGGCCGAGCACCTCCTGGATCTGCCGCACGTGAGTCTGAAAGTTGCCGGTCGGGCCGGCAAGCAGGGCGTCCGCCTCGCCGCGGTCGACCATGATCGCGCCGATCACGGTGGTGCGTGTGCGCACGATTTCGCGCGCCGCCTCAGGCGTCACGCCGCGCCGGCCCATGCGGGCGCGGTAGTGGGCGACATAATCGTCGTAGCGGGAATCGCTCTCCGGATTGCACAGCTCGACGTCGGCCTCGGCGCTGAAGTGCAGGCCCAGACGCGCGATACGGGCGCGCACCACGTCGGGCCGACCGATCAGGATCGGCCAGGCGAGGCGCTCGTCCAGCAGCACCTCCACGGCGCGCAGCACGCGCTCCTCCTCGCCGTCCGCGAACACCACGCGCATCGGCCGCGCCCGCGCCCGCTCGAAGATCGGCTTCATGGTCAGCCCGGAGCGGAACACGAATTGCGACAGCCGCTCGCGGTAGGCGTCGAAGTCCGCGATCGGGCGGCTCGCGACGCCGCTCGCCATCGCCGCCCTGGCGACCGCGATCGGCAGCTCGACCGCAAGCCGCGAGTCGAATGGCTTGGGGATGATGCACTCAGGCCCATACGAGACGCTGGCAACGCCGTACGCTACAGCGACCGTGTCGGGCGCGGTGGTCCGCGCAACCGCGGCGATCGCGTGCGCGCAGGCGATCTTCATCTCGTCGTTGATCGTGGTCGCGCCGACGTCGAGCGCGCCGCGGAAGATGAACGGGAAGCACAGGACGTTGTTGACCTGGTTCGGATAGTCGCTGCGGCCGGTGGCGATGATCGCATCGGGCCGCGCCGCGCGCGCCTCCTCGGGCTCGATCTCGGGCACCGGGTTAGCGAGCGCCAGGATCAGCGGCCGCTCGGCCATGGTCCGCAGCATCGCCTGCGTGACCAGGCGCGGCGCCGACAGGCCGAGAAAGACGTCCGCGCCTTCGATCGCCTCGGTAAGCGTGCGTTTCCCGGTAGCGCGGGCGTAGCGCGCCTTGTACGGGTCCATCAGTCTGGTGCGCCCGGCGTAGACCACGCCCTCGATGTCGACGACCAGCACCTTCTCCTCGCGCAGGCCGAGCGTGGTCAGCAGGTCGAGACAGGCGAGCGCCGCAGCGCCCGCGCCGCATACCGTGAAGCGCACCTCGTCGAGACGCTTGCCCAGCAGCTCGAGGCCGTTGAGGACGGCCGCCGCGACGATGATCGCCGTGCCGTGCTGGTCGTCGTGGAACACCGGGATGCGCATACGCGCGCGCAGCTTGGCCTCGACCTCGAAGCACTCCGGCGCCTTGATGTCCTCGAGGTTGATCGCGCCGAAGGTCGGCTCGAGCGCGGCGACGATCTCGACCAGCCTGTCGGGGTCGTGCTCGTCGATCTCGAGGTCGAACGCGTCGATCCCCGCGAACTGCTTGAACAGGACCGCCTTGCCCTCCATCACCGGCTTGGCGGCGAGCGGGCCGATCGCGCCGAGACCGAGCACCGCGGTGCCGTTGCTGATCACCGCGACCAGATTGCCGCGCCCGGTCAGCGCCGCGGCCTCGTTCGAATCTTCGACGATGCGCTCGCACGCCGCGGCCACGCCCGGCGAATACGCGAGCGCCAGGTCGCGCTGATTGGCGAGCGGCTTGGTCGCGACGACCGCGAGCTTGCCGGCCGGCTTCGCCCGGTGATAGTGGAGCGCCGCTTCGCGCAACGGATCCGACACGGCTGCGATACTCCCAGGCGAGGCCGGTGCTTGCGCGGCTCCGTTGTACAGGCACGGCTGATCCAAGCCTAGCTGTCAGCTCGGACGACCTCACGGCCGGCCCCAGCGAGGCCTCGCGCCGTGCGTGCCTCATGACAGCACACGTGCGCTGCGCCGCCGATCGGTTCTGCTTGAAAGTGGTGCGGCCGAGAAGACTCGAACTTCCACCCCGTTTCCGGGACAGCGCCCTCAACGCTGCGCGTCTACCAATTCCGCCACGGCCGCGTATATCTGAGCGACGGATTGCGGCCCGCCGCGTGGCGCTTGGGAGATAGCAAATGGACCTGTCCGGTGCAAGGGCAAGGCCCGGGCCGGAGACCGTCGGCGCGCCCGATGCGGGCGCCGTCGAATGGCGGATCAGCGCCGGCACGGTCGCCTATCCCGATGCGCTCGCGGCCATGGAGGAGCGGGTCGCCGCGATCCGCGCGGGCACGGCACCTGAGCTCGTCTGGCTGCTCGAGCATCCGCCGCTGTACACCGCCGGCACCAGCGCGCGCATCCTCGACCTGCTGGCGCCCCGGCGCTTTCCGGTGTTCGACGCCGGGCGCGGCGGCCAATACACCTACCACGGCCCGGGCCAGCGTATCGCCTACGTCATGCTGGATTTGCAGCGGCGCAGGCCCGACCTGCGCCGCTACATCTGGCAGCTCGAGGAATGGGTGATCCGCACGCTCGCGCGGTTCGACGTGCGCGGCGAGCGGCGCGCGGGCCGCATCGGCATCTGGGTGGTCGAGCCGGGCGGGACGGAGGCCAAGATCGCCGCGATCGGCGTGCGCGTGCGCCGCTGGGTGACCTATCACGGCGTAGCGATCAACCTCGACCCCGATCTCGAGCACTTCAGCGGCATCGTGCCGTGCGGCATCAGCGGCTTCGGCGTGACCTCGTTTGCTGCGCTCGGGCGGACCACGACCATGGCCGAGCTGGACGCCGCGCTGCGAGCGACGTTCGGGGCGGTATTTGGCGCCGCTGATCGCCGGCTCGACGTCTCAAGGACAAGGACCGCGGCCGAGGCATCCTGAGCCCGAATCCTGGCGAAAGCTGAATGCCGCGGAAACGCCAGACCAATCCGACGCGACGAAGAATTCTTCAGGCTTCGACGCGAGCGCTGCTGACGTTCGGCGCGCGCCGGTTGGTGGCCCGCGACGAGGGTCTGCCTCAACTTCGCCCTGGTCAGGACGGTGCCCCGGTAACGCGGGACATCGCGCTCTCGGTCGCGTGCGCCCGCCCAACGGTCCTTGCAATATGCTTGCACGGGAGACCAAGCCGGCGGGTTCTCCCTGTCATGACCACCGGGCTAGCATAAATTCCTAGGACAGTGTAAGCTGGCTGGTTCTGCCTCACATTGCTTCTAGGAATGCCCCTGAGTGACCGGAATGCTCAATGCGCGGGCGCTGGTGTGATCCATGCGCCGCGTCAGGCTTCGTGGGCCGGGCTCACGGGACGCGGGCGTCCTTGCCATCGGCGGCAAACAAACCCGAGCGCTGCGCTGCCCGAACGAACCCGAGCGTGGTCGGAATCCAAACGAACCCGAGCGTCGTCGGAATCCGAGCGAACCCGAGCGATGCGCTACCCAAACGAACCGAGCGTCGTCGGAATCCGAACGAACCCGAGCGGCGGCATCGGAACATTCGGTCTTCGGCGGGCTTCCACGAACCGACCCGAGGTGCCGCAGAAAACCGAACGAACTCGAAGAATCGTCACATTGCAATCCGTTATGTCTTCAGATGCGCGCGAAGCTGACCTCGAAAATGGGCGTGGCGCTCGGGGGCGAGCCACGAGCACCGCGCGCGCCGACCCCCTAGCTAGCCAGAAACGCAAGCCTGCGGCCAGGGCCTTACGGATAGCAGTAGGAGTCGGACGAGGCGTCGCCGCCCTGCAGACGGACCTGGTGTGGCAGGTAGCCGTCCGGCCACTCGATGAAGAACTCTCTGTCGAGCTCGATGCCGCCGCCGTCCTTGGCGTTGACCTTGACCATCCAGCCGCTGACCCCCTCGGGGTAGAACTGCGGGTCGATCGCGCCGTACAGCGAGTTGGTGAAGTAGATGCGCTTGCCGTCGCGGCTGACCTCGACCATCTGCGGCCCGCCGTTCAAGGGGCCGTTGCCCGCGGGATGCGCGGCCCGGCTGACCATGCCGCCGATCCGGACCTTGCCGGTGAGCTTCGGCTGCAACGGGTCGCTCACGTCGTACTGGTGGAAGTCGCCGGTCCCCCAGCACGACACGTAGAGGTACTTGTCGTCGACCGAGAGGTCGATGTCGGTGACCAGTGGCGCTGCCGCCTTGAAGCCCTGCAGCACCGGCGGCAGCTGCTCGGCCTCGGCCGGCTCCGCCGGGATCGTGATCACCTTCTTGGCCGCCCATCTGTCGCCGTCGCGATACCAGGTCCAGATCGAGGACGACAGGTCCTCGAGCGACAGCACGCAGTTGGCGAAGCCGTACGCCTTGGTCGGGTCGTGCGCCGGGCGCAGCTCGAACACCAGCTGCGACTTGTCGCCGAAGTCGATCTCCTGGATGTGCTTGCGCTTGTGCAGGTCCCAGAAGTGCAGGCGGCGGCCGTATTGCGCGCCCAGGATCTTCTCGGGGATCAGCCCGTTCTCGAACATGTCGGGCGTGCCCCACTCGCTGCTCACCATGGTGTCCTGCCCGAGATGCCACCAGAAGTCGTACGCGAACCGCTGCGGCCCGCGGTCCATCTCCCACTGGCCGCGGATGTCGAAGGTCTCGTGATCCATCAGGAACACGCCGCCCGGAGCCCCGCCCTCGGCGTTGCCGAGCGCGCTGATGTAAATTCCTTCCGGGCCGCAATGCACGGTGTGCGGGCGCGAGTAGCCGGCGCGCTCCGCGAGCTCGTCCGCCTCGATCGTGCGAATTTTCTTCGGCTGCCGGGGGTCGGGCTTGGTGTCGAGAATATGCAGGCGCGAGGAGCGGATGCCCGGTACGATCAGATAGCGCCGCTCGACGTGCGGGTGCGGGGCGTTGGGGCACAGGCACGAGCTGCACGCGTTCCAGCCGAAGTGATGGGTCTCGTCGCCGACCGCGAGCTCGGTCGTGCCGACGATCTGACCGTAGCTCGCCGAGCCGGGATCGACGTCGACCGTGGCGAGGCCGTCCGGGCGCCGGCGCTCGGGATCGAACTGCACCACGTAGGCCAGCTTCTCCGCGGGCGCGCGCGCCGCGAGGCGCGGCGAGGGGTAGAAGGTCGGATCCGGTGTCCAGGTCGCCATGGGTCGTCTCCCCGTGTCGTTGGTTGCGGCCGCGCGTGCGCGTTGCCGTCGCTGGTTCGGTAGCGCCACCGGTGCTGGCGGGCCGTTGTTAGCACACTTCGACACGGTGACAAGCCGGCCCGAGCTCCGACCGCCCGCTCCGCGCACACTGAGCGGATCGCAGCACGGCCATGTTTCAGCTTGATGTCGGGCGACGGACTGCCCTGTTTCAAATGTTTCGCGCAGCTGGCCGCCGGCTCCGTTCCGCGCATCGCAGCAACGCTGGTGCCCGCAATCTGGCAAGCTTGCCTCCTCATATACCTTAAGGGATATGCCGTCGAGATGGAGACATTCAGTGCGTTGGCACTCCTCTATAGATTGTGCTAAATTTCGAGACCGAATACGCATAGGGTTGTGAACTGGATCACACACACCCCAGGTCTTGCGTGCTCTGATAGGCACGGCAGAAGGCAGGAGCGCGGCGATGGCATACTTGAGCGAGTTCGAGCATGACGTTTTCGTCAGCTACGCCCACTCAGATCTGCTGAATGATTGGTCGCGGCGTCTGATCAAGGAGATGCGCAGGCTGGTTGCCGGAGGGCTCGGACGGCGCAGCGCCGAGGAAGTTGGCATATGGTGGGACTATAAGCTCCGCGGCAACGAACCGCTGACAGACCAGCTGCGCAAGAAGGTCGAAGGGGCGGGCGTGTTGCTCGTGCTGATGTCGGATTGGTACCTCGACTCGGCCTGGTGCCGGGACGAGCGGGACTGGTTCTTGAAAGACGTGCGGAAAAGGGGCTCTGATCGCGTGTTCGTGGTACGCGTTCGCGCGACCGGCCACGGCCACTGGCCCAAGGCGTTCAAGGACGAGCGCGGTCATCCCCTCATTGGCTACGACTTCGTAGGGGCCGCGGATGCCTCGTACCCCAAAGGCTTTCCGAGTCCCGAGGACTCCAGTGACAGCAAAGAGTACTACGCCGAACTGCAGAAACTCGCGAGCGAGATCGTGAGCCAGGTGAAGGCGCTCGAGCGCATCAAGTTCCCGGTTCTTGACCTGCCTGGGCCTGCTCCTAGCCTAAACGAGCCACGGCAACGAGTGTTCCTGGCCGGGGCGCCCCACGAGGACGTTGAGGAGCTTCGCGACGAGCTGGCGCGCCTGCTGCTCGATCAGGGCTCCGAGGTCGTGCCCGAGACAAACCCACTCGACATGGACGAGGTGCACGAGTGCGCCCCCGAATGGGTCTTGACGTGCGATAAGTTCGCGCAGGTCTTGGGCAGCCGATACGGCAAATGGAAGCACGACAAGACCGGGCTCGTCAAGTATCAGCACGCGCTCGCCAAACAGCACCAGAAGCCGATCTATGTCTACCGGGCACCCCAGGTCAACCTGTCGAGCATTAAGGATGTGGAATACCGGACGTTCCTGGAAGGCTTCGATCAAGAGGATACCGGTACGCTCGAGCACTTCGCGGCACGTGTCCTCATGTCCCGTCGGAAGGATCACAACCTAAGTGTGTACATGATGTCTGGGCCACGAGACAGGATTTTAGAAGAAGAAATCAGAAAATTGATGAAAGAGATGAATGTATCAGTTTACCCGTTTTCGCTTTCGGCTGAGAAAACCAGGGATCTGGCAACTATTGCCAACGATGATGAGTTTATTGGCCTTTTGAAAAGATGCGGTGCGATTGTCTTGCTTGCTGGCAATGCTAAATCATCACTTTGGCTTGAACGAGCCGTCTCTTACATAGAATGGGATATAAGTCAGAAGCTCGGGTGTTTTCCGCCTTGTGCCGTTATCGATGCGCCGCCACCACCGCCAGTGGATGCCCCGAAGCGAGTTTCTGTGCTGCTGAAGGACTCCCCCTCATTCAAGGATGAGCTCCAGAAATGGCTGCTCACTCTCTCTAGTCGCTTCTCGGCCTACACAGAGGGCTCTGCACACGGGGGCCTGCATTGACCGGCGTCGTTGAAACGGCAGAAACGCTGGCGCGAGCACTTGCGCGCGTCGGTGCAACAGCCGCAGCGCGGTTCGGTGAATCAGAAGCCCTGCCGTCTCGTCCGTATCCCGGACTTCGGCCCTTCGAAAAGGAGGAGTGGCCTATCTTCCGCGGCCGCGACCGGCTGATCCAGGACATATTGACGATCCTGGCCGACAACCATTTCGTCTCGATCATCGGGCCATCCGGCAGTGGCAAATCCTCCTTGGTGCGGGCAGGCGTGCTGGCCACGCTGGAGCGACGTCATGGTCGGATGGGCGTGCAGTGGCGCACCGCCGCGATTCGGCCCGGCGCAGCGCCGTTGTGGTCCATGGCCGATGGCATTCTGCGCGCCCTGCGGCCCGATCTGATCGGACAAGATGGCGACTTGCCAGAGTCGAAGGTGGCTCGGATTCGCGCGCTCATCGACATCAGCGAGGACGGCCTCGCAGCGGTCATGCGAGAGTTCGACCTGGAGGATACCGAGAACTTTCTGCTGCTGGTCGATCAGTTCGAGGAAATCTTCCGCTACAGATCCGAGGAGGCGGATCGCGAACGCGCGCGCCTGATCGAGTTGTTGCTCGCGGTTGCGAGCAACAAGCCGTCCGGGCTTTACGTCGTCACCACGATGCGCTCGGAGTATCTGGGGGATTGCGCCCGGTTCACCGGATTGGCAGAGACTCTGAACGCGACCCATTACCTCGTGCCCCGTATGGCCGAGGACGAGTTGCGCCAAGCAATCGTCCAACCCGCCGAGATCAAAAAGGGCAGCATTCACGAGGACTTGGTACATCGCCTCATCGACGACATTAGGTCTCAACAGGACCAGTTGCCAATCCTGCAGCATACCTTACTGTGGATGTGGACCCAGGAGGAAGAGGATAGGAAGCGCCGGGGAGAGACCGAGCACGATGGCATTGATCTTGGCCTGGACGACTACGTCAGACTTGAGACAGCGGAAAACGCTCTTTCCTTGCATGGCGATAAGATCCTCAAGGCGCTTACGCCGGAGGAGTGTCTGGTCGCCAAGGTCATGTTTCGCCGGATGATTGAGGTCGAGGACGCTCACAACAAGCTGCGACGCCCGACCCGATGCGGTACGGTCGCCAAGCTAGCCGATGTCGACCTCGACGTGGTGCAGCGCGTGGTGAATGCGTTCCGCGCCGCGGACGCCTCCTTCATCGATGTCCGCAGCCAGCACATCACAGACGAGACGTTCATCGAGATCACGCACGAGAGCCTTATCCGTCAATGGGACACTCTCGACGACTGGCGCCGCCGCGAGCAACAATCATACGAAATCTACTACGACGTGTGCCGGGCCCAGCGGCGAATGCAGGAGGGCACTGGGGGGCTGCTCGCCGGGCTCGATCTGTCGCGCGCGTGGAGCTGGTTTGTCCAAGAGAAGCCGACCGCGCTGTGGGCGCGACGCTATGATAGAAGCGCCGAAGGAAAGTTCGAGGCGGCCATCTGCTTTCTTGAAGCAAGTAAGGAGGCCGAGGACGCAGCACGCAAGCAGGCCGAAGAAGAAGAGAAGCGCAGGCAGGAAGAGGAGCTCGAGAGAGAGCGCGAGCGCCGCACTCAGGCCGAGGTTCAAGCGGCTCGGTCTTTGATATTGCGTGGCAGGGCCGCCCTGGAACGGGTTGGGCCGACACGCGCTCTTCTTATCGCCCTCGAAGGCCTCACCAGGAAAGAAGAAGTACGTTACGTGCCAGAAGCGGAGGCGCTGGCGTACGACGGGCTTCGGCAGTTGCGCGAACGGCGGATTATTGCTGTCTCCATGATTCAGTCGAGCACCCAGTTCTTACCGCAGAACGGCACGTTGCTTTTGACGGCTGGAGCCGACGGCTGGATCCACCTTTGGAATGCGGTTGATGGCTCCGAGGTTGTCAAGAAATCAGTTACCTCTGGCTATATCCGCGCTAAGTGGAGTGTAGATGGGAAGTGGGTGCTGGCGGGCTCCACTACTGGGGAGGCCTATCTGGTCCCCGTGTCGCCGGGGAAGTCGGGCCTCCCGAAGTTCGGTAGATCAGTCAAATTTGGGGACAAGTCTCACCAAGCAGGACCTGGCTCGTTCAGCCCAGACGGCAAGTTGGTGCTCACCGGGAACATTGCTCTTCAGCCGATACTCTGGGATGCTCGCACCCTGCCGCCGACGTTCTTGTGGCGGGGGGAGGGATCGGGGTTTGCACTAACCTTCAGCTCCGATGGCGAGCGTTTCGCAACCGCGGGGAATGACGGCATTATCCGTGTGTACCTGACCGAGACAAAACAACTCCTTAAAGAACGAAGGTATACAACTCCAATCTTATCTCTGGACTTTCATCCGAAAGACTGTGATATTTTACTCGTGACGACGTTTGGCGGAGGTGCATTCTTATGGAACACTGGAGCGCAAAAGGCGAGGATGGTCAAGGGCGGCAAGGGATTGCACGATCTCAAAGGGCCCCGAGGCTTCGTTTCTCAGGGTGCATTCAGTCGGGACGGCGCGCTTGTCGCGACAGCGGCTGAGGATGGTGTTAGGGTGTGGCGGATTGCAGACCTTGACTCTCCCCCAATTGTGTTGAAGGGACATGAAGGCACAGTGTGCTCGTTAGGCTTTGATCCCGAAGGGAAAACGATTGCGAGCGCGTCCAGCGACGCGAGAGTGCGGATCTGGAGCGTCGAGCCGGCACTGCGCACAGAGAGCAAGGAGGCCATGCTGCCAAGATGTGCTCGGCCATCGACCAGCTACACGAGCATCTTGGCGCAAGAGGGCGGGCGCGAGCTGGTATGGGATACCTCGACTTCACCGCCTGAATTGCGCGTTCAAGGCCGGATTCGTCCCGTCAGCCTGGGCCAGCCGCGTGGCTTTGCAAAGCCAGCGGCGGCAGCCATCGCTCCGCACTCGAACTTTGTCCTGGTCGCGCCAAACGAACAGGGACGTCCGTTGCTCTATAATCTTGAGTCTCCTGAAGCACCGGTCGCGATGTTTGGTGAGGTAGACGCAAAATGGCGCTCAGTTGGGTTTGCCCCGGATGCCAGTCGCCCCATAGGCGTCACTGCGGCGGGGGAGCAGCACGTCTGGACTTATTTCCCCGACCGGGCGAGCCTGATTGAGTTCGCGCGAAAGAACTTACCCCAAGAAGGCTGTGAAGCGGCCAGACTATCTAACGACGATCTTTGCCAGCTCGGGCTGACGCCCGCCTGACACACTGCAAATTTGCTGACGGACGTAGTTCGCGGTTGGCGGCTCAAGGACGCAGGCAAGCCTCCGCCAAGAGGAATGGATTGAGTATGATTTTCCCGAGCGGCCTCCACTGCCATCGGGTGTGCATTTGCCGATCAATTCAGCGCGGGCCAAGCTGATCGTGCGCCGCCCTCTCGGGTCACGTGCCGGAAAGCTTCCTAATCGGTGCATGATCGCCGCAGCGTCAGTTGGGACCGAGCTCGGCCTTGCTCAAACTGCCGTTCAGGCACAAAGAAGACGCTTCAGCGCTCCTTCACGTACGGCTGGCCGATCGCCTTGGGCGCCACCGCCTTGCCGACGAAGCCGGCGAGCAGCAGCACGGTCGCGAGATACGGCAGCGCCTGGATCGCCTGGGTCGGCACGGTGCCGATGCCCGGCAGCGGCACGCCCTGCAGGCGGATCTGCACCGCGTCGGTGAAGGCGAACAGGAAGCAGGCGAACAGCGCCGGCACCGGGCGCCATTTGCCGAAAATCAGCGCCGCGAGCGCGAGATAGCCCTTGCCCGCGGTCATGTCGCGGATGAAAGCAGCGTTGTGCGCGATCGACAGATACGTGCCGGCGACGCCGCACAGCAGGCCGGTCACCAGCAACGCCTTGTAGCGCATCGCGGCGACGCTGATGCCCGCGGTGTCGACCGCGCTCGGGTTCTCGCCGACCGCGCGCAGGCGCAGGCCGAAGCGGGTCCGATACACTACCCAGGCGACCAGAGGCACGATCGCGGCGGTGGCATAGACCAGGATGTTGTGACCGCTGATCACCTCGGCGTAGATCGGGCCGAGCACCGGCACGTTTCGCAAGGCGTCGGCGAACGGCAGGGTGAGCGGCGTGAAGCGCGCGCCCTCGCTGAGCAGCGGCGTGCGCCCGCCCTGGCGGAACCAGGCTTCGGCCAGCGTCGGGCCGAGCCCGGCGACCATGATGTTGAGCGCCATGCCCGAGACCACCTGGTTGCCGTGGTTGGTGATGCAGGCGAAGCCGTGGACCAGGGCGAGAAAGATCGAGAACAGAGTGCCGGCGGCGAGCCCGAGCCAGGCGGAGCCGGTGACCGCGGCGGTCGCGGCGGCGGCGAACGCCGCGCCCAGCATCTTGCCCTCGAGGGCTATGTCGACCACGCCCGAGCGCTCGCAGAACAGGCCGGCGAGAGCGGCGAGTACGAGCGGCGTCGCGAGGCGGATCGTCGAGTCGGTGAGCAGCAGGGCCTGGAGGAACAGCTGGTCCATCAGGCGACCGCCCCGGCCGGCGCCGGGCGCGCGAACAGCGCCTCGAGCGAGGGCCGGAACATGTGCTCGAGCGCGCCCGCGAACAGAATGACCAGGCCCTGGATCACCACCACGATGTCGCGACTCAGCGCCGGCATGTCGAACGACAGCTCGGAGCCGCCCTGATAGAGCGCGCCGAACAGGACGGCGGCGAGGATGATGCCGAGCGGGTGGTTGCGGCCCATCAGCGCGACGGCGATGCCGACGAAGCCGAAGCCGCCCGTGAAGTCGAGGGTCATGCGGTGCTGCGCGCCCATGATCATGTTGAGCGCGACCAGTCCGGCGAGCGCGCCGGAGATGGTCATCGCCAGCACGATCTGGCGCGCCGGCGAGATGCCGCCGTAGACCGCCGCGGTCTCGTTCTGGCCGACCACGCGGAGCGCAAAGCCGTAGCGGGTCTGCCACACGAACAGCCAGACCAGGACGCAGCAGATCAGGGCGAACATGAACGACAGATTGAGCGGCGAGGGGGCGGTCTGGATGCCGAGCGCGCCGAGCGCCTCGTGCATCTGGGGCAGCCAGGCGCTCGGCGGCAGCGTCTCCGTCTCGGGGATCTGCTGCCCCGGTGCGATCAGCACGTTGACCAGGAGGTAGGTCATCAGCGCGGAGGCGATGAAATTGAACATTATCGTGGTGATCACGACGTGGCTGCCGCGCTGCGCCTGCAGCCAGCCCGGGACGAACGCCCAGGCGCCGCCGAACGCCGCGGCGCCGAAGATCGCGAGCGGTACCACGACGAACCAGGGCAGCCAGCCGAGGTAGAGGCCGACCAGGGTAACGCCGAGGCCGCCGACGTAGGCCTGGCCCTCGCCGCCGATGTTGAACAGGCCGCAGTGGAAGGCGATCGCGACCGCGAGACCCGCGAAGATGAAGCTGGTGGCGTAGAACAGCGTGTAGCCGATCGCCTCGCCGTAGCCGAAGGCGCCGTAGACCAGGAGCTCGACCGCTTCGAGCGGGTTCTCGCCGAGGAACAGCACGATCAGGCCGGAGACCAGGAACGCCGCCGCGAGGTTGAGCAGCGGCAAGAGCCCGAGGTTGACCCAGGCCGGCAGCTCGCTGGAGCGCGCGCCCATCAGGCGTGCTCCCGCGCGATCTTTGGCGAGACGGTTCCGATGAACGGGGTGCTGGTCATGGGAAAATGGCCGCCTCTGCCGAGCCACCTTCGCGGGTAGACGACCAAGCATCAACCGGAGAGCGCCAGATGGCCTCTTGGCAACCGTGGTCGCGCACCGCCAAGGTCGTCAGCATCCCGGGCGCTGTTCGAGCATGGCGGCGGCGCAGCCCGAAGGCAATCGTGAAGTCCAGCTGCGCTCGGCTGTCGCCTTCCTCGCCGGGGACGGAAGGCCCTCCCTGCGGCCCCGGTGCCTCCGGTGAATGCCGCGATCGCGCGCCGGCACGCGCGGCGCCATGCCACGTTGAGCTGTTCGTAATCATGCGCCGTGCCTAAATACGGCGGTGACCGACATCGATCATTGCGAACGAGGACCGATCATGGCGATGCGAGCGACGAAGGAGCCGGGCGCGAAGGATCACGTGGTGGCCGATCTCGGGCTGGCCGAGTGGGGGCGGCGCGAGATCGCGATCGCCGAATCCGAGATGCCGGGGCTCATGGCGCTCCGCGCCGAGTACGGCGGGCGGCAACCGCTGCAGGGCGCGCGCATTGCCGGTTCGATCCACATGACCATCCAGACTGCGGTGCTGATCGAGACGCTCCAGGCGCTGGGGGCGGACGTGCGCTGGGCGTCGTGCAACATCTTCTCGACCCAGGACCACGCGGCCGCGGCAATCGCCGCGGGCGGCACGCCGGTGTTCGCCTACAAGGGCGAGACGCTCGAGGAATACTGGGAGTTCACCCATCGCATCTTCGAGTGGGCGGACGGCGGCACGGCCAACATGATTCTGGACGACGGCGGCGATGCGACGCTCCTGGTCCATCTCGGCAAACGGGCGGAGACCGACCCCTCGGTGCTGGCGCGCCCGCAGAACGAGGAGGAGGAGGTCCTGTACGCGGCGATCCGGCAGCGCGTCGCCAGCAGGCCGGGCTGGTACGCGAAGCTCGGCGAGAGCATCCGCGGCGTCACCGAGGAGACCACGACCGGCTCGCATCGCCTGTACCAGATGGCCAAGCAGGGCCGCCTCCTGTTCCCGGCGATCAGCGTCAACGACTCAGTCACCAAGTCGAAGTTCGACAACCTGTATGGCTGCCGCGAGAGCCTGGTCGACGGCATCCGGCGCGCGACCGACGTGATGATGTCGGGCAAGGTCGCCGTGGTCTGCGGCTTCGGCGAGGTGGGCAAGGGTTCGGCTGCGAGCCTGCGCAATGCCGGCGCGCGCGTGATGGTGACCGAAGTCGATCCGATCTGCGCCCTCCAGGCGGCGATGGAGGGCTACCAGGTGGTCACCATGGAGACGGCGGCGCCCGTGGGCGACATCTTCGTCACCGCGACCGGCAACGTCGACGTGATCACGGTCGACCACATGCGCCAGATGAAGGACCGCGCGATCGTCTGCAACATCGGCCATTTCGACAGCGAGATCCAGATCGGCGCGCTGCAGAACTTCAAGTGGCAGGAGGTCAAGCCGCAGGTCGACGAAGTCGAGTTCCCGGATGGCAAACGGATCATCGTGCTCGCCAAGGGGCGCCTCGTGAATCTCGGCTGCGCGACCGGTCATCCGAGCTTCGTCATGAGCGCGTCGTTCAGCAATCAGGTGCTCGCCCAGATCGAGCTGTGGACCAACCGGACCAAGTACCAGCGCCAGGTGTACACGTTGCCCAAGGAGCTGGACGAGAAGGTCGCAGCGCTGCATCTGGGCAAGGTCGGCGCCGAGCTGACCAAGCTTACCCCGAAGCAGGCGGAATACATCGGCGTGGCGCCGGAGGGACCGTTCAAGCCCGACCAGTATCGCTATTGAGCTGGAGCATGCCCCGCGCGCGCACCGGCCCGGCAGCGGCTGACCGGGAACTCGCGCGGCTGCTCCGGGGCTATTCGATCGAGGTCACGACGCACAATCCGTCCGCGGTCGAGCTGTGCCGCACGCATGTCGCACCCGGCACCGAGGTGTACATCGCGTTCGTGCCCGGCGAGACCCATCATGCCGTGGTCGCGACCGCGGCGAAGTTGCGCGCGGCCAAGTTCGTGCCCGTGCCCCACGTCACCGCGCGCAGCATGGCGAGCTTCACCCAGCTCGGCGATTTCCTCGAGCGTCTGGCCGGCGAGGGGGGCGTGACCCGCGCGCTGGTGGTCGGGGGCGATCTCGAGCAGCCGGCGGGACCCTATCCTTCCAGTCTCGACCTGCTGCGGACGGGACTGTTCGAGCAGCATGGCATCCGCCGCATTGGTCTCGCCTGCTACCCGGAGGCGCACCGCAGGATCGATGTTGAGGTGCTCGAGTGTGCACTGCTTGCAAAACTCGAGCTCCTGCGGGGCGCCGGCCTGGAGGCTTGGCTGGTCACTCAGTTCTGCTTCGAGGCGGCCCCGATCCTCGAGTGCGTGCGACGGCTGCGCGCGCTTGGCATTGCTGCGCCGCTGAGGGTCGGGCTAGCCGGCCCCGCCTCGCGGCGCACCCTCTGGAAATACGCGCTGCACTGCGGCATCGGCAATTCGATTCGCGTGCTGGGCACCAGGGTCGATGCGGTCGCCAATCTGCTCGCGCGCAGGACGCCCGAGCTCATCCTGCGCGAGCTGGCCGCAGCCGAGCGCCGGGATCCGGGGCTCGGCATCGAGGGCGTGCACATCTTCACGTTCGGCGGCGTCGCCAGCAGCGCGGAGTGGGCGAACGGCATCCTCGCCGCCGCGCCGGGGTCCATGTAGTTGGACACCTCACTGTCCTCAGTAATCCAGGCAGATCGCCGATCGCGCGACCCGGCCCGGCCAAGCACCTGCATGTCCAGCGCTTTGAGACGACCTGAGGGGCTGGGCGGCCGCCGGGTTCGTCTCAGCGGTTTGGCTCGCGCAAGCGGGCGCATCGCACTCTGTCGGCGGCGCCCGTCGATCCGAGACCAGCGCGCCGTCGGTTCGCGGCGTTCGCTTCACGGCGGCGGCTCGGCGTGCCCGAACCGGCGACGAGCGTCCGTGTGAGCGCGCCATGAGCATGCCTTCCGTGCCGCTGATCCGCCGTCTGAGCGAGATCGCGGATGCCTACGACGCCTTGCTGCTCGACCAGTGGGGCGTGCTCCACGGCGGCGTCGAGCCTTATCCGGGCGTGCTCGAGACGCTTGCCGCGTTGCGTGCCGCCGGCAAGCCGGTCGCGATCCTGTCCAACGCGCCGCGCCGCTCGCAGCACGCCGAGGGCCGGCTGCACAGGATCGGCGTGCCGCGGGACGCCTACGACCGGCTGGTCACCTCCGGCGATGCGGCGCACGCCGCGCTCGGCGCGCGCGACGACCCGGCGCACGCCGCGCTCGGCTCCGCCTATCTGTTCATCGGGCCGGGCTGGGACACCGGCTTGGTCGACGGCTTGGACTATCGCCGGGTCGAGGCGGTCGCGGACGCGGATTTTCTCCTGGCCGTCGGCCTGTTCGACGAGGCCGATCCGATCGAGCGATATGACCCGCTGTTCGCTGCGGCCGCCGCGCGCGAGCTGGCCATGGTGTGCGTCAACCCGGATCTGGTGATCCATCGCCAGGGCGGCGTCACCGCGCCCTGTGCCGGGTGGCTCGCCCGGCACTATCGCGACGCGTACGGCGGGCAGGTGCTGTACCACGGCAAGCCGGACCCGGCGATCTTCCGCCGCGCCGCAGAGGCGCTGGGCCAGGGCGACGGCGCGCGCATCCTGGTGGTCGGCGACAGTCTGGCGACCGACATCATGGGCGCCAGCGCGGCAGGCTACGACAGCCTGTTCGTGACCCGCGGCATCCATGCCGAGGAGCTCGGCGTCGCGCCGGGCGCCGAACCCGACCTCCAACGTCTGGCAGAGATGTGCGCGCGCCACGGCCAGCGACCGACCATGGCGATCGCCACCTTGCGCTGGTGAGGGCATCCGAGTCAGCCCGGCGGCTCTCATCGGCGGCCACTAACGCTCAGGTACTTATCACTTCATAGTTGTACAATTTACCGTTGCGTCAGCGGCATCACCTGCCCATAAATGAACCGACCCCAGCTTTGGAGAATGCGATGGCTCAGCGTCCCGACTTGCAGCTCGCCGAAAGCCTGTTCCGCTTCAATCCGAAATGGTGGTGGGACCCGATTCCGCCTTGGTTCTCCGAACATCTGACGGTCGCCGTCGCCCGTGAGCTGACCCGAATCCAGCTAACGAAGCAGCTGCGCGTCCTCGAAGCCGAGCAGGCGGCCGTGCAGGAAACGCTGAACGTCATCCAGAAGGTCAAGTAAGCGCCGAGGAGCCAGGCCACGGCACGAGGGCGGTCAGAGTCATTCCTGCGCGGCGGAGGGCGTGATGCAGATCGATCTCCCCGGCCATTGGCCGCCCGATCTTGGGCAGCGCCGGCGCAATACGGCGCAACCCATTCTCCTGGTCGGCTTTCTCGACCAGGGCAATCTCGGCCTGGGCTACCTCGCGGCCACGCTCGAAAAGTTCGGTTACGCCGTTCTGGTCGCCGATGTCGAGCGATCGCCCGATGAGCTGGTCGAAATGGCTCGCCGCGAACAGCCGCTGCTGATCGGCTTCTCGCTGATATTCCAGTTCTACATCAGCCGCTACGCGACCCTCATCCGGCGTCTGCGCGCCGCGGGGATCGACTGCCATTTCACCATGGGCGGTCACTTTCCGAGCCTCAGCCCTGCTGAGACCCTGGCCCAGGTCCCCGAGCTCGACAGCGTGGTGCGCTTCGAGGGCGAGCTGACGCTGCTCGAGCTCGCTGACCATGTCGGCAATGGCACTGACTGGCGCGCCACTGCCGGCATCGCTCATCACGCGGCCGACGGCGGGCTCGCTCAGACCGCGCCGCGTCACCTCCTGCGCGATCTGGATGATCTGCCTTGGCCCGTGCGCGAGTTCGAGCCCGAGCAGGTGCTCGGCCATCGCGCCATGCCGCTGCTGGCCAGCCGTGGCTGCGCGCGGACCTGCTCGTTCTGCTCGATCCACACGTTCTACCGCACCGCGCCGGGCAAGGTGGTGCGGACCCGCAACCCTACGCGCGTGGTCGAAGAGATGCGCTGGCTGTGGCAGGCCCGCGGCATCTCGATCTTCCTGTTCCAGGACGACGACTTCCCGCTGTTCGGTCCGGTCTGGCAGCGGTGGACGCGGAATTTCCTGGACGAGTTGCACCGCGCCGATCTGCCGGGGCACGTGATCTGGAAGATCAACTGCCGGGCCGATGCGGTCGATGAGCAACTCTTCAGGGAGATGAAGGCGGCCGGGCTCTACCTCGTTTACATGGGCCTCGAGTCCGGCGACGAGCAAGGCCTCAAAACGCTCAACAAGGGCATCACGGTCGAGCAGAACCTCGCCGCCGTCGCCACGCTCAAGCGAATGGGGATGGTCTTCGAGTTCGGCTTCATGCTGCTCGACCCCTCGTCAAGTTTCGAGAGCATCCACGCCAATCTGCGATTCCTGCGCGCGATCACGGGTGACGGCTCTGTTGCGGCCGTGTTCTGCCGGATGCTTCCGTACGATGGCACCCCGATCAAGGATCAGCTGGCGGCGGAGGGGCGCCTGAAGGGCGACGTGTGCAACCCCGACTACGATTTCCTCGACCCGCGCCTCGACGACTTCTTTCGCGAGCTGAACGATGTCCTTCATGTGTCCGGCTGGATCCACGGCCACCGGGCGCTGTCGCCCGCGATCAACTGGGCGTGGAACGAAATCGCGATCCTGGAGGGACTGTTCCGTCCGCTCGAGGGCATGGAGGGCTACAAAGCCGAACTCCGCCGCCTGACCGCCGCGAGCAATGAGATGGTGCTCGGCGTGGTCGAGGAGATGGCCGCCTATCATGCCGGCGGCAGGCGTCCAACCGTGAATGGCCGGCAGATCGCCCGGCACGCCGAGAAGTATGCCGCTGACCTCGTTACCATGCGGGATGATTTCATCCAGCGCCATCAAAACACGCTGATCGAGGCGCTGACGGCCGACGGACTCGTCGCCGCTTAGAAGGCGTTCACCCGGTTCGCGATCGATTTCGACATAAGCCCGCCGTCGCCAATCAGATACAGGTCGCTTGGCGAGCGTACCGGATCTACTGGAGGGTAAACCATCCAGCTGGACTCAGCTACCGTGACAGCTTCGACTATGCTCGCGCCAAGACCAACGGGCTTGGCGTCGCTTCTGGGCGACAGTTCCGCCGGATCGGATGTGACCTAGTGTCCGCCCAGTCTCAGTGCGGCAGGAATCACTGCCCTGGATAACAACAGCACGTGTGAGGTGGTTCACATTGTGAGATAGCAGCTCCTAGTAAATTCATCGTCTTAACCTTCCGCCTGGAGTTCATACCATGTTGCAGATTACAGCAGACGTCTTCTCGGGCCGCCGTAATCCGGCTTGGGTCATCACAGAGGAGCAAGAGGCTCGGACAACTCTGAAGGAGTTCGCCAAAGAGCGGAACAGTCTCACCGAAGGCACGCCGGCAGAGGGCGGCCTCGGCTTGCGTGGGTTTGTCATAGATGTCCTCGACGACGAGCTTGCCCAGGATTTGGGCCTTGCGCCCAGCGTATATCTGGCCGCTGGCGCGCACGCGCGGTCCACGCGGGCCAGCGAGCTCGCCGAGCGGCTGATCGGCCTCATAAGCCGAGCGAAGCCGGCGCCAACGATTACTGGAGAAGAAGTCTTGCCACTGGACGAGACGTTGCGGGCGTTCCTTGCCCAGCAGCTGGAGCGTGTTGGGCGTATATCGATGCCGGACGTTCGGGAGGAGACCGGAGTCGCGGAGAAGGCCCGGAAGATCGAGGCAGCAGCGGTCTGTTACATCGAGTTCGCTGCCTACAATCCCGGTTTCTGGAACAACGATCCGGTAGTCCGGCAGAATAACAACTGCTATAACTACGCAAGCAATTGGCGCACCAATACCTTCGCCCAGCCCGGCCGGGGATGCGGGCAGATGTACACAGCGCTTACTTGCCCTGAGGTCACCCGGGCGGCCTTGTGTGACGGGATGCACCGGCGCTACGATTGCTTTCCGGACTCGGAAAGGCCCCGTTATCTCGTGGCCCTGGTGGTTGCGCCAGGTTTCGACTACCATTGGTACCGGAAGCTGAAAGAGGGCTTCTGGGGCCACAAGCCCGGAAGCACGCCAGTGCGAAATGTAGATAACAGCGGCAACATCATCAGCGATCCGGCGACATGCGACCGGGGACCCTACACACACTTCTGTGGCTATTTCTACGGCTGCAACAGCCAGAGGCAGCGTATCACGTAGAGGCCTTTACTCAAAGCTCAACCGCCGGGGGCATGCCCCGGGCGGTTGGTGAAGTCATGCGAGAGTGGACGAAGATGCGTGCCGAGGTTGATCTTTTCAGTGGGCGGCCAAATCCGACCTGGAACCTCACGGCCGACGAGAGCGCCGAATTGGTAAAGCGGCTCAAGACTCTGCCTGAGACGAAAGAGGGCAAGATCCGCGATGGGCTCGGCTATAGAGGTATCGTGGTGACGGGGACAGCAGACGAGGTTTCGGACTCTGCCACCGCCGTTGTCTCGGGTGGGATTGTTCTTGTGCGAGCCTCGGGTCGTGGGGAACGGCTGTTAGCGGATAGTGGCCGCGCGTTGGAGCGATGGCTGCTGGGCACGGCGCGGGGGCGAGTGGATCCGGAGATCCAACATCTGATTGATCAGTTGCTTGGGCAGTAGCCGAGTGAACGATCCTCATTCGGTGATGTAGACCATTGTCAGTCTTGGTTGTGAAGGCCGTCTACTGAACCGCCTCCGAGCAGCTGAACTAATGCTCCATTGCCTGCACCGAGTCTCGCATGCGCCTATTTCACTGACTGGATCGCCTCTCGTGGGTGGTGGTCCCAGTTGGAAGAAGACCGCCTTGTAGATCGCGGCCCTTATCCCCCTCCAGCGCAGCTGCTGATTGGAGGTGAGATCACGCCAGTTCCGTCTACACGCGAGCTGGGGCCTTCGCTCACGCGGTGTGAGGAGTGGTCCAGCGGGAGTCGGGCCGCAGGGCTTGACCAGTCTCTAGGTCCAATCGAAGGTGGCGCATGCGAAATAACCTCGAGCTCCTGCGCGCGAGCAAGGCCTGGCCGGTGGTCGAGGCGGTCAGGCTGCTTGATCGGGTGGAGAAGGCGCCGCCCACGAAAGGCTTCGTCCTGTTCGAGACCGGCTATGGTCCGTCCGGGCTGCCGCACGTCGGCACCTTCGCCGAGGTGTTCCGCACCTCGCTCGTGCGCCAGGCGTTCAGGCGTCTGTCCGATCTGCCGACCCGGCTGTTCGCGTTCTCCGACGACATGGATGGCCTGCGCGCCGTGCCCGACAACATTCCCCATCCCGCGATGGTCGCGCAGCATTTGCAGAAGCCGCTGACCGCGATCCCCGACCCGTTCGGCACCGCCGCAAGCTACGGCCACAACATGAACCGGCGGCTGAGATCGTTCCTCGATGGCTTCGGCTTCGAGTACGAGTTCGTCAGCGCCACCGAATGCTACCGCGCCGGCCGCTTCAACGAGGTGCTGCGCCGCGTGCTCGAGCGTCACGACGCGATCCGCCAGGCGGTGCTGCCGACGCTCGGCGCCGAGCGCCAGGAGACCTACAGCCCGATCCTGCCGATCTGCCCGGAGAGCGGGCGCGTGCTTCAGGTGGCGATCCTCAGGACCGACCCGGCAGCCGGCACCGTGACCTACCGCAACGACGCAGGCCGGCTGGTCGAGCAGTCGGTTCTCGACGGCCAGGGCAAGCTGCAGTGGCGCGCCGACTGGGCGATGCGCTGGACCGCGCTCGGCGTCGACTACGAGATGTCCGGCAAGGACCTGATCGATTCGGTCAAGGTGTCGAGCCGCATCTGCCGGATCCTAGGCGGCACCCCGCCCGAGGGCTTCTCGTACGAGCTGTTCCTCGACGAGGAGGGGCACAAGATCTCGAAATCCAAGGGCAACGGCCTCACCGTCGAGGAATGGCTGCGCTACGGCACCAAGGACAGCCTGAAGCTGTTCATGTACCAGGCGCCGCGCAAGGCCAAGCGCCTGTACTTCGATGTCATCCCGCGTACGGTCGACGAGTATCTCGGCCTGCTCGACCGCTATCCGCAGCAGGACCCGGAGCAGCGCTACGCCAACCCGGTCTGGCACATGCACGACGCGAGCCCGCCCGCGGGCGGCCTGCCGATCACCTACGGCATGCTGTTGAACCTGGCGAGCGTGGTCAACGCCGAGGAGCCGGCGGTCCTGTGGAGTTTCATCAGACGCTACGCGCCGCACGCGGCCGCCGAGAGCATGCCGGTGCTCGACCAGCTGGTCGGCCACGCGCTCGCCTACTACAGGGACTTCGTCAAGCCGAACAAGGCGTACCGGCCGGCCAGCGCGAACGAACGGGCGGCGCTCGCCGAGCTCGCCGATTGGCTCGACCGGTTCACGCCGTCCCCCGATCCGAGCGCGGACGCCGAGCCCATCCAGACCGAAGTCTACGAGATCGGCAAACGTCACGGCTTCGCCGACGACCTGCGCGCCTGGTTCAGGGTGCTGTACGAGATCCTGCTCGGCCAGAGCGAGGGACCGCGCTTCGGCTCGTTCGTGGCATTCTACGGGTCCGCGGAAACGACGGCGCTGATCCGCCGGGTGCTGCGCGGCGAGCGACCCGGCCAGTCGGCCGCCTGAGCCCCCCGTTATGGCCAGCCCGGTGAGCGCGCGCCTGATCGCGCTCGACGTGCTCGATCGGGTGCTGGGCGACGCGCGCCCGCTCGATGAGACCTTTGCCGGGCACCCGGCGCTTCCTCTTCTCGACTCGCGGGACCGGGCGTTCGCCCGCCTGCTCGTGACCACCGCGTTGCGCCGGCTCGGCCAGATCGACGCTCTGCTCGACCGGTTCTTGCGGGCGCGCCCGAAGGCGATCCGCGTGCACAACCTGCTCCGGCTCGGCGTCGCGCAGCTCCTGTTCCTGGACACCCCGGCCCACGCCGCCGTGGCCGAGACCGTGGCGCTGGCCAGCGGCTCACACGGGTACGCCAAGGGCCTGGTCAACGCCGTGCTGCGGCGAGTCGGGCGCGAAGGCGGGCAGGATCTGGCGCGCCAGGACGCTGCCCGGCTGAACACGCCGGACTGGCTGTGGGACAGCTGGCAGGCGGCGTACGGCGCGCCGGCCGCGCATGCCGTGGCCGCAGCCCATCTCGCCGAGCCGCCGCTCGACCTCACCGTCAAGGCCGACCCCGAAGTCTGGGCGGCGCGACTCGGCGGCGAGCGGCTGTACGGCAATACGATGCGGCGTCCGGCGGGCGGCGCAATCGAGGAACTGCCGGGGTATGCCGAGGGTGCCTGGTGGATTCAGGACGCCGCCGCGGCGCTGCCCGCGCGGCTGCTCGGCGACGTACGCGGGCGCGCCGTGGTCGATCTGTGCGCGGCGCCCGGCGGCAAGACTGCGCAGCTGGCCGCGGCCGGCGCCGTGGTGACCGCGGTCGAGCTGTCGGACCGGCGGGCTGGCCGCCTGCGCAGCAATCTCGAGCGCCTCCGGCTCGACGCCCGGATCGAGATCGCCGATGCCCTCTCCTGGCGACCGCCGCGGCCGGCCAGCCACGTGCTGCTGGATGCGCCGTGCTCCGCCACTGGCACGATCCGCCGGCATCCAGACATCGCCTGGCACAAATCGCCGACCGACGTGACGCGCATGGCGGCGCTGCAACAGCGGCTGCTCGAGGCCGCGATCGCCATGCTCGAGCCGGCCGGTCTCCTGGTTTACGCCAGCTGCTCGCTGCAGCCGGAGGAAGGCCATGAAGTCATCGCGCGCGCGCTCGATGTCGGCCTGCCGGTCGCGCGCCTGCCGGTCGAGGCGAGCGAGCTCGACGGCTTGGCCGTCGACCTGACCCCAGAGGGGGACGTGCGCACTCTCCCCTGCCAGCTGGCCGGGCGCGGCGGCCTGGATGGTTTTTTCATCGCCCGCTTGCGACGCCACGGCTGAGCCGTTACCAGAGCGGCGGTCCCGTCCTGGAGCCCTGCCATGGCCGATCCACCGATCCGGCGCGCCCTCCTGTCCGTGTGGGACAAGACAGGCCTGGTCGATTTCGCGCGCGAGCTGGCGGGCATGGGGGTGGAGCTGGTATCGACCGGAGGCACGGCGAGCGCCCTGCGCGAGGCCGGGCTGCCGGTCACCGACATCGCCAGCGTGACCGGCGCGCCCGGCATTCTCGATGGTCGGGTCAAGACGCTCCATCCCGCGGTGCACGGCGGCATTCTCGCGCGGCGCGACATCGAGGCGCACATGGCGACGATCGAGGCGCTCAACATTCCCCCGATCGATCTGGTCGTGGTCAATCTCTACCCGTTCGAGGCGACCGTCGCCGAAGGCGCCGGCTACGAGGCGACCGTCGAGATGATCGACGTGGGCGGGCCGGCCATGGTGCGCGCCGCCGCGAAGAATCATGCAAGCGTGACGGTCGTGGTCGAGCCCGAGGACTACGGACATGTGCTCGACGCCATGCGCGCGCACGACCGCCGCACCACCCCGGAGCTGCGCCGGCGGCTCGCGGCCAAGGCATTCGCGCGGACGGCCGCGTACGACGGCGCGATCGCCAGCTGGTTCGGGGCGCAGAGCGGCGAGCTGTTGCCCGAGGGCCTGACCATCACCGCCAGGCGAGCGCAGCTGGCGCGCTACGGCGAGAATCCGCACCAGCGGGCGGCGTTCTACGTGACCGGCGAGAGCACGCCCGGCGTCGCCACCGCCGCGCAGCTCCAGGGCAAGGAGCTGAGCTTCAACAACATCGCCGATGCCGACGCGGCGTTCGAGCTGGTGTGCGAGTTCGCGGACCCGGCGGTCGCGATCATCAAGCACGCCAATCCCTGCGGCGTCGCGCTCGGCGATGATCTGGCGCAAGCTTATGCGAGAGCGCTTGCCTGCGATCCGACCAGCGCGTACGGCGGAATCGTGGCGCTGAACCGGCCGCTCGACCGGGCGGCCGCCGAGCAGATCGCGTCCGTGTTCACCGAAGTGGTGATCGCGCCGGACGCCGATGCGGAGGCGCGCCCAGTGCTGGCGGTCAAGCCCAATCTGCGCCTGTTGCTGACCGGCGGCCTGCTACCCAGCCGAGCCAGGGAGCTGCGCCTGCGTTCGGTCGCGGGTGGGCTGCTCGTGCAGGAGCGCGACCTCGGTGTTCTCGAGGAGGATCAGCTCCGGGTCGTGACGGCGCGGTCGCCGACCGATGAAGAGCTCGCCGATCTGCGCTTCGCGTTCGCGGTATGCAAGCACGTGAAGTCGAACGCGATCGTGTTCGCCAGGGCGGGCGCCACCGTGGGCATCGGCGCGGGCCAGATGAGCCGGCTGGATTCGGTCAGGATCGCCGTGGCCAAGGCGAGCGAGGCGGCGGCGCAGTCCGGCGACGCCGGCACCCGCCTCACGGACAGCGTGCTCGCCTCCGACGCGTTTTTCCCTTTCGCCGACGGCCTGGAAGCGGCGCTGGCAGCCGGCGCCACGGCGGCGATCCAGCCGGGCGGCAGCCTGCGCGACGACGAGGTGATCGTCGCTGCCGACCGCGCCGGCGCCGCCATGGTGTTCACCGGCGTGCGCCATTTCCGACACTGAGCCGGGAAATGCCCCTTTCGCCAGTCGGTAACTTAGGTCAGCTGCTTGATCTTTAAATTCGGTTTTTTCATCTAATTAGCTGATATTGCGCTTGATCGCCTGTCTCCCAGGCGCTATTTCAGGATCGGGAACGTCGCGCAACGGGAAGTAATCAGCCGGTAGGCTCGGCCGCGCTTTGGCCCGGAGGAACCGAGCGATAATGAGCGCTCGATCGACGAGCGGGACGCCGGCGGCAGCGCGCCTGTCGACCGGGTCTCCTGGACGGTCATGGACGACGCGGTGAGGGGGAAAGGGCCGAACAGCGTTCGGCTCACCGATGGCACCGCGTTGCTCCTCCAGGCGGAAGGCGACTTGCTGCTTGCCGCGAGCGAAGACGGTCTGTGGGTCGCCGCGCCCGGCGGCGATCGGCTGAGGCCGGCAGCTGGCGACTCTGTGGTCGGCGGTCCTTGCAGCGACGCCATGACTGCTGCAACGCACATGCTCGCCCCCGACGCGGCCACGGCCGCGATCAGCCTGAATGGCGCAGGCGGCCACGACCGGCTCAACGCCACCGCCGAAGCGGAGGCGAGTTTGGTCGCCACGGCCGCAAACACGCTCGCTGGCGGCGAAGGCCGGGATCAGCTCATCGCCACGGCCACCGCCGGCGCTGAGCACGCCTTGGCCGCAAACCTGCTCGCCGGCGGCGAAGGCCGGGATGAGCTCGCCGCCACGGCCACCGCCGGCGCCCGGTTCGCCGCCGGCGCCGCGAACGCGCTCTATGGCGGCACCGGCGCCGATCACCTCACGGCCACGGCGCAGGCGGACAGCGTGGAATCCGCCGCGATCGCCGCGAACCTGCTTGCCGGCGGCGGCCGCCACGATGTGCTGACTGCCACCGCTCATGCCGCTACGGTGTTTGGCGACGCCATCGCGACCAATTATCTCATCGGGGGCACTGGGCAGGATGCGGTCACCGCCACGGCGGCGGGATCTTCGCTGGCCGGTGGCGCGGCGGCGGCCAATCACCTTTACGGCGGCGCCGGGCGGGACGAGCTGGCTGCCGCCGCCACGGCGTCTGCGCTGGGCGGGCCGGCCGAGGCCGCGAACGTGGTCGATGGCGGCCGCGGTCACGACATGCTGACCGCCACCGCCAAGGCGGAAGGCTTCCTTGACGCCGCAACGGCCGTCAACAGCCTCGCGGGCGATGCGGGCCACGACACGATCCAGGCCGCGGCCAGTGCGGTGGCGCCGTTCGAGGCCGAAGCCCTCAACCGGGTGAACAGTGGTCGCGGGGACGATCATTTGAGCGCGACTGCCGTGGCGGAGGCCGTTGTTGCCGCAACCGCCTCCAATACCTTGATGGGCGGCCGCGGCGACGACCAGCTCACGGCCACGGCCACGGCGCACGCGGACTTTCAGCCTGCCGCCCGGAACGCCCTTGACGGCGGCGCAGGCGCGGACACGCTGCTGGCCGAGATCGTCGGGCTCGGCTCGAGCGAGCTGTCCGGTGGGCGGGGCGATGACCAGCTCTCGGTGACCGGTGGCAGCGGCAATCTGCTCGATGGCGGCCCCGGGACCGACCGCTATCAGGGCGGCGCCGGCGACGATGCCTTCGTGATCGACGCCGCCGACCTTCTTGGCTGCGGTACGGGGGTCGATGGCGCCGGCGGCGAGGACACCGTCGTGGCCGGCTTCGATCTCGACCTGAGCGCGCTCGGCGACGCCGGGATCGCCAACATCGAGCGGCTCGACCTGACCGACGGATCGCCCGACGGTATCACCCTCGCTTTGGAAGACGTGCTCTCGATCACGGACGACGACGCCACGCTGTTCGTCGGGGGCGACGGCGCGGCCCCGACCGGTTGCCACGCCGACGCGGCCGTCCTGGTCGGCGATTGGACGCCCGGCCCGGTGGTCGACGGCTTCACGACATTCACGCTCGCCAACGCGACCGTGAATGTCGACGCGGACATGACCACTAACGTCGCGGCGTCCTGAGCGCGGAGCGGCGCCCGGGAGGCTTTCCCCGCTCTAGCGCGGTCAGCCCGGCGGGCCTCATTTGAGACGAGGCGGCCGCTGGGGTCGAACGCACCATTCGAAGGCGTGCGCCGATTGCGTCACCTGCGCGTGTGTTCACCGCCGCGAGCGCCGCGACCTGGCCATTTCGCCGCGGCAACCCTACGCCGACGAGGCACTCGGGGGCGGGCCGGTTTCGTCGCTGCCCGCTGCTCAGCGCTGCTCGGGCGGGATGTCCTTGATCCGCGCGGCATGCTCGGCGATGTCATCGAGGCTGTACGACAGATGAACCCGCTTGCTTGAGGGCGGGCGCTTCTCGAGCGAAATTCCGGGCCGCCACTCGGCGACCGGCCGGACCGGGCGCGGTACGAAGCCGCCGCCGCAGTTCGGGCAGACGTTCTGGAGCTTCTCGACGCACTCGGCGCAGAACGTACATTCATAACTGCAGATCCGCGCCGAGCTCGATGCCGGGGGCAGGTCAACGTCGCAGTGCTCGCAGTTGGGTCGCAGCTCCAGCGCCATCACCGATTCCCTCTTGTTCGATCGCCCGGTCGCAAGCCGCAGTCAGGTATTGATCATCCGGACCTCGATAGCGGGCGGGACTCGCAAGGTCTGATAGACCACGCAGTAGCGCTCAGTGAGCTTCTGCAGCGTGGCGAGCTGGTCCGCCGACGCATCGGTATCAAGCTCGAAGACCAGGCGGATGTCGGTGAAGCCGACCGGCGCGTCCTTGGCGACCCCGAGCGTGCCGCGGAAATCGAGATCGCCCTCGGCGTGCACCTTGCCAGACCGGATCGGAATCTCCAGCGCCGTGGCGACCGCGGACAGCGTGACGCCGGCGCAGGCGACCAGGGCTTCGAGCAGCATGTCGCCCGAGCAGGCCTGCAGCCCGCTGCCGCCGGTCGCGGGATGCAGGCCCGCCTCGACCAGGGCCCTGCCGGTGCTCACGTTGCAACTCACGCCCTCGCCGATCGCGCCCTCTGCCTGCAGCGTGATCAGCGCCGCTTCTGGCTGCTCGCGATAGCGCTGCTTGAACTGCGCCTGCATCTCTTTGAGCGCGCTCGCGTCCATGACATGCTCTCCCGGGTTGTCTGTCCGGAAATACCGTGGCACTGACGCTCTTGCCTCCGCAACCCGCGCGACGATCGGTCCGCCGCCGCGCTTACGCGAGCTGGTCCATGACACGCTTCAGGCTGGTCCCGGAAAGCCATCTGCTGCTGATCCGCGATGACCGGATTCTGCTGCTCAGGCGGCGCAACACCGACTACGAGGACGGCAAGTACAGCGTGATCGCGGGCCACATGGAGAACGGCGAGACGGCGCGCGAGGCGATCTGCCGCGAGGCGCGCGAGGAAGCCGGCGTCGAGCTGGCGCCGGACGACCTCGAGTTCGCCCACGTCGTGCACCGGGCCGACCGCGGCCAGCGCGTCGGCTTCTTCTTCAGGGCGCTCTCCTGGCGCGGCGAGCCGCGCAACATGGAGCCGCACAAGGCCGACGATTTCCGTTGGGTCGCGCTGGGTGCCCTGCCGGACGACATGGTCCCCTACGTCCGCCGCGCGATCGAATGCTGGCGCGCCGGCCAGTGCTACAGCGAATCCGGCTGGAACCGCTGATCAGCAGCCAGCCACGGTTGCGAAGGGCGATTACCTCCCGTCAACGCCTGTCCATAGCAATCTGCTCTGCAGACCACAGCCGTCGCCGGGACATGGAGCCAGGGGAGCGAGGTCCCCGGGGACGCGCCGGTAGCGTCGGAGTTGGGCGTCCTGCGACGACCCGTTGTCCTCAATGTGACGTAAGGCTAACATTCGTCCCGGCGGGGGGATTTCAGAATGCAGGAGTCGAAGTCATGCGTCGCCTAGTCCCCTTAGCCATCGTCATGCTTGCCGCCGTGCTCGGCGGGCCCTCGCGAGCGGACGTCCTGATCGGAATGGCTGGCCCGCTGACGGGCAAACTTGCCTGGTACGGCGAGCAGTTGGAGCGCGGCGCGGCGCAGGCCGTGGCCGACGTCAACGCCGCGGGCGGCGTGCTCGGCCAGCAGGTGCAGCTCATCACGGCGGACGACTTCTGCGATCCCGAGCAGGCAGTCGCCGCCGCCCGCAAGCTGGTCAGCGACGGTGTGACTTTCGTCGTCGGACACCTCTGCTCCGGGGCCTCGATCCCGGCGTCGGAAATCTACGCGGCGGCCGGGGTCCTGATGATCTCGCCGGCGTCAAGCAACCCAATATTGACCGAACTCGGCCGGGCCAACGTGTTCCGCGTCATCTACCGCGACGACGCCGCCGGCATCGTGGCCGGAAACTACTTGGCCGATCATTGGGCCGACAAGAAGATTGCGATCCTCCACGACGGCACGACCTTTGGAAAGGGCCTCGCCGATTTGACCAAGGAGCAGCTGAAGCGCCGTGACCTGAGCGAAGTGATTTATCAAGCTTACGTCCCCGGGCTAAACAACTATGGGGCTGAAATCGCTGATCTTCAGGCGGCGGATATCGACGTGCTGTTCATTGGCGGCTACGCCACCGAGATTGCGCTCATGGCGCGGGCAGCAGGCGACCGCGGCTACCCGGTTCAGCTGGTGACCGGTTTCGGCCTGACGGCCGAGGATTTTGGCCTGATTGCCGGGCCCGCGGCCGAGGGGACGCTGTTCGTTGATGTCGCAGACCCGCGCGGACGCGCCGAGACAGCGCCCGTCGTCGAACGGTTCCGAGCGTCGGGTTTTGAGCCACAGGGCTACACCCTGTACGCCTATGGTGCCGTTCAGGTGTGGGCGCAGGCGGCGCAGAAAGCCGGCTCGCTGGAACTCCCCGCGATGATCGCAGCACTGCGCGAGCACCAGTTCGACACTGTGCTGGGCCCGATCACCTCGACGAGAAGGGCGATCTCGCCGTGCAAAACCCGGTCATGTACGTCTGGCACCCGGACGGCAGCCAGATGCTCGAACAGGGTGCGGTAAATGAGTAGATCGGCGGAAGCGGGAAGGACCGCCATGCACGGCTTGGCCGCCGCAGGCCTTCTCATAGTTGTCGCCGCGCTCGGCGGGCTCGCTCGGGCGGACGTACTGATTGGCATGGCGGGCCCGATGACCGGCAAGAATGCCTGGTTCGGGGAGCAGATGGAGCGCGGTGCGACGCAGGCCGTGGCCGACCTCAACGCTAAAGGCGGCGTCCTCGGCCAGCAGGTGCAGCTGATCACCGTGGACGACTTCTGCGATCCCGAGCAGGCGGTCGCGGCCGCAAAGAAGCTGGTCAGTGAGCACGTGATCTTCGTCGCGGGCCATTACTGCTCCCATGCCGCGATCCCGGCGTCGGAGATCTACCAGGCGGCGGGCGTCCTGCTGATCTCGCCGGCGTCGATCAATCCGATCCTGACCGAACTCGGCCGTCCCAACGTTTTCCGAGTCATTCCTCGCGACGATCTGGACGCCATCCTGGCCGGCAATTACCTGGCCGATCATTGGGCCGACAAGAAGATCGCGATCCTCCATGACGACACGACCTGGGGAAAAGGTATCGCCGAGGCAACCAAGAAGCAGTTGAATGGCCGGGGCGTGACTGAAGCGATCTACGAGGCTTACGTCCCCGGAAAGAGCGACTATGGTCCTGAAATTGCGAGGCTCCAGTCAGCCGATATCGCGGTCGCGTTCATTGGCGGATACCACACGGAAATCGCGCTCATGGCCCGCCTGGCCCGCGCCCGCGGCTACCCGGTCCAGCTGGTAACTGGTAGCACCTTGGCGAGCGAGGAGTTTGGCCTGATTGCCAGTCGCGCGGCGGAGGGCACGCTCTTCACTTTTCTCGCCGACCCGCGCCGCAATCCCGAAGCGGCGGCGGTGGTGGAGCGGTTCCGCGCATCGGGTTTCGAGCCGGAAGGCTACACCCTGTACGCTTATGCTGCCGTTCAGGTGTGGGCGGAGGCGGCGGACAAAGCCGGCTCGCTTCAGCTCCCCGCGATGATCGCATCCCTGCGCGAGCACCGGTTTAATACCGTGCTAGGCCCGATCGACTTCGACGGGAAGGGTGACGTCACCACGCAGACACCGATTTGGTATGTCTGGCGGGGCGGCACCTACGTGCCTCTGGAGCAGGACATGGCTAGGTAGTAGGTCGGCGGAGTCGCAGTGATCGTCATGCATCGCTTGGCCGCCGTAGTGGTTGTCATATTTGCCGCGGCGCTCGGCTGGCCCGCGCGGGCGGATGTCCTGATCGGACTGGCGGGCCCGATCACGGGCAAGAATGCCTGGTTCGGCGAGCAGATGCAGCGCGGCGCGGAGCAGGCTGTGGCTGACCTCAACGCCGCGGGTGGGGTACTCGGGCAGCAGGTGCAGCTGACTACGGCGGACGATTTCTGCGATCCCGAACAGGCGGTCGCCGCCGCAAAGAAGCTGGTCAGCGACGGTGTGATCTTTGTCGTCGGACACTACTGCTCCGGGGCCTCGATTCCGGCATCGGAGATCTATCAGGCGGAAGGAGTCCTGATGATTACCCCGGCGTCGAGCAACCCTGTGTTGACCGAGCTGGGCCGTGCCAACGTTTTCCGTATCACCTACCGCGACGATGCGGGCGGTATCGTGGCCGGCAACTACCTGGCCGATCATTGGCCCGACAAGAAGATCGCGATCCTTCACGATAATACGGCCTACGGGAAGGGTCTCGCCGAGGAGGTCAAGAAGAACTTGAACCGCCGTGGCCTGAGCGAAGCGATCTACCAGGCGTACGTCCCCGGGCAGAACAACTATGGGGGCGAAATCGATGACCTCCAGGCAGCCGATATCGCCGTGGCATTCATTGGCGGATACCACACCGAGATCGGGCTCATGGCACGTCAGGCACACGACCGCGGCTACCGAGTTCAGCTGGTAGCTGGTAACACCGTGACGAGCGAGGAGTTTGGCCTCATTGCGGGCCCCGCGGCCGAAGGAACGCTCTTCTTCGATATTGCAGACCCGCGCGGACGCGTCGAAGCAGCGCCCGTCGTGGAGCGGTTCCGAGCGTCAGGTTTCGAGCCAGAGGGTTACACCCTGTTCAGTTATGGCGCGGTTCAAGCATGGGCGCAGGCCGCCGAGAAAGCCGGTTCGCTGGAGCTCCAGGCGATGATCGCTTCCCTGCGGGAACACCAGTTCGACACCCTGGTGGGTCCAATCGATTTCGACGAGAAGGGCGACCTCGCCGTGCCCAACCTGATATGGTACGTGTGGCGCGGCGGCACCTACGTGCCGCTGAACTGACCGGCTGCCGCTCGCGCCAAGTGCGGCCTTGGCTCGCTCAGCGCGCCGGGACTAACCAGTAAGACCGCGTTCCTCGTCAGCTTGGGCGCTGCGGCTCGAGCACTTGGGTGAACAAGATCGCGCCGTGCGCGGCCACTAGGTCGACGCTGGTCACCTTGTAGGCCGCCCTCTGCGGATCCCCGGCGAGATCCTCGAGCGGGTACCGGTGGTCGGTGACGTCGTGGTCGTCCCACTCGGCGAGCATAGGCACAGCGGCGTTGAACCTGCGGAGGTGCGGCCGAACAGAAAGCCTTGACGGTCGTGGTCGCAACGTTCCTGCGTCGCATCTTCTGCACAATCGTATCGGTGGGTTTTGGCCGCGCTGGCGTTCCCCTTTGTGATGTCGGTCGGTTAAGTGGGGCTTCGGAACTTGGCCAGAGCTCGTCACGGATGCGTCGGACCGGGCGGGGTTGGTGGAATTCATTCCCATTTGGTGGTATCTCTTTTCCGACCTGTCGGGCCTGCCTGCCTGGTGAGCACGGCGCATCGCTGGGGTGCCGAACCAAACGAACCCAAGAAGTCTTGTGATTACAAAAGGTTACCCTTTTTGTATGCCTGCACGATGGGCGCTTCGGGCCGCCCAGGTGCCGGATCAGAAGCGGGGCGAGGATTCGGTGCACCCCTCGGCCTGTACCGAGAGGCTGACTAGCTATGTATGCTGCGGCCGGGCAAGATCACCCCGCCTGCGCCATCACCGACCAATAGCATGCGCCGTTTCGCCCGCGGCAGCCGCCTTGTTTGAACGGCATCGACTGTCTAACGTGACTGGGCACTGTCGTGCGGGAGGCCGCCATGCCCCATCAGCCCGCGAGCCAGGCGCTGTCGCGCTTTACCGTGCTCGATCTCACGCGCGTGCGCGCCGGCCCGACCTGCGTGCGCCAGCTCGCCGACTGGGGCGCCGACGTGATCAAGGTCGAGCTGCCCGATCAGGGGCCTGACAGCCATGGCCTCGGCGGCCCGCGCGCCGGCTCGGACTTCCAGAACCTGCATCGCAACAAGCGCAGCCTGACCCTGAACCTCAAGGCGGCCGAGGGACGGAACATTCTGCTGCGCCTGGTCGAGCGCGCCGACGTGGTGGTCGAGAATTTCCGCCCCGACGTCAAGGACCGCCTCAAGATCGCCTACGCCGACCTCCGGGCGGTCAATCCGCGCATCGTGCTCGCCAGCATCTCCGGCTTCGGCCAGGACGGGCCGTATGCCGAGCGGCCGGGCTTCGACCAGATCGCGCAGGGTATGGGCGGCCTGATGTCGGTGACGGGGCTGCCCGGCCAGGGGCCCGTCCGGGTCGGCATCCCGGTCGCCGACCTGTGCGCCGGCCTGCTCGCGGCGCAGGGCGTCCTGGTCGCGCTGCTCGAGCGCGAGAGCTCGGGCGAGGGCCAGTGGGTCCAGACCTCGCTGTTGCAGGCGCAGGTGTTCATGCTGGATTTCCAGGCGACGCGCTGGCTGGTCGACCGGGAGGTGCCGAAGCAGGCCGGCAACAACCATCCGACCAGCATCCCGACCGGCGTGTTCGCGACCACGGACGGGCACATCAACGTCGCCGTCGCAGGCCAGGAGATCTGGCGGCGCTTCTGCGAGGCGATCGGCCACGAGGAGCTGACCCGCAACCCCGCCTACGCGGAGCCGGCCGACCGCTCGAGCAACCGCGACGCGCTGAACGCCGAGCTCGCGGCGATCCTGCGCCGCGGCTCGAGCGCGCACTGGATCGAGCTCTTGAACCGGGCGGGGGTGCCCTGCGGCCCCATCAACACCATCGATCAGGTGTTCGCCGACCCGCAGGTGCGCCACCTCGGGCTTGCTCAAGCCGTGCATTCGCACGAGCGCGGCGACGTCGAGCTGGTCGGGCAGCCGATCATCATGAGCCGGACGCCCTCGCGGATTCGCACGCCGCCGCCCTTGATGGGCGAGCACACCGATGAGCTCCTGCGCGAGCTCGGCTACAATGACGAACGAATCGCGGCGCTGCGCGCCGCCGCAGTCATCTGAGCGACAGGCCTCGACGATCAGGGATCAAGGGACGCCATGAGCGACAAGATCATCAGCCGGCGCGACGAGGCAGTGGGCCACGTGGTGTTCAACAACCCGGAGAAGCGCAACGCCGTGTCGCTCGACATGTGGCAGGCATTCGAACAGGCGCTCGATCAGTGCGCGGCCGACGACGAGATCCGGGTGGTGGTGCTCTCGGGCGCCGGCGGCAGGGCGTTCGTCTCGGGCGCGGACATCTCGAAATTCGCGGACGAGCGCTCGAGCGTCGAGGCGGTGGCGCATTACGACCTCACCACGGCGCGGATTTTCGGCAAGCTGCACGCGTTCCCGAAACCGACGATCGCGCAGATCAACGGCAGCTGCGTCGGCGGCGGGGTGGCGCTCGCCGCATGCTGCGACCTGCGCCTCTGCGGCGAGAGCTCGCGCTTTGCCATTCCCGCGGCGAAGCTCGGGGTCGGCTATGGTTTCGCCGGGCTCCAGCGCCTGGTCGATCTGATCGGGCCGGCGTTCGCCAAGGAGATGCTGTTCACCGCGCGCCTGTTCACCGCCGCTGAAGCCTATCAGATGGGCCTGGTCAACCGGGTGGTGCCGGATGGCGAGGTCGAGGGCCGGGTCGCCGACTACGCGCGCGCCATCGCCGCCAATGCGCCGCTGACCGTCGGCGCAGCCAAGGCGATCGTGGGCGAGGTCCTGAAAGACCCAGGCGAGCGCGACCTCGCCCGGTGCGAGGAGCTGGTGCGCGCGTGCTTTGCCAGTCGCGACTACGTTGAGGGCCGCGAGGCCTTTCTCGAGAAGCGTCCGCCGCGGTTCATCGGCGCCTGAGATCGGCGCCGCGTCACGTGCGCGAGCGCGCCCGCGCCGCCTCGGTCCAGTGCTGCACCCGCGCCCGGGACAGAGGCTGCGCGCCTTTGAGCTGCGCCATCAGCTTGTCGGGGTTGGCCGCGGCAAGGTCGGCAAAGGTCGAGATGCCGAGCGCGCGCAGTTTGTTCTGCAGCGCCGGTCCGATGCCCTTGATCACGGTGAGATCGTCGGGGACCGGGGCGGTCACCGCTTTTTCCGGCTGAGCTGTTTTCGGCGCGGGCGTGGCGCTCGCACCGGGCTCGACCGCCTTTGGGCCACTGCTACGGGCCGTCGCTGCCGGAGGCGCGGCGGTCGGCCCGGCCGCAGCGCGGACGCCTGCCCCGGCCGGTCCCGAGCCGTTCCTGATGGACTGTGGCTTCACGGCAGCTGTTCCGGCGCCCGGGCGGGCGGCTGCCTTGGTCCCGCCGTGACCTGCGGTCCGTGCCGGCCGCTGGTCCGGCCGCCCCGTAGCCGGACGAGCGCTCGTCTGGCCCGCCCTCGGCGCGGGCTCGGGCCCGCGCTTGTGCGCTTCCTGCCCGGCCCGGCCCGGCGTCCTGTCCTTCTTCGGCGCCCACCAGAACAGAAGGTCGAGCCAGCGGCGGAGCATCACATCCCACATGGGCTTTCCCCCAGTGTGCGTCAGCTCGTTCAGTGCCGAAACGCATTCTACCGTGATGACGACTGGGGCTGCAACGCGCGCGTCGGGCTGCGCGTGCGCCCGGGCAACGCGCACGAGCTGGCGAGAAGTCATCGTGCCGAACATGGGCGCCGCGGGTCGCCCTCGCCCGCAATTCCGCTATGTTGTGTGCCGGGTTCACCGCCTGCCAAGGACCGTCATGGGATTCCGTCCTGCCGCTCCGCCGCGCGTAAGCGCCCGACCGCCGGCGATCAACCTGCCACCCCTGACTCTTGCCCTGCTCGCCGTGATGACTGCGATCTATCTGGTTCTGCTGATCGCCCCGCCGGAGCTGGCGCGGCTGGTCACGGTGTATTTCGCATTCATCCCGGCGGCCTACCTGAGCGACGGCTGGCCGGTCTGGTCGTTGCTCGCGGCGCCGTTCTCCTACGCGCTGCTGCACGGCGGGTTCAGCCATCTCGTGCTGAACGCGGTCATGCTCGCGGTCATGGGCCAGGTGCTCGAGCGCCGCCTCGGACCGGGTCGATTTCTGCTGCTGTTCGCCGTCGGCGCCGCCGGGGGCGCGCTCGTCCACGCAATCATCGGCGGCGCGCCCCAGGCTCCCTTGATCGGCGCCTCGGCCGGGGTCGGCGGTCTCTACGGCGCCGGTTTCACGCTGCAGCGGCGCGGCGTCGATCTCGGGCCGAACAGTCAGCTCCTCGTCGCGCTGGCCGGCCTGTTCATCATCGTCAACCTGCTCGGCGCGATTCTGCCGGTCCTCGGCAATATCGAGTATGCGGCGCACCTCGGCGGCTTCATCGCCGGCGCCCTGCTCGCGGCGCGGCTCAGGATCCCGGCGCGGCGCTAGCGGGCTCGGGCAAAGCCACCGTGACCTCCGGCCCCCGCGGTTCGGGCCGCGCCGGCCGGCAGGGCAGGTCGAGGCGGCGCTCCAGCTTGTCGAGCAGGCGGTCGAGCAGGCGCCGTTCGCTGCTGCTCAGGCTCGCGAGCAGGTGGTCCTGGTAGTCGAGGACGATCGGCACGAGCCGCGCATACACCTCGCGTCCGGCCGTGGTGAGGGCGAGCGGCGCCTCGCGGCGATCGGTGGCGTTGGCGGTGCGCGCGACCCAGCCGAGCGCCATCAGCCGCGCGACGGCGCGGCTGACCATCGACTTGTGCATGCGGGTCGACAGCGCGATGTCCTGAGCGCGCGCGCGGCCGCGATCCCCGAGCGTGGCGATGACCCGCCATTCCGGAATATCGATGCCGAACCGCTCGCCGTAAACGCGGCCGAGCGCGCGGCTGACTTCCGCCGCCAGCCGGTTGAGGCGAAACGGTACGAAACGCTCTAGATCAATGCGGTGCGAGGCGCCCATTTTCCCCTTGCATGTCCCTTGTGCCAGGGCTACACAGCGGTTGCATCAGCAACCGTTGCATCCGGGACTATAGCAGGGGGCAGCTGACATGGCCAGCAATTACATCTCCTTCCCGCGCGTCGAGGGTCGCGCCTCGCGACAGGCGCATGCCGACCTGCCCGAGGGCACGTTCGAGCGCGAGCTGGGCAAGGAGGGCTTCTTCGGCCCGGCGACCATGATGTATCACAAGCACCCGCCGACCGGCTGGATCAGCTGGGAGGGGCCGCTGCGCCCGCGCGCGTTCGATCTCGCCAGGCTGAGCGACGAGCGCACCCGCAGCCCCTGGGAGGCGGCGCCAGTGCTGGGCAACCCCAACGTCAAGCTGCGCATCTGGTATACGGACGGCGCGATGGACCACCTCGCGCGCAACGGCGACGGCGACGAGTTGCTGTTCGTGCACGCCGGCGCGGGCGATCTGTTCTGTGACTACGGCCACCTTGCGTTCAACAAGGGCGATTACCTGGTCCTGCCGCGCAGTACGATGTGGCGGATCGAGTGCGCCGAGCCCGTCGCCATGCTGCTGATCGAGGCGACCGGCGGCACGATCAAGCAGCCGGAGCGCGGCATGGTCGGCCGCCATGCGCTCTATGACGAGGCGATCTTGGACACCCCCAAAATCGACGATGCGTTCCGCACCCAGCAGGACGAGAAGGAGTGGCGCGTGGTGATCAGGCGGCGCGGCGAGCTGTCGGTGGTCACCTACCCGTTCAACCCTCTGGATGCCGAGGGTTGGCACGGCGATCTCAGCGTGGTGCGCCTCAACATCAAGGACATCCGGCCGCTGATGAGCCACCGGTACCATCTACCGCCGTCGGCGCACACCACCTGGGTCGGCAACCGGTTCGTCATCTGCACCTTCACGCCGCGCCCGTTCGAGACCGACCCCGCCGCGCTCAAGGTGCCGTTCTTCCACAACAACGACGACTACGACGAGGTCATCTTCTACCACGAGGGCAACTTCTTCTCGCGCGACAACATCGAGGCGGGCACCGTGACCTGGCATCCCTGCGGCTTCACCCACGGGCCGCACCCGAAGGCGTTGCAGCGCATGTACGAGCCGGCCAAGGCCGCGACCGACGAATACGCGGTGATGCTGGATGCGCGCGATGCGCTCGAGATGGGCGAGGCGGCGGCCAAGGTCGAGGTCACGGCCTATGCGGACAGCTGGAAGGTCACCGGTGGCCCGATCAGGGCGCCCAAGGCGCCCGTCGCCGCCGAGTAGTGGGTCGCGATGAAGCTCGCGAGCCTGAAAGCGGGAGGCGACGGTCGCCTGGTCGTGGTGTCGCGCGATCTCGCCCGCTGCGTACCCGCCGAGGGCATCGCGCCCACTTTGCAGGCGGCGCTCGAAGACTGGTTGGAAATGTCGCCGCGCCTGCGCGGGCTCGCCGAGGATCTGGCGTCCGGCCGGATCGAGGGGCAGCGCTTCGACCAGAGTGCCTGCGCCGCGCCGCTGCCGCGCGCCTACCAGTGGCTCGACGGCTCGGCCTACGTCACCCATGTCGAGCTGGTGCGCAGGGCGCGCGGCGCCGAGCTGCCCGAGCGCTTCTGGACCGACCCACTGATGTACCAGGGCGCATCCGACAGCTTCGTCGGCCCGCGCGACCCGATCGAGGCGACCAGCGAGGACTGGGGCATCGATCTCGAGGCCGAGGTGGCGGTGATCACCGACCGGGTGCCGATGGGTACGCCCGCCGCGTGCGCCGGCGAGCACATCAAGCTCGTGCTGTTGGTCAACGACGTGACCGCGCGGGCGCTGATCCCGGACGAGCTCGCCAAAGGCTTCGGCTTCGTCCACGGCAAGCCCGCCTCGGCGTTCTCGCCGGTGGCGGTGACGACGGATGAGCTTGGCGGCGCCTGGCGCGACCATAAGATACATCTGCCGCTGCTCAGCTACGTTAATGATGTGCTGCTCGGGCGACCCGATGCCGGCGTCGACATGACCTTCGACCTCGCCCGGCTGATCGCGCATGCGGCCACGACCCGGCACCTGGCGGCCGGCACGATCGTCGGCTCCGGTACGGTCGCGAACGATGCGGCGCGCGGGCGGGATTCCAAGATCGGCTCGTCGTGCTTGGCCGAACGGCGCATGCTGGAGACGCTCTCTCATGGCGCGCCCAGGACGCCGTGGCTGAAGTTCGGCGATCGCGTGCGGATCGAGATGCTGGACGGCGAGGGGCGCTCGATCTTCGGCGCGATTGAGCAGGAAGTCATTCGTTACGTCCCGCCGACCGCCTGACGGGAGGCACGATCATGAGCAAGGCGTTCGCATCGACCAGCGATCTCGGCCCGAAGCAGATCTCGTTCGGCGAGATCGGGCCGGGTTGCTACGCGTTTACCGCCCAGGGCGATCCCAATTCGGGCGTGATCGTCGGCGACGCTGGAGTGGTCGTGATCGACGCCCAGGCGACGCCCGCCATGGCGGAGCAGGTGATCGAGCGCATCCGGCAGGTCACCGACAAGCCGATCCGTTACGTCGTCTTGAGCCACTATCACGCGGTGCGCGTCCTCGGCGCCTCGGCCTACCGGGCGGACGAGATCCTCGCCTCCGATGCCACCCGGGCCCTTATCGTCGAGCGCGGCAAGGAGGACTGGGACAGCGAGTACGGCCGCTTCCCGCGCCTGTTCCAAGCGGCCGAGACGATCCGCGGCCTGACGTGGCCGACCATGACGTTCCCGACCAAGATGACGGTTCACCTCGGCAGCCGCCGCGTCGAGCTGATCCACCTCGGGCGCGGCCACACCGCCGGCGATATCGTCGCCTGGGTGCCGGACGCCAGGGTCATGTTCTCGGGCGATCTGGTCGAGTACCTCTCCGCCTGTTATTGCGGCGACGCGCACTTTGCCGACTGGCCGGGCACGCTCGACCGGGTTGAGGCGTTCGCTCCCGAGGCGCTGGTGCCGGGCCGCGGCGATGCCCTGACCTCGCGCAAGCAGGTTGAAGACGGCATCGCGCTGACGCGCAACTTCCTGACCACCCTTTACGGCTCCGTCACGCAGAGCGCGGCCCGCGGCCTGCCGCTCAAGGCCGCGTTCGATGCCTGCCGCGAGGTGATGGATCCGCAATTCCGCAGCTTCGCCATCTACGAGCATTGCATGCCGTTCAACGTCGCGCGCGCTTACGACGAGGCTCAGGGGCTCGATCACCCGCGCATCTGGACCGCCGAGCGCGACCGGGAGATGTGGGCGGCGCTGCAGGGCTGATCCGAGGATAACCTGCGCCCGTGCCGAGCTACCAGTACAAGCCGTTCGCGTACACGACTCCACCGGAGCTGAAAGGGGCCGCGCCGCGTCACCGGCCGGTGGTCGTGGTCGGCGCCGGCCCGGTCGGGCTCGCCGCTGCGATTGACCTCGCGCTGCACGACATTGACGTGCTGCTGCTCGACGAAAACGACGTCGTGTCGATCGGCAGCCGGGCGATCTGCTGGTCGAAGCGCACGCTCGAGATCCTCGACCGCCTGGGCTGCGGCGAGCGCATGGTGCAGAAGGGCGTGACCTGGAAGGTCGGCCGGCTGTACCATCGGGAGCGCGAGATCTACAGCTTCGATCTCCTGCCGGAGGCAGGGCACAAGATGCCGGCCTTCATCAACCTCCAGCAGTACTACGCCGAGGAATACCTGGTCGATCGCGCCCACGAGCTGGACGACCAGATCGAGCTGCGCTGGAAAAACCGCGTCGTCGGCCTCGAGCGCTATCCCGACCACGTCCGGCTCGAGGTCGAGACGCCGGACGGGCGCTATCAGGTCGAGGCCGAATATGTGCTCGCGGCTGACGGCGGGCGGAGCCCGATCCGCGGCATGCTCGGGCTCGACTTCTTGGGCCGGGTCTTCGAGGAGCGCTTTCTGATCACCGACGTGGTGACCCCGGCCCAGCTGCCGAACGAGCGCCGGTTCTGGTTCGAGCCGCCGTTCCATGAGGGACAGAGCGCGTTGTTGCACCGCCAGCCGGACAACATGTACCGGATCGACCTGCAGCTCGGCTGGGATGCCGACCCCGAGCTCGAGAAGCAGCCGGAGCGCGTGATCCCCCGCGTCAAGGCAGTGCTCGGCGAGCGCACGCCGTTCGAGATCGAGTGGGTCAGCGTCTACACGTTCCAGTGCCGCCGCCTCGAGCGCTTCGTCCACGGCCGGGTGATCTTCGTCGGCGACAGCGCCCACGTGGTCAGCCCGTTCGGCGCGCGTGGCGGCAACGGCGGGATCCAGGACGTCGACAACCTGGTGTGGAAGCTGGCGCTGGTGCTGAAGGGCGAGGCGCCCGCGGCGTTGCTCGAGACCTATGACGAGGAGCGCGTGCACGGCGCCGACGAAAACATCCTGAACTCGAGCCGGTCGACCAGCTTCATGACGCCCAAGAGCGCGATCGAGCGCGAATTTCGGGACGGCGTGCTGGCGCTGGCCGCGGACCTGCCGTTCGCGCGCCGCCTGGTCAATTCGGGACGCCTGTCGGTGCCGTGCTCGCTCGCCGGCATGCGCCTGCAGACGCCGGATGCATCGTCGGACGGGCCAATGGAGCCCGGCGCGCCCTGCGCCGACGCCCCGGTCACCCGGCCCGATGGTCGACCGGGCTGGCTGCTCGAGCACCTGGGCGGCGCGTTCACGGTCCTGCGCTTCGGCGACGACAGGTCGTGGCCGGCGGACCCGCGCGGGCTCGGCAATCTGCGCCCCGCGCTGCGCGTCGTGCAGGTGAACGAGCAGCCCCGCGCAACGGCAACGGGTGAGGTATTGGGCGACCCCGCGGGTCTGGCGCGCGCCCGCTACGGCGGCGCGCCCGGTGTCACCTATCTGATCCGGCCGGACCAGCACGTGGCCGCGCGCTTTGCCCGCTTCGACCCCGATGCGCTCAGCCATGCGCTCAGGCGCGCCACCCTCAGAGAGGCGGCGTGATGGCAGCAAACGCGGTGACCCTCGAGGACAACTTCCGTGGACGCGGCGACGACTTCTACGAAAGTCTGATGCAGGCACACCAGGGCCTTAGCGAAGCGGAGAGCCACGCCCTGAATGCGCGTCTGGTCCTGACCCTTGCCAACCACATCGGGGATCTCGCAGTGCTGCAGGAGGCGCTCACCCTCGCCCGCCGCAGCCTCGAGGCCGAGTGATCGGCGTCACGGCCACCGTCGATGCTCGTGCCAAGCACATGAGGCGGCGATCGCTAATATCGATCTCGCAGGGTCGCGACCGCTCGGTCGGATCTGCTTGTTACCCCGGGCCGACCCGGGGGCAGACTCGATGCCCAGTCAAGCCCGGGTACGGTTCCACCGCTAGGCAAGCTGCGCTTCAATTTGCTCCAGCACTTCAAAGTGAGCCCGCGATGGCAAAGCAGCGTCTGAGAAATACACTTCCTCCTTGTGAGGGCGATTCACTCTCCTCTCTAGCACCAGCGGCACCGGCTTGATAACCCCTGGTAGTTGCACCTGATCCAGCCCTAGATCCAAGCGCACCACGTTCACTGGATTTGCGTAGGAAGTATGTGCCTGAAAGGCGCGCCCAGCAATTGCCGCGATCTGATTGAATTGCCGGAACGCTTTCGAGAGCGGCCGCTCGAATTGGACAACTAACTGACTCCTGAATAGGCGAGGCGGGGTCAGCGCAAATGGGCGGATACCAAGCGCCTCTCGAGCCCACGCCAAAAAATCATCCAGGAATGCTTCCGCGTAAGAGGTATCAAATGCAGTCACGCTGAAGCCGTCTTTAAATATCGCGAATTCTCCGATCACCGCAGCCTCATTATCGACTTCCACTATTCCTTCTCTAAATTTATGACCTTCACTTTCAGCTTGTGAGACGGATAACTCCGACAGGTTAGGGGCTTGCAAGAAATGGTATCGGGCCTGGATCGCGCTAACCGCATCAGCTATAGGAATTCCTCTAGCAGGGCGCCACTCGTCTGCGGGAGCTAGTATAACGATGCGGCCAAGTTCGTTGCCGATCAGTTTCATGCTGCAGCCCGCATTGCACTAGAAGCCATATCGCGAAGTGTTGACAGCGATTTCTGCGCTGCAACAAATTCGAGAGACTCTCTGCGAGATGACTGACTGGGTGAAGGCCTATTCACTTGCGAAAGAAGAGCGCCAGATAACGAAACCTGAGGAGATGCTCGTAGCGATTCGTCCACTGAGGCGACTGTTGCAGGTTCTAGCTGTTTGGCAGAAAAACCCTCCACGAAAAGCGCACGGTCGGAAATATCCGACATTTGGTTGAAAAAATCTCGATAAGTGCTGAACTTTACCACCAATGCGACATCAAGGGCAGAGGCAATGTCCAGTAGGGTCTGGACCGTAACACGGCCATATTCCGTGCTTTCCAAACGGGAGAGAACACTCTGTGGTTTACCAAGCCTGCTTGCGAAATCTGTTTGCGAGAGACGCCTTTGTTCCCGCAGCGCACGAATCTGCAATGCAATGCTGGCGCGAACACGACTCGCCATATAGGCGTCGCGGTACTCCTTCTTCTCAAACTTATGTCGGCTATCGCGGGCGATCACAGGGGCGCGCCTTGCTCTTCCCAGACACGATCAACTGCATACGTCGCAGCGCAGTCTTGATCGCGTCCGGCGGATAATACCGGTTCTGTTTGTGATAACATATGCAAAGAATGGTGAAGACATGCCTTTGACCTACTGGAGCGTAGCAGCCGAGCAACCGCCATTGCAAACTCCCTCTGATTTTGATCTCGATGAGTCCGTTGCCCAGATCCCGCGTCAGTGGCTCACGCCACTCGTGCGCCTTCCTCTGTTCGAGGGAGTCAAGTCTTTCGTCGTGGGCGGCCTGTGTCCGAAGGTCGACCCCGTGATACCAAGTCGCCCACAGGTCGAGTTTCTCCTCGTCATCATAGCAAAAGAACGACCACACCGTCCATATCTTTTTTGCGATAGCGGCCGAACGTATGCTATATGAAGCCGCCTTCCCTCGCAACCGGCGGTCGCTCCCGCTAGAGTCCTAGTGGCCTGCTGTCCGCCGCTCCCGGCGGCGCTCAAGTCGCCTGAGATCGGCGCTCGGCACGACGTCCCCGCCACTCCCCCAAGCAGCACGAACCAGACCACACCAGTGCTGCGCCTTGCATCGCGCTGCGCCACGCCGTCGAGCACAGGCTTACGCATGCTTCGAGGCGGGCCTTTGGGTGCTTACGAGGCGCAGCCGCCGCGGTCGCCGTCAGAGCAGGAACACGCCCTGGCCCGTGGCCTAGGTATCAACAGCCGATAGGCTTCGGCCGCCTGATCCCAGTCCGTAACGCTGACTCTGAGCCGGCTCGTGCAAGCACACGCCCGGAGCGTTCAAGGGGCGAGGTCGGCGAAGGTCTCGGCGAGGCGGTCCCTGGTGCTCGGCGCAGAGAGGAGCACCATCAGCAGGAGGCGCGCCTTGGGTCCATTGAGGTCGCCGGCGAAGATCGCGCCGGCATCGGCGAGATCCTTGCCGCCGCCCTTGCCGTAGATCGGCTCGACCCGGCCGGTCGGGCAGCGTGAGGTCACGACCACGGGCACGCCGGCCGCCACGGCCCCGCGCACGATCGGCACCAGGGCCGCCGGCCCGTTGCCGCGGCCGAACGCCTCGAGCACCAGGCCGCGCGCGCCGCGCTCGAGCGCAGCCTCGACCAGCGCCACGTCGAAGCCGAGATAGAGGCGGATCAGCGGCACCCGCGTCTCCAGCCGATCGACCACGAATGTACGGCGATGCTCGGGGCGCCGATGGATCACCACGCGGCCGCCGTCGACTGCGCCGAGCGCGCCCTTGTCGTAGGACTGGAACGCGGCGAGCGCGCTCGCGCTCACCTTGGTCACGTCGCGCGCGGCATGGATCTGATCGGCAAAGCAGATCACCGCGCCGAGGCCACGCGCCGCGGCGGCCGCGGCGGTGCGCACCGCCCCAAGCAGATTGCCCGGCCCATCCGGGTTCGGATCGTCATGCGCCCGCTGCGCCCCAGTGAACACCGCGGGCTGGTCGGAGCGGAGCAGGAGATCGGTCAAATAGCAGCTCTCCTCGAGGGTGTCGGTGCCGTGGGTCACCACGACGCCGGCCACCTCGTCGCGCGCCAGGTGCTGGTTGACCCGACCGGCCAGCTGGAAGCTGAGCTCGGTCGGCATGTCGAAGCTGGACACGGTGGCGAAGTCGTCGATCTCGATCGCCGCGACCTCGGCCAGCTGCGGCACCTGCGCAAGCAGATCCTCGCCGCGCTGTGAGGCGACCTTGCGGCCGAGCTGGGCGTCGTGGCGTGAGGCGATCGTGCCGCCCGTGCCGATCAGAACGACCGTAGCTGACATCGGCGAGAGCCTCCGCCTCAGGCTGCGTCCCGCGCCGGTCGGGCCTGCCGGTGGAATGCGGCGAGCGAGCGCTCGATCACGCTCTGCTCGAGGCCGCGCACGATGAACACGATGCGCGAGCGCCGGTCCGCATCCGGCCAGGCCTCGAGGTGCGCGGGCGGGTGGACGACGTGCTGGACGCCGTGGATGACGACCGGCGTCGACAGGCAGGCGACGTTCAGAATGCCCTTGACCCTGAGCACGCGCGCGCCGTGGGCGTGCAGCAGCATGGTCAGCCAGATGCCGAACCCGGTCCAGTCCAGCGGCTCGGGGAAGGTCAGGCAAAAGGCGCGGATGTCGCGATCGTGCCGGTTGGAGTCATGGCGGTGCTGCCCGCTGTCCGTCGCGGCGCGGGCTTCCTCGTCCAGCCAGCGCCGCACCTCGGCGCTCCGATGCGCGGCATCATAGACGTCGCTCGCCATCAGCTCGTCGGGCGTGAGCGGGTCGCTCGCAGCATCGAGGATCGGGGCGGTCGGATTCAGGCGCCCCAGCGCCGCTTTGAGCTGCGCTATCTGCCCGGCCTCGGCGAGGTCGGTCTTCGTCAGCACGATGCGATCGGCGATCGCGGCCTGCTTGACCGATTCGGGGTATTCGGCGAGCTGGCAGGCACCGTTCACTGCATCGACGGTGGCGATCACGTTGCCGAGGCGGAAGTGATGCCGGAGCACCGGCTCGGCGAGCAGCGTCGAGACGATCGGCGCCGGGTCGGCGAGCCCAGTGCTCTCGATCGCAAGGCGATCGAAGCGCGGAATAGTGCCGCGCTCGCGCCGGCTGAACAGCGAGCGGATCGCCTCGGCCAGATCGCCCCGGATCGTGCAGCACACGCAGCCGCTCGGCAGCAGCACCGTCTCGGCGTCGACCTTCTCGAGCAGCAGATGATCGAGCCCGACCTCGCCGAACTCGTTGACCAGCACCGCGGTGCGGGCGAGCTGCGGCGACCGCAGCAGCCGGTTGAGCAGCGTGGTCTTGCCGCTGCCGAGAAAGCCGGTGACCAGATTGACCGGGAGCAGGGCGGCGTAGTTGGCCATCGCTCAGCCGTCCTCGAGCGCCGCGATCAGAGCAGGGTCGAGGGGATCGCATGGGCGCCCGGTGAGCCGTTCGGCCGCGGCCCACATTCCGGGCAGATGCGGCACCAGCTCCTGGCGCCCGGTCGCAGAACGCAGCACGTAGCTCTTGCCCTCGAAGTCTCCGAGCTTGAGGCGGTAGTGGCAAAGGATGGCATTGGCGAGCTCGATTCGCGCAAACCGCTCCTGCCGTCTCGTCCGGATTTCAGCGCCGCTGAACGCCCCGGGCGACGCCGCGGCATCGCTCCAGTGCGCCTCGGCGCCCAGCACCCCGCACAGACCACACATGGGTTCCTCGCGCTGATCTGATGTAATCGGAAAGCGGCGCGGCAGAATGTCAAGGCTTCCCAATCACGGTCTGCCTCGAAGACAGGTCTGCGCAGGGCGAATCGGCATTGCGCGCGCGCCGGTCGGGATCTACTAACGCGCATGGTCACGGCGACGTTGGCTTTTCAACCATCAAGAGAGACCCGGGCGGATCCGGGCGCCGTCGCTGATCTGGTGCGGCGCGCGCGGAAGCTCCTGCGCCTCCTGTTCGATTCGAGGTTCCGCGGGGGCCTGCGGTACGGCGTCGCCGCGACCATCGAGCATGCCGGCGCATTCGCGGGACGGGACTTCGCGAGCGTGGTCGACGTCGGGGCCAATCGCGGCCAGTTCACGGTTTTCGCCGCCGGCCTCTATCCGCGGGCGCGGGTCTTCGCGTTCGAACCGTTGCCCGGGCCATACGCCGTGCTCGCGCGCATCGCCGCAAGCCAGGAACGCATCCACGCGTTCCGCGCCGCGATCGGGCCCCGGGTCGCGCCGGCGTGCATCCACGTGACGGACCCGGACGATTGCTCATCCCTGCTCGCTCCGACTTATCAGAGCGCGCTGTTTCCGCAAACCCGGCTCACCGGCTCGCTCCCGATCGAGATGGCGCCGCTGCATGCGTTCATCGGCCCGGGCGATCTGCACGCTCCGGCGCTGCTGAAGCTCGACGTGCAGGGGTTCGAACTCGCGGCGCTCGCGGGATGCGCATCGTTGCTCGACCGGTTCGCGGCGGTCTACGCCGAATGCTCGTTCCTGCCGCTCTACGCCGAGCAGCCGCTTGCGGACGAGGTGCTCGCGTGCCTGCGCGACCAGGGCTTGCGTATGAGGGGCGCCTACAATCTCACGCACGACCGGAGCGGACGCGCGGTGCAGGCGGATTTCCTGTGCGTGCGCGCGTGAGCCATCCCTCGCCCCCGGCCAGCGAGCCGCCTGGAGGTTGAGCGGCGCCATTTCCCAACGAGGCGCTCCCGTGTAAAGTCGGTTCGCTCGCACGGGATGCCGCGCATGAACGCGAAAGGAATCAGTGTTGTCCTCGTCGCCATGGCTGTGCTGCCCGTGGCGGTTGCCTGCACGGGAGGCAAGCCCGAGCTGACCGCGACGAGCGCGGGGCGGCAACCGGTCACCGAGTCGTATCGAATCGGGCCCGGCGACCGGCTGCGCGTGTTCGTCTGGGGCAACCCTGGGCTGTCCGACGAGGTGCCGGTGCGCCCCGACGGTCGCATCTCGACGCCCCTGCTCGAGGATGTGGTGGCCGCGAACAAGACGCCCGCCGAGCTCGCGCGGGAGATCGAGCAGAAATTGAGCGCGTACGTGGCGGATCCGCTGGTCACGGTGATCGTGACCGACTTCGTCGGCCCGCTGACCCAGCAGGTGCGGGTGGTCGGCGAGGCGACGCAACCGCAGGCAATCCCGTTCCGTGACGACATGACCATGCTGGACGTGATGATCGCGGTCGGCGGCCTGACCGAGTTCGCCGCTGGCAATCGCGCGACCCTCGTGCGCACTGCCGCCGGTCAGGAGGAGGAATACCGTGTGCGCCTCGACGATCTCGTGCGCGACGGCGACATCTCGGCCAACGTGGCGATGCGTCCGGGCGACGTGGTGATCATCCCGGAGAGCTTTTTCTGAGCCCCGCGCGCCGGTTGCACTTGAGTCTACCCGTGCAGCGCGCCGCGAGGGCGAATGATGCATTCTCCCAGCCGGAACGTGTCAGAACGTCAGGCAGCGTGTTGACCATTTCCACGGGTGATGGCGCCAACGCGATTTGGCGCCTGCCTAAGGGGGTGTCGCTGCTCTGGCAGTGGTGGGACGAGGACGAGGTCATCGTGTTCAATCGCGCATCCGGGCAAACCCATCTCCTCGATGCTTTCTCGGCTGCCGTGCTGCGGCAGATCGCGGCTTTCCCCAGCACGAGCGTCGAGCTACGGCAATACTTCGCGATTGGGTTACGGCTCGACGAAGCTGTCCTGAGCGATCGTCTTGACGCGGTCTGCCGGCGCTTCGATCAGCTGGGTCTCGCCGAGCCGGACGTGCCATGAACGTGGGCGACATGAGCCTCGAGCGCTTCGCTGCCGCCCTCGCCGGCGAGGGGGTGGCGATCTGCTGGGGCCCGTTCGTATCGCACATCGTCAGCGGGCTGCCCGAGCTCGCCGCCCCCCTGCACCTTCTTTACGCCGATTGCCGGATCGAGCCGCCGGGCGGCATCTGTGACTTCCACGTGTGCGTGCGACCGCATTCGCCGCGCCTGCCCCGGTCCAAACAGCGGGTCGAGTTCCTGCTGGACGGCGCGCCGCTTTTCCCGCCGTTTGCCCGTCGGCAGGTCCTGCCGATGCTGGAGTGGGGCCTCAATGCTTGCGTCTATCGCCTCGCTCATCAGTTCCTGATCATTCACGCCGGCGCGGTAGAGCGCTCGGGCCTCGCTCTCCTTCTTCCTGGCTTACCCGGAGTCGGTAAGAGCACCTTGTGCGCAGCGCTGGTGGCGTCCGGATGGCGCCTGCTGTCGGACGAGCTGGCGCTGATCGATCCCGCCAACGGACGGGTGCAGCCCCTAGCTCGTCCGATCTCGCTTAAGAACGACTCGATCGAAATCATCCAAAAGCTCGACCCGAAATCGACCTTCGGTCCGCCTGCGATCGACACGCATAAGGGTAAGGTCGCGCACGTGCGGCCGCCGGCCGACAGCGTTCGCCGTTGCTTGGAACCTGCCTGCCCGCGCTGGATCGTGACTCCCGAGTTCGCACCCGCCGAGCCTTTGCGCCTTGCGCGGATGTCAAAATGCTCGACCTTCATCAGCCTCGGCGACAATTCGCTCAATTACGAGATCTTGGGCGAGACCGGGTTCCGCACCATGGTGCGCCTGGTCGACCAGTGCGACTGTTACGCCTTGACGTATGACTCTGCGAGCCAAGCCATCGGCGTGCTGGAGGGCCTCCTCCGCGAGCCGGCGGAGGAGCTTCGTGCAGCCGTTGCCGGCTGATTCCGAACTGCTGCTGGGGCTCCTGATCAGCCCGGCGGCGATCGCGGCGCTGACCGAAGCGGAGTGGGGCCAGGTGCTGCCGCTCGCGCGGGCGAGCCATCTGCTCGGGCGACTCGCGTCGGAAGCGCAAGCGCTTGGCCTCACCGAGCGCCTGCCGTGCCGGGTCAGAGGCCACCTCGATGCCGCGGCCGCGGAGGCCACCCACAACGAACGAACCATCCGCTGGGAACTGAATCGGATCGAGCGCGCGCTGAGGCACCTCGACGTTCCGATCCTGCTACTCAAGGGCGCGGCTTATGTCGCCGCCGGGCTGCCCGCGGCCAGGGGTCGCTCTGTCAGTGATGTCGACATCATGGTGCCGCGCACCGCGCTGGACCCGGTCGAGACCGGGTTGGAAGATGCCGGTTGGCAGCGCATGAAACTCGACTCATACGACCAGCGCTATTACCGCACCTGGATGCATGAGCTGCCCCCGCTCTGCCACGGCGAGCGAGGCACCATAGTCGACGTGCACCACGCCATCCTGCCTCCCACCGCGCGGCTAAAGCCGGACCCCGCCAAGCTTTGGACAGAGGCCAGGCGTCTGGGTGGCAGCAGACTGCATGTACTGGCGCCACCCGACATGGTCCTGCACAGTGCGGCGCACCTGTTTCATGATGGCGACCTGTACCGATCCCTCAGGGACCTGATCGACATCGGTGATCTGCTCGGGGCGTTCGGCAGACAGCGAGGCTTCTGGTCCGACCTGGTGGCGCGCGCTCAGTCTCTCGATCTCGGACGTCCTCTGTTCTATGCGCTCCGGTATGCACGGCGCCTGTTGGGTACGGCTGTTCCTGATGAGGTCACGACTGCCGCCGGAGCCCATGCACCACCGCGGCCCGTGCTGTCACTGATGGACCGTTTGGCGCCGCGCGCCCTCGTCCCCCGGCCGAGAGAGAAGGTCGAAGACGCCCTAGGATCGTGGCTGCTTTACATGCGTTCCCATTGGCTTCGTATGCCGGCACGAGTCCTCCTCCCCCATCTTGGGTACCAAGCTGTGCGCCGCGGCCTCGGCGGGCGATGACGCGGACGATGGACCGCGCCCTGCCAGTCAGATCCCCAGCATCCGCTTGCACTCGCGGAGCGCGTTGTTGGCCTGCGGCTGCTTGCCTGCGGAAATGATCATCTGGAGCCCGAAGGGCGCACACAGGGAGGTACCGAACGAACGGAGTGCCTGAGCCTGCGCCAATTTGCTGGGTACGGTCAGGATCACAGGCGAGATGGCCACCGCCCGCAAGATGGCGCGCCGACGGCAGTCGGGGAGAGCACTGCCGTCCGGTTTGTGCTCCTCTGTCGGGCAATCCTCGAAGCGGGAGTCGTTCAAGCGGATGCTCTTTCAGATTGATTCGAGGCGGCAAATCAAGAGTACACGGACGTACTCCAACTAGCAAGCTGGCCCCATGAGGCATTACGTGGATTTACTCTCTAGCTTCTCCTGGATTGGTCCCCATACCCAGGCATACGTGTAGTGCTCCAGGGATGAGCGGACCTGTCGGCCTTTCGGGAAACCGTCCGAGTGGGCGAGCTCGAATGTCTGATAAAGCTCGGCTTTCTACTGCCTCCTGATGGCAGGCGTGTAGGGAATGCGGCACAGAACGCCTGTCGTGACGGACCGGGGTGAGATCAAGTAGGATCTCTGGAAGGCGTCGGGGAGGTTTGGTGATGCGCAAACTGTCGGGGCTGCTCCTGATCGTGCTGGGCGTGATCGCGAACAATCTCGTCTATCTTCAGGATCTCTGGCTCGGCCAGGGGCACATCTCGCTCGACGGCTGGCGCGCCTACGCGGGCCTGCTGGTCAGCATCGCGATCATCCTCGTGGGCATGGTCCTGGTCGCGCGCCCTCGAACAGCCAACTGACCCGGATCGGGGGGCGCGCAGGGGCGCCAACTCTCCGATAAGGTGAGCGGGACCAGCCGAGCCGGGCGATTGGTAGTATTCGCCCGCGGCTGCTATGCTATGGTAAATGGCGGTGCGTCGGGGGTGCGCCCGCGGCATGGGGCCGGCGGGACGACGCGGCATGAGACCGGGCGCTGCCGAGGGCACCGGGCTGGCGCCGAGAGTGACAGCGACCGAGCGTGCACGAACTCTACGCCCAGTTTCTTCACCTCCTGAATGCGGTTTGGCATCGCCGCTGGGCTGCGCTGGGCGCCAGCTGGCTGGTCGCGCTGCTCGGCTGGGCCCTCGTGGTGGCGCTGCCCAACACCTACACCTCGAGCGCGCGCATCTTCATCGACGCCACCAGCATCATGAAACCCGTGCTCGAGGGTCTGGCGATCGACTGGGACCTCAACCTCGATCCGGAGGTGATGAAGCAGACGCTGACCACGCGCGCGAATCTCGAGCGCGTCGCGCGCATGACCGACCTCGACCTCACCGCCACCACGCCCGACGCGATGGAGCGTCTGCTCAACAGCCTGCGCAGCCGCACCTCCTTCGTGAACGAGGGCGAGTATCTGCTGAGGCTCAGCTTCACCGACCCCGATCCGGCGCGCGCCCAGCAGATCACGCAGGCACTGACCGACGTCTTCCTGGACGCCAACCTCGGCCACAGCCGCGAACAGATGGAGAATGCCCAGGCGTTCCTGGACCGGCAGATCGCCGACTACGAGCGCCAGCTGGGCGATGCCGAGAAGCGCTTGGCTACCTTCCGGCAGCAGCGCCTGAGCACCTTGCCCAGCGAGGAGAACTACGAATTCCAGACGGAGCAGCTGCGCGACGAACTCGCCGAGGCCGAAGCGGGGCTTGCGCGCACCAAGGCGCTGCAGACGCGCCTGCGCGGCGAGCTCAGTGCGGGGCCCACGTCAGACACCGCCCTGCAGATCTTCGAGACGGAGCAGGCGCTCGAGCAGTTGCTGATGAACTACACGGAGCGGCACCCCGACGTGATCGCGTTGCGGCGCAAGCTCGCCAGCCTGCGCGGCGACGCCGGGACGCCCTTGGACGGCAAAGCCGCGGGCCAACGCGCGAGCGGAGGCAGAGCGCGAGCATCCTTGCCCTTGGTCGACTACGAGCAGATCAAGTCACAGCTCGGCGAAGCCGATGCCCAAGCAGCGGTATACAGCGGCCGGGTGGACAGCGTGCGGGCCCGTCTCGCCCGAATGGAAGAGCGAGCGGCCCAAATTCCCGGTGCGGAGGTCGAGCTCGCCAAGCTCACCCGGGACTACGACGTGCTCAAGGTTAAGCACGGCGAGCTGCTCGCCCGCAGGGAGCAGGCCAAGCTCGCGCAGGAGAGCGAAGCCGGTACCGACCGGATTAAGTACCAGATCGTCGAACCGCCGCGCGTGCCGGTAGCTCCAGATGGGCCTTCGCGCAGCGTTCTGATCTCGCTGGTCCTGCTCGTCGCCCTCGCCTCTGGGGCGTCGTTCGCTTTCATCCTCGTCCACGTCAACGAGTGCTTCTCCGATCCCGCGCAGCTGCGGCGCGCCTTCAACTTGCCTGTCCTGGGCACCGTGTCGGCGGTGCAGTCCGCTGGACAGCGCACTTGGCGCATGGCCGAGGTGTCCACCTTCGCCGGCGGGTTCGCGTTGCTCGCCATGGTCTACGGCGTGTTCCTGCTGACCGATGCGCGCATCGCGTGGCGCGAGCTCGTACCCGCCGAGCTGATCAGCGCATTTCACGACAGCATGCGCAGCTAGCCGGACGGGAAGCTTCGGCCTTGCATCGATCAGCCTCGCCTGGAAGCAAATCCGATGGCGGTCGGGCCGGCTCGGTCGTGGAGCGCGCGATCGCTAAGATGAGCGCGCTCGCGCGCACCACACGGGCGCCCCCTGGGGTCGGTCATCTCGAGCCGGCCGACGGGCCGGTCAGCCCCGTCTTCGCTCCTTCCGAGCCGGTCCGCCCCCGCAGGCGCCCGGCGCGCGACCCGGGCGCGTCCAAGGTCGAGATCGATGCTAGACGACTGGCGCGCGCAGGGATGTTCACACCGGGCAGCAACGTCAACCGGACCACGGAGGAGTTCCGGCTGATCAAACGCGCGTTGCTGGAACGTATCGACAAGGCTCGGGCCGAGGGCGCCGCCAATGCCAATCTGGTGATGGTGACGAGTACGCGCGAGGGCGAGGGCAAGACCTTCGTGGCGCTCAATCTGGCCTTCAGCCTCGCCGCCGAGCGGGACCACTCCGTCATTCTGATCGACGCCGATCCGGCCAAGTCGTCCGTCGCCCAGTTTCTCCAACTACGGGTCGAGCACGGCCTCATCGACCTGCTTCAGGATGACACGCTGGAGCTCGAGGATGTGGTTCTGGCGACCTCGATTGAGGGCCTCTCGATCATCCCCGCCGGCCAGCACCATGCCCTCTCCGCCGAGCTGCTCGCCAGCGACCGCATGGGTGCGATCCTGCGCGCTGTCTGTGTCGCCGCGCCGCATGGCATCGTCATCCTGGATGCGCCGCCGGTGCTGGCGACGAGTGAGCCGAGTGCGCTGGCCCGCCACGTGGATCAGACGGTCCTGGTCGTGGAAGCTGACAAGACCAACCGCGTAGCGATCATCGAGGCGCTGAACCTGATAGGCATCTGTCCGCACATCGGGCTGGTGCTCAACAAGGCGCGCTTCCGCTTCGGCGCGGTTCGGTTTGGCGCCTACTACAAATCCTACTATAAGCCGGGCAGACGCCATTCCGCTGCCCTAAGTTGACGGCCGCGATGTACGCCCAGTTCTACGGACTTCGCGGCCTGCCGTTCCGCCTGACCCCGGACAGCCGCTTCTTCTATCCGAGCCGGATCCACAAAGGAGCGCTGGCCTACCTCACCTACGGCCTGCAGAAGTCCGAGGGCTTCGTGTTGATCACCGGCGACGTGGGCACCGGCAAGACCATGCTCGTCGACTACCTGTTGTCGGTGATCGACCGGGAGCGCTACCGCACCTGCAAGATCCTGACCACGTACCTGGCGCCGGACGATACCGTCAAGCTGGTGGCTAGCGGCTTTGGGCTCGACACGGCGGGCGCCGCGAAGTCGAGCACGGTCCGTGAGCTCGAGCGGTTCTTCATCGACGCGCGGCGGGGCCTGAACCCGGTGATCATCGTCGATGAGGTGCATAACCTCCCGCCCGCCTCGCTGGAGGAACTGCGCATGCTCTCGAACTACTGCTTCGAGGAGACGCCGCTGGTCCAGACGTTCCTTTTGGGCCAGACTCAGTTCCGCGAAACCCTGGCCAAAGGCGCGCTCGAGCAGATCAAACAGCGGGTGGTCGCCAGCAGTCACCTGCGGCCGCTCAACGCCAGCGAGACCCGCGGCTACATCGAGCATCGGCTGCGCGCGGTCGGCTGGGCCGACAACCCGAGCATTGCCGAGAACGTGTTCGCGCGCGTGTATCAGGAAACGCGCGGCATACCACGCCGAATCAATATGGTCTTCGACCGCCTGCTGCTGGTAGGGTACGTCGAGGAGCGTCACGATATCGGCCCCGACCTGGTCGACACGGTGATGAAAGAGCTGCGGCGGGAGGGTCTGCTTGCCCAGCCGGCGCCCACCGACGGGGCGCGCGGCGCGTGACGCTCGTCCTGACGAGTCCCGCGAAATCGCCAGGGTCAGCTCGCATGCCCGCGGAGCATGCCGTCGCCGCCAATGGGGCGCCGCGCGATGTCACCGGCAGCTCAAGGCCTTCGGACCAGATCGCCGCGCCGGCGCTCCGGGTCGAATCATTGGACGACGTCGCGGCGTGGGATCGCTTCGTCCATACCGCCGCCGATGCGACTTTTTTCCATCGAGCCGGCTGGAAAGAGGTGATCGAGCGCAGCTTCCGCCACCCTTGCCATTTCCTGCAGGCGAAGCGCGACGGCCGCATCACGGGCGTGCTGCCGCTCGTTCATCTGTCTAGCCGGCTGTTCGGCAATGCGCTGGTCTCCACTGCTTACGGGGTCTACGGCGGACCGCTCGTGAGCGATCAGGCGAGCGCGCAGGCGCTCAATCAGTCCGCCATGAGGCTCGCCGGGCAGCTGGACGTCGACTACCTGGAGTACCGGTTGCGCGCGCCGTCCGATCTGCCCTGGGCCCGCAACTCGGGTCTCTACGCCACCTTCCGCAAGCGCCTGGCACCAGACCCGGCGGCCATTCTCCACGCCGTGCCGCGCAAACGCCGGGCGATGCTGCGCAAGGCGCGGGCGCTCGGCCTTCGAAGCGAGTTCGACGGCGACGTGCAACGGTTCTATCGCGTCTATTCGCGGCGCGTGCGCGATCTCGGCACGCCGGTCTATCCCCGCGCTTATTTCCGGACGCTCTTGGATGTCTTCGGGCCGGATTGCGAAATCCTGACGGTGGTCCGTCGCGGCGGACCGCTGAGCAGCGTCATCAGCTTCTATTTCCGCGACGAGGTGCTGCCGTACTACGGCGGCGGGCTCGACGAGGCGCGGCGGTGCGCGGCCAACGACTTCATGTATTGGGAGGTGATGCGACGCGCCTGCGAAAAGGGCGTCCAAGTGTTCGATTTCGGCCGCAGCAAGCTCGGTACGGGGACCTTCGCGTACAAGTCGATCTGGGGTTTTGCCCCGCAACCGTTGCACCACGAGTACTTCCTGCTGCGCCAGTCAGAGCTGCCCAATGTGAACCCGCTCAATCCCAAGTACGCGCTTTCGGTCGCGCTCTGGCGCCGCCTGCCTTTGCCCCTCGCCAATGTGGTCGGCCCGCTGATCTCTCGCGGCCTCGGGTAAGCCGATTGGCGGAGATCCTGTTTCTCGCGCATCGCATCCCCTACCCGCCGACCAAGGGCGACAAGATCCGCGCCTATCACTTCCTCGCGCACCTCGCGCGCCGTCATGTGGTCCATCTGGGATGCTTCGTCGACGATTCCGACGACTGGCGCCACGCGGACCATCTGCGCCGCTTGTGCGCCGAATGCTACTTTGCCGCTCTGCCGCGCGCGCGCGTCTTATCTCGTGCGTGGCGCGCCCTGCTGCGCAACGAGGCCCTGAGCACAGCCGTCCTGCGCGATCCGGCGCTGGCCGACTGGATCGGCCATCTGGTGCAGCGTCGGCCGATCCGGTGCATTTTTGCCTATTCGGCGGCGATGGCGCAGTTTCTGCCGCGTGGGCCGGGGCGGAGCGTGCGGCGCATCGTCGATTTCGTCGACATCGACTCGGAAAAATGGGGCGAGATTGCCGGATACCGGCACTGGCCGTTGTCCTGGCTCTATCGGCGCGAGCGGGATCGGTTGCGTGCGTTCGATCGCGATGCCGTGGCGCGATGCGATCACTGCCTGTTTGTCTCGCCGACCGAAGCGCAGGCCTTCCAGCAGCTGATTCCGTGCCCGCAGGGCAGGGTCATGGTGGTTTCGAACGGCGTGGACAGCCGCCATTTCTCGCCGGAGCTGTACCTGCCATGCCCGTTCGGGCCGGGCGGTCCGGTGGTCGTCTTCACGGGCGACATGGGCTATTGGCCCAACGAGGATGCCGCCTTGTGGTTCGCGCGCCGCGTGCTTCCCAGGCTGCGCGCCGAGCACCCCGACCTGCGCTTCGTGGTGGTCGGGCGGCGGCCGGGGCGGCGGCTGCGTCGCTGCGCCATGCGGCTGGGCTTCACCGTGACCGGCGCGGTGCCGGACGTGCGACCGTTTCTGGCGCATTCGGCCGTGGCGGTGGCGCCGCTGCGCGTTGCTCAGGGCGTGCTCAACAAGGTGCTGGAAGCCATGGCGATGGCGAAGGTCGTGGTGGCCACGCCGCCTGCGGCGCGGGCACTGCGCGTGCGCCCCGGACAGGACATTGTCCTCGCCACCGACCCCGACGCCTTCGCCCGGGCGACCAGCCAGGCGCTCGATCCGCAGTTTGCCAGGGCCGTGGGCGCGCGCGCCCGCGCCCGCGTGCTTGCCGACTATGCCTGGGCGCCCAGCCTGCGCGTGCTGGAAACTCTGGTGGCGCCCGTAGAGATCGGGCGACGCAAGAGCCAGCGGTCGACCGCGCGAGCACTACCAGGCGAGTCGTAAACCCGCGCCCAGCCAATTTTCGGTGTACTCGGCAGTGGGGTCGTTTGAATCCTGCCAGCGGTAGCGATAATTGATGAACAGCGTGGCCCTGGGACTGAGCAGATACCGCAGGCCCGGCTGGATCAGGTATTCGTCGTCTTTGCGGCCACCCTGGAATTCGGTGCGCTCGAAGCCGCCCAGCAGATCGACGGCGAACCAGCGGCCGAGCTGTCGGGACCAGATCGCGTCGATGCTGTAGACGTCCCGCGTGTTGCCGTCGTCGAAATCATCATCGTTGCCAACCTGCTCCTCGTGGCCGAAGTAGCCGCGCAGCCCGACGGTATAGGAGCCGCGCTGGAGCACGAAATCGGTGCGCAGCGCCTTGATGTATTCGGTCTGATCATCGATGTCGAACGGATCGGGCCGGGGATCGAAGGGCGTGTCCGATCGCTCGTCGATGAACACGCCGTTCTGGGGGTCGATCCCGATCAAAGAGACGTTCTCGAACAGCCGCTGCTGCGATGTGCTGAGGCTTTCGAAATAGCGTACCATAAAGTGCGAAGATTCGGTGATCTGATAGCGCAGCGTGGCCGCCGGACTGAACCGATCGTCGCTCTTGCCGTAGGTCAGAGCGATGTCGGTCCGTCGGCCCGGACGCCATCGGAAGCCGCCCCGGTAGGTCGGGCTGTCGAACTTGGTGTCGCCACCGTCGAAGGACTGATAGCCGCCGCTCGCGATGACCGAGAGCTCCCTGGTGATGCCGGATTCGGTCTCCAGATCGACGTCGCGGCGCGACACGTTGCTGTCCCCGGACCGGATCGCCTCCGAGATGCGACCGTCGAGCAGCCAGCGCAGGCGATCGAAATCGGATCCGCTGGCGAGCGAAGCTTGCCCGACGTGGGCGGTGGTGTCGGAAAAATCGTTGCTGTTGGCCAGGATCTGGCCGAGGATGTAACGGACCTCGCTGACCGCGAAACCACCGATGCGGTTACGCAGCACGGGACTGACCTGATACACCTGCACCGTGTCCAGGTTGGCCTCGGTCTGCGCCTGCTCGTTGTTGAGCACCTGCTGGCTGATCGAAGCCTGGGCTTCGAGCGACAGGCGATCGCGCACAATCTGCAGGTCGCCGTCTGCGGTGAGGCCACCGTTGACCTGAAAGCCGCTGTCCTGGCCGGCGGTAGCGTACCGGGTCGAGATGGCTCCGTCAAAGCCGCCCTTGAAGCGCGACGTGTCGCCCCGGAAGCTCAGCCCCGGAGTGACCCGGGTGACGAATGCCGACTGCTCATGGTCGGGAGTGAGGTCGATGTTGTCCGAGAACTCCTCGGTGATCGTGATCGAAGGCCGCAGCTGCGGTTCGGCGCCCGCCCGGTCGGCGCACGTGGCGAAGGCCACCACCAGCGTCACGCCAGCGAGCCACCTCGCGGCGCGATCGATGACGCCATTCTCCGCAGCCCCCTGCGGTGGGCTCGCATGATATTGCCTCGGGCCGGCTCGCCGAGAAATTGATGCGCAGCAACACAGCCGGATTGGCCGCAGCGCTGCCAATTCTCTGAGGGACTCGTACCCTTTACCCAGAAGGGCGACCTCCTCCTGCCATCGGAGTTGCCCCGGTCGCCGAGTGCCCCTGGCTCCCCGTTCCAGCAGGTCAGAAGCGACCAAAGTCCCCAGCCAAACTGGCCGTCTATAGCGCAACTCCGGAACTGGTCACAGTCCCCGACGGCGCATGCTTGCGCCGGAGATGGCGGGAGATGCCGACCCGGGATCCATTCCAGCCGGCCGTCGTTCTGGACCTGCGTGCGTGCGAGCCGCACCGAGCGGTGGCTCGCCGGCCGGCGATCGGCCTTGCAAACGAGATTTTGGCCGCCCGCTCTGCTCGGCGCACCTCGGTGCGGCACACATCGTGCGCCGCCTCGACCGGCCGTGGGTGCGGTTGACAGCCCCGGGTGATGGGCTACTGTCGAGCAAGGACAGCCAGTTCCCGCGCCCAAGGCCGATCGAGCGTTCGTCGGATCAGCGTCGGAATCGTGGCGAGCCCAAGCAACGAATCAGGGGAGCCCTGGTGATGGCCAAGTCTGACGAGCGCAGAGTGCACCCGTACATCCCGCGACTTGTGGAGCAACTGGAGGCGCGCCGCGTCGACCGGCGGGAGTTCCTGCGCACGGCGACGCTGCTCGGCATGTCTGCTCCGGTCGCCTACGGGATCGTTGGCAAGGTCCTCGGCGAGGACGCGATCCCGCGCGCCCGCGCCCAGGGTACGCCTAAAAAGGGCGGCACTCTTCGTGTCGCAATGGAAGTCCAGAAGATGGACGACCCCGCAACCTACTCCTGGACCCAGATGTCGAATCAGACCCGGCATATCGCCGAATATCTGGCGATCACCGGTCCCGACAACGTCACCCGCCCGATGCTGGCCGAAAGCTGGGAAGCGTCGGACGACCTCAAGACCTGGACCTTCCACCTGCGCCAGGGAGTGCTCTGGCACAACGGCGAGGAGTTCGTCGCCGATCACGTGGTCTGGAACATCGAACGCTGGCGCAACCCCGACCTCGGATCATCCAACATCGGGCTGTCGACCTTCGCCAGCATGGACTCGGTCGAGGCCGTGGACAAGCACACCGTCCGGTTCAACCTGAACAAGCCCGTGCTGTCGGCGCCGGAGGACTGCTACAATTACCCGACCGCGATCCTGCATCCCTCCTTCAAGCCGCCGTTCTCGGATAATCCGATCGGCACCGGGGCCTATACCCTGGGCGCGCCGCTCACGGTCGGCGACCGATGCATCCTGAAACGGATCACTCAGACCACCGACGGCAAGGAGTTCAAGTACTGGGGCGGCGACGTCTATCTCGACGAGATCCATTACTACAATTTCGAGGCCGACAATCAGCTGACCGCGTTCGCCTCGGGCGAGGTGGACAGCATCTACGGCTTCGGCGTCGAGCAGTACGAGCTCGCCGAGGCGCTCGATGGCGAGATCGTCCCGGCGCGGACCGCGCAGACGCTGTGCCTCCGCTTCAAGGTCACCGAAGCGCCATTCGACAACAAGAAAGTCCGCCAGGCGCTGGTCAAGGCGGCCGACAACTCGGTTTACCGTGAGCTGGTGTTCCAAGGGCGGGGCGACGTCGCCGAGAACCATCACGTCAGCCCGGTACACCCCGAATATTTCCAGCTGCCGATGATCGAGCGGGACGTCGAGGGCGCCAAGAAGCTGCTGGCTGAAGCCGGCTATGCGAACGGCATCGAGCTGCCCCCCATCGACGTCGGCAACCTCGATGGCCCCTGGAACCAGACAGTCGCTGAAATCTGGCGTGACCAGCTCAAGGACATCGGCGTCACCCTCAACATCAACGTGATTCCGGCCTCCAAGTATTGGGAGATCTGGACCGCAACCCCGTTCGGGGCGACCTCCTGGACGCATCGGCCGCTCGGCACCATGGTGCTGTCGCTCGGCTACCGCAGCGGCGTGCCCTGGAACGAGACCGGTTACGCGAACCCGGAGTTCGACGCCGCGCTCGACGACGCCGAGGCGACGCTCGACGTGGCCGTGCGCACGGCCAAGATGGAGAAGGTCGAGAAGATCCTGCAGGACGACGCCGTGATGCTGCAACCGGTCTGGCGCCCGGTGTTCACCATGATCAGTCACAAGGTGAAGGACTACCCGGCGCATCCGACCCAGTATCATCAGTTCAACCAGGTCTGGCTGGAGGCATAGTGCCCCTGGCCGCCCGCTCCGGGCGCGGCCGGAGCCCACCCCCGGCGTTGGGTCGGCGAGCGGTTGCCCCCGGGCCCGAACCGACCGCGCGCTGAGACTCCGATGTTGGCATTGATCCTTCGCCGCCTGATCCAGATGGCCCTGATCATGGCGGTCGCGTCGCTGATCCTGTTCGTCATCTTCGATACCGATCAGTTCAAGAAGAAGATCGCGGTCGCCGAGCTCGGCAGTTTCGGGGTCTCGGCGCTGACCGATGAGGCCTATCAGAACTGGCTTGCCGAAAAGGGCCTCGATGCCCCGTTCTATCAGCGCTTCGTCAACTGGGCGGGCGACGTCGTCAGGGGTGAGTTCGGGCATTCGTTCGAGAAGAACACCGCGATCGGGCCGCTCCTGCTCGAGCGGCTGATCAATACGGGCATCCTGGCGTTCTGGGTGTTCGCCCTGATGATCCCGATCTCCCTGGTGCTCGGCGTGCTTGCCGGCATGAAGGAAGGCTCCGCGCAGGATCGCGCCATCTCGTTCATCTCCGTGTTCACCACCTCGATTCCCGAGATCGCCACCGCGATCATCCTCACCGTGATCTTCGCGCTCGGGCTCGGCTGGCTGCCGGCGAAATCGGCCATGACCCAGGGCTTCGACTGGAAGCAGCTGGTTCTGCCGGTGCTGACTCTCGTGCTCTACGACTTCGGCTATGTGGCGCGCATGACCCGCGCGTCGATGGCCGAGGTCATGACCTCGCAGTACATCCGCACCGCCGTCCTGAAGGGCATTCCCTATCAACGCGTGATCATGAAGCACGCGCTCCGCAACGCATTGATCGCGCCGTTCACCGTGATCGTGCTGCAGATGAACTGGCTGCTCTCGGGCGTGGTCGTGGTCGAGGTGTTCTTCGAATACGACGGCTTCGGCAAGCTGCTGCTCGAGGCGGCATTGTTCGGCGACGTCTACGTGGTCCAGGCGTGTACGCTGGTCGCGGTGATCGTGGCGGTCGCCTCGCAGATCATCTCGGACGTCGGCTACACCTTCCTCAACCCGCGCATCCGGTTCGCCTGAGGAGGGACGCGGTGGCTGTCGCAGCGATTCCGGCGACCCGGCCTTCTCCCTCCCTGATCGCGCGGCTGACGAACCCACGCGTGCTCCTGCTGCTGATCGCGCTGATGTGGCTGCCGCTCATGCTGCACGTCATGTTCGGTCACATGCTCGGTGCGGGGAGGAACCTCGTTCTGCTGCCGGCGATCCCGGCGGCCGTCCTGCTCTACCTCGTCGCGATCACCACGTGGCGGGAATCCTGGGTCGCGGTGATCGGCGCGTCGCTCGTGTTCTTCTGGCTGTTCATCGCGATCACCGCGCCGTTTTTGCCGCTGCTCGACCCCAACAAGCCGATCGCGCCGTTCGCGCTGCCGCTGACCGAGAAGAACGGCGTGTTCTTCTGGCTGGGCGCCGACTTCAAGGGCCGCGACATGCTCGCGCGCACGCTCTGGGGGTGTCAGCGCGTGATTGTCTGGGGCGTGACCGCGACGCTCGTCGCCTATGCCGTGGGCACGATGTTCGGCCTGCTCGCCGGCTATCTGTCGGGCTGGTGGGACGAGCTGATCTCGTTCTTCGCGAACGTGCTCCTGTCGTTCCCGGTCATGGTCCTGTTCATCGTGATCCTGAACTATCTGGGACCGAGCGGGTTCAACATCGTGATCGCGGTCACTTTCGCCTCGGCGCCGGCGATCATGCGCATCGTGCGGGGCCTCACTCTCGACATCAAGACGCGCGACTACGTGTTCGCCGCCCAGACCCGGGGCGAAAGCCCGCTCTACATCATGCTGGTCGAGCTCCTGCCGAACGCGCGCGGGCCAATCATCGTCGATGCCTGCCTGCGTCTGGGCTACACCACGGTGGCGATCACCACGCTGACCTTCCTCGGCCTCGGCCTGCAGCCTCCCGACCCCGACTGGGGCCTGATGATCAAGGAGGCGGCCAAGACCGCCATGCTGTTCAAGTTTTCCTACATGCTGGTGATTCCCGCGCTGTCGGTCTCAAGCCTGATCCTCGGCTTCAACCTGCTCGCCGACGGCCTGCGCGAGATGAGCCTGCGCGACTGACGGAGGCGCGGCCATGAGGGCCCAGACGCCCGTTCTCGAATGCAAGGACCTGTGCATCTCCTATTTCACGCGCGCGGGCGAGATCCCGGCGGTGGTCGACTTCAACCTGACCGTCATGCCCGGCGAGGCGGTCGGCATCGTCGGCGAATCCGGCTGCGGCAAGTCGACCGTCGCGCTCGCGATCATGCAATACATGGGCAAGAACGGCCGCATCATGTCCGGCGAGATCCAGTTCAAGGGTCGCGACATGACCGCGATGAGCGAGCAGGAGCTGCGCCAGGTGCGCGGCTCGCAGATCGCGATGGTCTACCAGGAGCCGATGGCCTCGCTCAATCCGTCGATGAAGATCGCGCGGCAGCTGATGGAGGTGCCGCGGTTCCACGAGGGCTGCTCGGAGCGGGCGGCGTATGCGCGGGCGCTGGAGATGCTGGGCGCCGTGCGCCTGCCCGATCCCGCGCGGATCATGGAGAGCTACCCGCACCAGATCTCGGGCGGCCAGCAGCAACGCGTGGTCATCGCCATGGCGCTTCTGTCGAATCCGGCGCTGCTGCTGCTGGACGAGCCGACCACCGCGCTCGACGTCACGGTCGAAGCCGGCATCGTCGAGCTGATCAAGGACATCAGCGCGCGCTTTGGCACCTCGATGATCTACATCTCGCACAATCTCGGCCTGATCCTCGAGACGTGCGATCGCATCACGGTCATGTACTCGGGCGAGGCGGTCGAGGTGGGCACGGTTGAGGAGGTGTTCGACCGCATGCGCCACCCCTATACGAAGGGACTGTTCAGCTCGATTCCGCTGCCCGGCGCGGATAAGCACGCGCGCCCGCTGGTGCCGATCCGCGGCCAGCTGCCGCTGCCGCACGAGCGCCCCGAGGGCTGCAACTACGGCCCGCGCTGCGACCATTTCCGGGCCGGCGTGTGCGATCACGGGCGGATCGAGATGGAGGCGGTCCCCGGCCAGCCCGGCCACGTGAGCCGCTGTCGGCGCATTGCGGCGATCGACTGGAGCGTCCGACCGCAGGCGACCGAAGGTGGGCCGGCCGCCGAGCTCGGCCCGGTCGTGCTCAGGGTCGAGAACCTGAAGAAGTACTATGAGATCCGCGACAGCTCGCTGATGGCGCTGATCCGCGGCGAGCGGGTGCGCACGGTCAAGGCGAACGAGAAGCTCGACTTCGAAGCGCGCGAGGCCGAAACCGTGGCGATCGTCGGCGAATCGGGCTGCGGCAAGTCGACCTTCGCCAAGGTGCTGCTCGGCCTCGAGACGGCGAGCGACGGCAAGGCCGTGCTCGACAACCAGGACCTCAGCCAAGTGCCGGTGCAGAAGCGCCGCCCGCAGGTGGTGAGCCATCTGCAGATGGTGTTCCAGAACCCGTTCGACACGCTCAACCCGAGCCACAGCGTGGGCTCGCAGATCGCGCGCGTGATCCGGAAGTTCGGCGTCGAGAAGGACCCGGAGCGAGTGCGCGAGCGGGTGATGCAGTTGCTCGACATCGTGAAATTGCCACGCGACTTCTACTTGCGCCGGCCGCGTCAGCTGTCGGGCGGCCAGAAGCAGCGGGTCGGCATCGCGCGCGCGTTCGCCGGCAACCCGCGCGTGGTGGTCGCCGACGAGCCGGTCTCGGCGCTCGATGTCTCGGTCCAGGCCGCGGTCACCCAGCTGCTCATGGAGATCCAGCGCGACAAGCGCACCACGCTCTTGTTCATCAGCCACGACCTGTCGCTGGTGCGCTACCTCGCCGACCGGGTCGTGGTGATGTATCTCGGCACGATCGCCGAGCAGGGCACGACCGACGAGGTGTTCGCGCCACCCTATCACCCGTATACGGAGGCGCTGCTCTCGGCGATCCCAATCGCCGACACCTCGGTCGAGAAGAAGCACATCGTGCTCGAGGGCGACATTCCGTCGGCGGTCAATCCGCCGCCGGGCTGCCCGTTCCAGACGCGCTGCCCGCGCAAGCTCGGCAAGATCTGCGAGGAGCAGGAACCCCCGATCCGGGTGTTCGGGCGCGGCCACAGGATCGCCTGCCACATCGCGCCCGAGGACCTCGAGCGCATGGAGCCGGTGATCGTGCTCGCCGACCAGGAAGCCGCGGACTGAGCAGCGTCGGTGGCTCTAGCCGGCACGGTCGTCGACCAGTGCCCAAAGCCCCGGGCGCGCGCCGGCACTGGACAGGACTCAAGCACCGCCCCATAACCTAATGCATTGAATTTGGGCAGTCTCTTGGGTTCGTTTGGTTTTCGGGGCCCGATGCCACGCCCTCTGCCTGCCACGGTCCTCGCGCCCAGCATTCGAGAGAACGTAGCATACCATAGGAATAACCACCATAGGCCCGATCGCGGAATTGGGGCGAGCTTGGGGCGGCCTACGTTCTAGGACGACGCCTCGGATTCAGCGGATCTGTCTCCTGTCGAGACCACAAGGATCATGCCACATCCCTCGGTCACAGCCGCTGATGAACGGAGTACGGTAACAGGCCAAACCCGGCCACGAACGGATTGATGGCCTCAGACCGATGTCTCTGGTACTGTTCGCTGCCGATCAACTATTGCGATGGGATGGTTTTGTGGATATCGCGGCCTGGATACGCGAGCTAGGGCTGGAGCGCTATGAAGAGGCGTTCCGAGAAGGTGAGATCGATGCCGAGATTGTGCCCGAGCTCACTGATGCGGACCTAAAGGAACTCGGTATCCCGCTTGGCCCTCGCAAGAAGTTGCTCAAGGCGATTGCGGCTCTAGGTGGCGGGGCCGAGCCCCTGCCGGCCCGACAAAGAAAGCCGACCGAGGCCGAGCGCCGTCAGTTGACCGTTCTGTTCTGCGACCTCGTGGGATCGACTGCGATCTCGGCCCGGCTCGACCCCGAGGACACGCGCGAGGTGATCACGGCGTATCAGAATTGCTGCGTCGGAGTGGTCAACCAGTTTGACGGCCACGTTGCCAAGTTCATGGGCGATAGTGTGCTCGCCTATTTCGGCTATCCGCAAGCCCACGAGGACGACGCTGAGCGGGCGGTCCGCGCGGGCCTCGAGCTGGTCCGAGCGGTCGAGCGCCTGACCGCACCGGGCGGACAGGCCCTCGCGGCCCGGGTCGGGATCGACACCGGCCTAGTGGTGGTCGGTGATCTGATCGGCGAGGGCGCCGCCCAGGAAGAGGCGGTGGTCGGCGATACCCCGAACCGCGCCGCGCGTCTCCAGGCGCTCGCCGAGCCGGGCGAGGTCCTGATCAGCGCGAATACCAAACACCTGCTGGGCGGCGTGTTCACTTACGACGGCCTCGGAGCGCAGCAGCTCAAGGGCTTCGATCGACCGATCGCGATCTGGCGGGTCGCGGGGTTGAGCGCGGCGGAGAGCCGGTTCGAGGCCCGCTCAGCGGCCGGCCTGACTCCGTTCGTCGGCCGCGACGAAGAGATCGCGCTGCTGTTGCGCTGCTGGCAGCAAGCCAAGGACGGTGAGGGCCAAGTGGTCCTGCTCTGTGGCGAACCGGGTATCGGCAAGAGCCGAATCACGAGCACCTTGCGTGACCGCACGGCCGACGACGAACAGGTCCGGATGCAAATCCAGTGCTCGCCGTTCTTTACCAACAGCGCCTTCTACCCGATTGTCACTCACCTGGAACGCGCGTTGCGTTTCGACGCCGATCTTTCCGCAGAAGAGAAACTCGACCGACTAGAGTCGTTGCTGTCGCAGGCGGTGGATGATGTCCGGCCAACCGCACCGCTGTTCGCGGCGCTCCTGGCAATTTCTACCGGTGATCGCTACCCGCCGCTCGACCTCAGTCCCCAACGGCAGAAAGAGCGTACCATCACGGCTCTGGTCGAGCAGATCGAGCAGCTCGCTCGTCAAAAGCCGGTACTGATGGTGTTCGAGGACGTCCACTGGATCGATCCGACGACGCTAGAGCTGCTGGACCATCTGGTCGGGGCCATCGCCGATCGGCGGGTCCTGCTGGTGATCACCTTTCGCCCAGAGTTCTCCCCGCCATGGGACGGCCACACCCATGTCACGGCGTACACCCTCAATCGGCTCGCCCGGCGTGAGTGCAGCGCCCTGATCGACCAGGTGACCGAGGGCAAGGCGCTCCCCGAGCAACTCCGCCTGCAGATCGTCGAGAAGACTGATGGCGTGCCCTTGTTCGTCGAGGAGCTGACCAAGGCGGTTCTGGAATCCAATCTGCTCGAGGACCGAGGCGATTGCTATTCGCTAGCTGGCACGGCCGCGATGGTGGAGGTTCCGGCAACCCTCCACGATTCGCTAATGGCGCGTCTCGATCGCCTGCTGCCAGTGAAGGAGGTCGCCCAGATCGGTTCGGCGCTTGGGCGCGAGTTCAGCTATGAGCTGATCGCGGCGGTCGCGCCGACGCCCGCGGCCGAACTCCAGGACGCGCTCGGCCGCTTGGTCGCCTCGCAGCTGGTCTTCCAGCGCGGCGCCCCGCCCACGGCCATCTACACCTTCAAGCACGCCCTGGTCCAGGACGCTGCCTACGGCTCGATGCTCAAGAGACGCCGCCAGCAGCTTCATTTTAAGATCGCGAAAGCTCTGGATCAGCGATTCCCAGAGATCGTCGAAGCTGAGCCAGAGTTGGTGGCGCACCACTACACCGAGGCCGGCATGGTCGAACCCGCCATTGCCTATTGGAGGCGCGCGGGGGAAAGAGCCGCTCAGCGGTCGGCGAACGCGGAGGCTGTCGCACACATCACCCGAGGATTGGAACTTGCCCGAAAACTACCAGACACGAGTGCTCGTGCAGAGCAGGAGCTGGTGCTGTTGAACACCTTGGCTGTGCCGCTAATGAACACCAAGGGTTATGCCGCACCGGAAGCTGTCCAGGTGTATGATAGGGCACATTATCTCTGTAAGCAGGTGGGCGAAAGCATTCACATCTTTCAGGCATTGGCCGGTGTCTCAACCTATCATATGGTAAGGGGCGATGTAAGCTATGCTCTATCCTTAGCAGAGGAGATGATTCCACCAGCCGAGCGTCAGAATGAGCGTGGCCCCATCATTGAAACACGGCGGCTGCTGGGTCTCCATTCCCATTGTTGCGGGCTATTCAGTAGAGCTCTACATCACTTCAAATCTGTCCAACAAATATTCGATCCAATGCAACGTCAGAAACTGGCTCTGATATACGGCCAGGACCATTTGATGTCTAGTTTTACCATGGGATGTCAGACGCTGGCAGCGCTCGGCTATCCTGAGCAAGCCCATCATTGGCGCAAAGAGGCTATTCGTGAGGCCGAGCGATCTGGGCATACATTCAGCCAGGCGTATGCGGGAGCCCTCAGCCTGCTAGCCCTCTACATTCTTGACGAAGTGGAGGTGATACAGAACTCGGCACCCCAGTTGATCGCTTTCAGTGCTGAACAGGGTTTCCCCTTCTATCTTACGATTGCTCAGGTCTGCCATGGTTGGGCATTGGCCCGAGGCGGCAACCCGAAGGGTGGAATCGCTCAGATGCGCGTTGGGATCGAGGGTCTTCGGGCGACGGGGAGCGCTGTCCTCCTACCTGGGTTCTCCGTCATGTTGGCAAGCGGCTTAGGGCAAGATGGGCAGTTCGCGGAGGCATTCGAGTACATCGACAGATCACTTGAGCAGATTGAGCGATGGGGTGAGCGCTGGCCGGAAGCCGAAGCCTACCGGATCAGAGCGGCCCTCTTCCTGGCTAAGGACAATCCTGATCCTGCAGCTGCTCGCATCGCTTTAGAGAGCGCCCTGGAGGTCGCCCGCAGCCAAGAGGCCAGAACCTGGGAGCTTCGGGCTGCGACCGACTTGGCACGTCTTTGGCGTGATCAGGGTAAGAAAAGTCAGGCACGAGACTTACTTGCCCCGACATACGAATGGTTCTCTGAGGGATTTGGCGTTCCGGTTCTCCGCGAGGCCAAGGAGATGCTCAATACTCTGCACTGAATGGCATCAAGCATTCACCACCTGGACGCGGCTTCGAACGGGCGCACGTCAAAGCTGGAGCAACAGTATCCTCCGCACATCTCTAGGGCACATGCCAGCGACGAAGGACTCCTCAGGCAGCGGCGACCTGCGCTGGGAGGGTCGGGACGAGTGGCTGGGCCACGGCGGGATCGGGCTCGGCGGTCGGGAACAGGCCGAACTCGAGCGGCCGCAGCACCACGGGCGTGCCGGGCGCGAGGCCGAGCGCGTCGAAGCGCATCTTGGTCATCTCGGCCTCGACGTCTGAATCGATCTGCTCGAGCTTGAGGCGCAGCCGGTAGGTCGGACCGGTGGTCATGACCGAGGTGAGCACCGCGGGCATGCCCTGCGCCCGCCCCGGCCGTTCGATCGCGACGTCGTGCGGACGCACGAACAGCCATGCCGCGCCGTCGGCGATCGCGATGCCGTAGGGCGGCTCGAACCAGCCGCCGGCGACGTCGATCCGGCCGGCGTGGACCTGACAGGGCAGGCGGTTGGCGCTGCCCAGGAACTCGTAGACGAACGGCGTGGCCGGACGGTCGTAGATCTGGCGTGGGCTGCCGATCTGCTCGATCTTGCCCTCGCGCATCAACACCACCTGGTCGGCGAGCTCGAGCGCCTCCTCCTGGTCGTGGGTGACGAACACGCTGGTCAGCCCGAGCCGCCGATGCAGCTCGCGCAGCCAGCGGCGCAGGTCTTTGCGCACTTTGGCGTCGAGCGCGCCGAACGGCTCGTCGAGCAAGAGGATGCGCGGCTCGATCGCGAGCGCCCGGGCGAGCGCGACGCGCTGCCGCTGGCCACCCGAGAGCTGGTGCGGATAGCGGGCGGCGAGGCGCTTCAGCTGGACGAGGCGCAAGAGCTCCATCACGCGCTCGCGGATCTGCGCCTCCGCCGGGCGCATGCGGCGTGGCCGCACGCGCAGGCCGAACGCCACGTTCTCGAACACGCTCATGTGGCGGAACAGGGCGTAGTGCTGGAACACGAAGCCGACCTGGCGCTCGCGCGCGTCGCGCCGGACCACGTCCTCGCCGGCGAAGCGGACCTCGCCCTGATCGGGGAACTCGAGCCCCGCGATGATGCGGAGCAGCGTCGTCTTGCCCGAGCCCGACGGGCCGAGCAGCGCGCAGAACTCCCCTTGCCTGACGTCGACGCTCACGCCATCGAGCGCCTTATAGGCGTCGAAAGTCTTGGTGACGCGCCGGATCTCGACACGCATGACGGGTCTCCTCGACTAGTCCCCGAGCGCGCGCTCTGCGCGTTTCGATCGCCATTCGAGGGCGACCTTCAGCACGAGCGTCAGCAGAGCCAAGAGCGTGAGCAGGGATGCGACCGCGAACGCGGCGACGAAGTTGTACTCGTTGTACAGAATTTCGACGTGCAGCGGCATCGTGTTGGTCAGCCCGCGGATATGGCCGGACACCACGGACACCGCGCCGAACTCGCCCATGGCGCGCGCGTTGCACAAGAGCACGCCGTAGAGCAGGCCCCATTTCACGTTGGGTAGGGTCACGCGCAGGAAGATCTGCAGGCCACTCGCGCCGAGCATGCGCGCAGCCTCCTCCTCCTCGGTGCCCTGCTCCTGCATCAGCGGGATCAGCTCGCGCGCGACGAACGGGAACGTGACGAAAAGCGTGGCGAGCACGATGCCTGGCACGGCGAAGATGATCTTGATGTCGTGCTCGGCCAGCCACGGGCCGAGAAAGCCCTGGGCGCCGAACAGCAGGACATAGATCAGGCCGGCGATCACGGGCGACACCGAGAACGGCAGGTCGATCAGCGTGGTCAGCAGGCTCTTGCCGGCGAACTCGAATTTGGCGATCGCCCACGCAGCGAAAATGCCGAAGATGAGGTTGAGCGGCACCGCGATCGCCGCGACTAGGAGGGTGAGCCGGATCGCCGCGAGCGCGTCGGGCTCGGTGATGCCGGCGAGATAGGCGCCGACGCCCTGGCGCAGCGCCTCGACGAACACGGCGACGAGCGGCAGCAGCAGGAACACGACGAGAAACGCGAGCGCGGCCGCGATCAGGACCGCGCGGACCAGAGCGCGATCCGCCGTGACCACGCGGATCTGGTACACACCGGCCGAGGCGAGCATCAGCGTGTCCTCCGCATCAGCCCTGGCGCGCACGCGCCCAGCGCTGCAGGAGGTTGATCGCGAGCAGCAGGAGGAACGACGCCGCGAGCATGGCGGTTCCGACCACGGTGGCGCCGGCGTAATCGTACTGCTCCAGCTCGATCACGATCAGCAGCGGCACGATCTCCGAGACCATCGGCATGTTGCCGGCGATGAAGATGACCGAGCCGTACTCGCCCAGCCCACGGGCGAACGCGAGCGCGAAGCCGGTCAGCAGCGCCGGCAGGATCGCCGGCAGGATAACCCGGGAGAACGCCTGCCAGCGCCGGGCGCCGAGCGTCGCGGCGGCCTCCTCGACATCGACGTCGAGATCCTGCAGGACCGGCTCGACGGTCCGCACCACGAACGGCAGGCCGATGAAGATCAGCGCCACGACGATGCCGAACGGGGTGAATGCGACCTTGACGCCGAGCGGCTCGAGGAACTGCCCGAGCCAGCCGTTGCCGGCGTAAAGCGCGGTCAGCGCGATGCCGGCGACCGCAGTCGGCAGGGCGAACGGCAGGTCGATCAGCGAATCGACGATCCGGCGGCCGGGGAAGGTGTAGCGCACCATCACCCAGGCGACGATCAGGCCGAACACGGCGTTGACCAGCGCCGCGGCGAATGCCGTCCCGAAGCTGACGCGGAACGCGGCCAGCACCCGGGGCGAGGCGAGCGATCGCCAGGCGTCCGCGCCGGCGCCCGCGGCACTGAGCACGAGCGCGCCGAGCGGGATCAGCACGATCAGCCCGAGATAGCTGAGGGTGAAGCCGAGCGTCAGGCCGAACCCGGGCAGGACGCTCGGCTGCTTGAGGCGCAGCACGCGCACCGCGGCTCCCTACTGGGTGGCGATCTGGTCGAACACCCCGCCGGCCGCGAAATGCCGGCTCTGCGCCTTCTGCCACCCGCCGAACGCCTCATCGACCGTGATCAGCTCGACCTTGGGGAAGCGCTCGAGGTCCGCCGGGTCGACCTGCTCGGGCGCGACCGGCCGGTAATAGTGTTTCGCCGCGAGCGCCTGGCCGGCCGGCGAGTAGAGGTACTCGAGATAGGCCTCTGCCACCTTGCGCGTGCCGTCCTTGTCAACCACGTGGTCGACCAGCGCGACCGGCGGCTCGGCGAGGATGCTGATCGAGGGCACGACGATCTCGAACTGGTCCGGACCGAGCTCCTCCAGCGCGAGGAAGGCCTCGTTCTCCCAGGCGAGCAGCACGTCGCCGATGCCGCGCTGAACGAAGGTCGTGGTCGAGCCGCGCGCGCCGGTGTCGAGCACCGGGACGTGGTGATAGAGATCCGCGACAAAGCTCTGCGCCTTGTGGTCGTCGCCGCCGTTCTGGCGCAATGCCCAGCCCCAGGCCGCCAGATAGTTCCAGCGGGCGCCGCCCGAGGTCTTCGGGTTGGGCGTGATCACCTGGACGTCTTCCTTGATCAGATCGCCCCAGTCATGGATGCCCTTCGGGTTGCCCTTGCGCACCAGGAACACGACGGTCGAGGTATAGGGCGCGCTGTTGTGCGGCAGACGTGACTGCCAGTCTTTGGGCAACCAGCCGCTGCGCTCGGCGATCTCGTCGATGTCATAAGCGAGCGCGAGCGTCACCACGTGGGCCTCGAGGCCATCGATTACCGCGCGCGCCTGCTTGCCGGAGCCGCCATGCGACTGCTGGATGGTCACGTCCTCGCCGGTCTCCTGTTTCCAGTGCTCGACGAAGGCCTCATTGAATTCCTGATAGAATTCCCGGGTCGGGTCATACGAGACGTTCAGCAGGGTGACGTCGGCCAAGGCGTTGCCCGGCGAAAGAACGCCGATCGCCGGCGCCGTCATCGCGAGCAGGATCAGAGCGTCTCGTCGTTTCAGTCCTGTCATCGGACTCCCCAACGTTGGTTTCGGTCGGAGCGTTATCGCGGATCTTCCTCAATGTCTATCGATTTAATCGACATTAGGCAGGACCGTCTGCTCGAGCTGCTCGCGCCTCGCAGCCACGTCCGCGAGGATGAGGTCGCGATGCTCCAGGACCCAGGCACGGCCGTTGGCGAACGACGAACATTGCAAACGGTCATGGACAGGCAGCATGACGGTCCTCTCCTTCACTGCCCGTGCGCAGGGCGGCGAATGATCAGGGGATTCAGCAGAAAGAGCGCGTGACGCTCGCTGGCGGCGTCAACCTCGGCGGCAGGACCAAGCCGGCCCGACTGGGGCACGATCGGACGACCGAAACTCCCTCATGGACTGGTTCTCCTCGGGCAAGGGGAACCACGACCTCCCGTCGTGGCGCTTTAGCATTTGGTCACGCGGCGCAAGCTGCTCCTGTCAAATTCCGCGGTCCGAATCAGCAGACGGTTCGAGTCATCACCCGGAGCGCGATATCTTGTCAACAGACTCCACCGACCCATCGGGTCCGTCGGACCGCTCGTGCGTGCTCCTCGCGGCGGGTTGGAAGGGCTCGGCCGGGACTGAGTTCGGCGAAAAACCTTGGACTTCCCGGCGCTTGGATGATATTGGCTCAAATGTCGATCCAGTCCATCGACATTATCCTGTTTGCGGCTGAACGAGCGCGACAGGTAAGTTCAGGTCGTCGAGATGCTCTCACAGAAGGCCAAATACGCGCTGCGCGCCTTGCTCCATCTTGCGGAGGTGCCAGCGGGGGAAGCCGTCCTGATCTCCGACATCGCGACCAAGCATCACATCCCGAAGAAGTTCCTCGAGCAGATCCTCCTCGATCTCAAGAATCACGGCGTGGTGCAAAGCTGGCGGGGGCGCAGCGGCGGCTACGCCCTCTTGAAGCCCGCATGCGAAATCTCCTTCGGGCAGGTGCTGCGCATCATCGATGGGCCGCTTGCGCCCCTGCCCTGTCTCAGCCGCGTGGCCTATCGAAAGTGCAGTGACTGCGAAGACGAAAGCGCCTGCGTGCTGCGACGGGTATTCGCGCTCAGCCATCAGGCGACCGTCACGGTGCTGGACAAGACGACGCTCGCGGACGCCCTCAGCGGAACCAAGACCCTTCAGCCGGCGGAGATGCCCCGGGTCGCGTGAGCGATCGGCCGGGTGACCGCGCCCCCTACGGCACCACATTCTCCGCGGCGCGACCGCCGCCGCACCACCGTTTTTTCGATCGCAATATCTATCACTATCGCAAAACGATACTCGGGACGACAACGGGCGCGAACATACGAATCGCGATATCGGTGCTGCTGCAGCGGATGTCAGCTGACCCTCGCCGCTCGGCCTCCCGCGTCCGGTCTTAGTCGACTTGCTATATGCGTTTTCAGGGAAGCCGACCTCGAGGTGCAGGCGTGCGGCACGAAGCGGGTCCTCGCCTGGCATTCTGGTGTCACCATTCCACCCAAGCCGCGCCGACCCGTTCCTGCACGGACCAAGTCCGGAGCGAACCCCAGCAGACCAAGCTGATGCGCCAGGCGCCTCTGCGGCGGACCCCATTTGTAATTGCCTTTGCGGGATGTCGGATCATAGCCTGTGAGCCGGAGATCCGCCGAGCGGGCGACACTAGGTGGCTATCCGGCCGCTATGGCGCCCTTGCAGGGACGCCTCGAGAACGGAGGAGCCGATGTTCTGCCTCACGGTGCGGGATCACATCATGATCGCGCACAGCTTCAAGGGCGCCGTGTTCGGGCCCGCCCAGCGTCTGCACGGCGCGACCTTCGTGGTCGATCTGGAGCTACGGCGCGCCGATCTCGACGCCGACGGCATCGTCGCCGACATCGGTCTGGTCGGCGGGCTGCTCAAATCGGTGCTCGAACCGCTCAACTATCGCAACCTGGATGAGCTGCCCGAGTTCGCCGGCCGCAACACGACCACGGAAGTGCTGGCGCGCGAGATCTGCCAGCGCGTGCGCGAGCGAATCCGGGCGGGCGCGCTTGGCGAGGACGCGACGGGGGAGCTGGCATCGCTGAAGGTGACGCTGCGCGAATCCCACCTCGCGTGGGCGAGCTACGAGACGGGGCTTCAGGCCTGACGAGACCGGGCGCGTGCTGTCGGGCCTTTGCCGCGCATGCCTTGGCTGAAACCTGGCTTGGGCCGTCGCGTGCATGAATGAACCATCTTCCGGCCTGGTCGTGTCAGGGCTCGATCTCATCGTGCCGGGGCCGCTCGATCAGCGGACCGGCGGCTACATCTACGATCGGCGCATCGTGGAAGGCCTGCGTACGCTCGGCTGGAGCATTCAGGTGCACGAGCTCGCCGGCCGCTTTCCGCAGACCGACGAGATTGCGCGCGCCGCGGCCGCGCAGGTCGTGGGACAGCTGCCGCCCCGAGCCCTGCCGGTGATCGACGGGCTTGCGCTGCCGGCGTTTGCCGAGGTCACCGATCGTCTGCCCCGGCCGTGGATTGCGCTGGTTCACCATCCGCTCGCACTGGAGACGGGGCTGAACCAGGCCGAGGCGAGCGCCCTGGCCACGCTGGAACGCCGGCTGCTCGCGCGCGCGCCGCGAGTGATCGTGACCAGTCCGGGAACCCGACGCGATCTGGCCGCGTACGACGTCGAGGACGCGCGCATCGGCGTGGTCTGCCCGGGTACCGATCCAGCGCCGTTGGCCCGAGGCTCGGCGGGCCCGGGTCTGGCGCTGCTGTGCGTGGCGTCGCTGACGCCGCGCAAGGGTCATCTGGTGCTGCTGGACGCTCTGGCGGAGCTGATCGAACTGGACTGGCATCTGACCTGCGTCGGTAGCCCGGAGCGCGATCCGGCCTGCGCGAAGTCGATCGGCGCGGCGATCGGCCGCCTCGGCCTGCAGGCACGCGTGACCCTCATCGGCGAGCGCGCCGAAGCCGACGTCGCCCCCTTTTACGATCGCGCCGATGTGCATGTCCTCGCGTCGTACCACGAGGGCTACGGCATGGTCCTCAGCGAAGCGCTCGCCCGTGGCCTGCCGCTGGTGGCGACCAGCGCGGGGGCGATTCCCGATACCGTGCCGGCCGAAGCCGGCCTGCTGGTCCCGCCCGGCGATTCGGGGGCGCTCGCGCGCGCGCTGCGCCAAGTGATGACCGAGCCGGGCCTGCGCGCCCGCTTGCTGGCCGGGGCACGCGCCGCGCGCGCGCGCCTGCCTGATTGGAGCGATGCCGCGCGCGCATTCGCGGCCGAACTCGCCGGCTCGGGCCGGAACGCCCGGTGAGCGGGTTCGCTGCCGCCTGGCTTGCGCTGCGCGAGCCTTATGACCACGCGGCACGCAGCGCCGCTCTCGCCGATCGCTTCGCGACCGCAGTCGGCGCGACGCCGCACCTGCTCGACCTCGGCTGTGGCGCGGGCTCGAATCTGCGGTATCTCGCGCCGCGCTGGCCCGGCCCGACGCGCTGGCTCTGCGTCGATCACGACCGCGCGCTGCTGGACGCCGCCGGGACGGCCCTGGGGGATTGGGCCAAACGCCAGGGCTGGTCCAGCTGCGCCGTGACTGACCGCATCGCCGTTGCCCGGGCCGGCGGCGCGATTCAGATCCGGCTTGTCCTCGATGACTTGGCGCGTGCCCGCCCGTCCGGCGCCGACGGGGTCGATGGCATGAGCGCCGCGGCGCTCCTCGACCTGACTTCAGCCGCCTGGCTCGATGCGTTTGCCGCGCGCTGCCGCGGCACGCCGCTGCTCCTCTCGCTGAGCTTCGATGGCCGCCTCCAGTTCGAGCCGGCGGCCGAGGACGACGGCGAGATCTGCCGGCGCTTCATCGTCCACCAGCGCACCGACAAAGGGTTCGGCCCGGCGCTCGGGCCCGCTGCCGCGGCGCATCTCGCCGAGCGCCTCGCTACAGCAGGCTGCGCGGTCAGCCTGGAGACCGCGGACTGGCGGCTCGGCCCCGCTGACGGCGCGCTGCTCCGGGCGACGCTCGCGGGCATCGTCGACGCGGCGCGTGAGGTCGCGCCGGATCCGCGCCTGGAACGTTGGGCGACATTGCGCGGCCGGCAGCTCGCGCTCGGCAATCTCCGTCTGATGGTCGGCCACGTCGATCTGCTGGCCCTGCCAGGGTGAGATGGCCCGAGGCACCCGGCGGACGTCCTGCCGGCTGGCGCGACGGCCCACGTCGTCCGCCGCCAAGCGATCTGCGTCTCGGACCCCGCTGCGCCATGGCCTCGGCAGGCAGTCTAAGTCCTCAGGGCCGTATCGGCTGCCGATCGCGTCTCGACGGGCATGCCTCGCCTGTGCCGTTGCGGGGTCTTTCTGGCTCTGCGGGTGCGCGAACATGGTGTTCCCGCCCGAGCACGTCGCCGATCCGGTCCAGGTCGGCGTCCTCGACCATGGCCACCACACCAGCCTGATCCTGCAGATCCCGGGCGCCGGCATGCGCCGGTACTCGTACGGCGACTGGCAGTGGTATGCGCTCCGGCAGACCGGACCGCTCGAAGGGACCTCGGCTCTCCTCTGGCCCAGCAAGGCAGGGCTCGGCCGCAGAGAGCTACCCGGCCCCTTCTCGCCCGCGGCGGTCGCGCGCGAGGTCCGGGTTCCGATCGAGCATGCGCTGTACTTCACCGTCGAGGCGCGCGACGTCCGCGGCCTCGTGGCTCGCCTCGATTGGATCTACGACGCTAACTTCGCCGAACGCGTCGACAACGAGGCCTACGACCTGGTGTTCGTTCCCGATCCGGAGCCGTACTGGATCTTCCACAACTCGAACCAGGTGGTCGCAAGCTGGCTCGAGCAGCTGCACTGCCGGGTGGAAGGGCCCACTCTCTTCGCCATCTGGCGGCTCGCGCCGATCGCGCGGGAGACGACGGACGCCGGCGGTCTGGGCGCGGGCAGCGGCAGCTCGGCAGCGAGGCGGAGCGGAGCCGGAGGAGGCTTGCCCAGAGGCACCGGCGTGGTGTGATTTTCGCTGTGGTACTCGGCTGGCAGGATGATGACCGCCGGCGCCGCCGGATCCGGCTTCAGCTGGGGCCGCGGCGCCCGGCCCAGCAGCTCGGCCAGCGCGATCCTCTGGACCTCGTCGAGCGGCTTCAGCGCCGGCGATGGCAGGGGCTCGAGCGGCCCGTTGACCGGACGGAACCACACCGTGGCCGGATTGCTGCTGGCAAGCCGGCGCCGGTACATGCCGCGTCCTTCGAGCACCCGCTGCACGTAGTTGCGGGTCTCGTCGAACGGGATGAGCTCGATCCAGTCGATCAGGGCGGACGGGTCGCCGCGCCTCGGATCACCATGCAGGCGGATCCACTCGTCCACCCGCCGGGGCCCCGCGTTGTAGGCGGCCACGGCGAGCGCGACCTCCCCGTCGTAATGCTTCAGCAGCGTCTTGAGATAGTGGCTGCCGAGGCGGACGTTGTAGTCCGGATCGCCGACCAGCCGGCCGGGATTGTAGGGCAGCCCGAGCTGCCGCGCCATGAGAAACGCGGTGCGTGGGATCAGCTGCAGCAGGCCGCTCGCCCCGGCATGGCTGCTGACCCACGGATTGAACATGCTCTCCTGGCGACCTACGCCCATGAGCAGGGCGGAGTCGGGGTCGCCGGGCGGCGGCCGCATCAGCCCCGCGATCTCTGGGATCGGGAAGGCGGCGACATGGTTTGGCGCGCCGTGGTAGGCGGTATGGCGGCCAACCTGGGCGACCAGGTGCGGTCGCCCGGTCGTGGCGGCCAGCTCGGCGACCAGGCCGACCTGCGTCGCGCTGGTCGCTTGCTCGCCCAGGCGGATCAGGAAGGGCATCAGCTGATCGGTCGCATCCGCCTCGATCAGCATCCGCGCGACGCGCACCAGCTCCTGGCTCTCGAACGCCGCGCGTTCCGCAGCATCCGCGGGCGGCGGATCGGACAGGGGCCGGCCCGCCTCGCCCAGCGCCTCGGCCGCCAGCTGGCCATAGTAGGCGATCGGCACTGCCGCGGCCCTGCGATACCATTGGCCGGCGAGCCATATGTCGCCGAGCGCAGCGGCGCTCCGCCCTGCCCAATAGGCGGCGTTCGCCCGGTCGACCGGCGCGCGCACGCCGTCGTACAACCGATTGAAGTGGCGCAGCGCAGTGTTCGGCTGATGGATGAAACGCAGCGCCAGCCAGCCAGCCAGCCACTCCGCCTCAGCGAACCCGTCGCCTGCAGTCTGGCGGTGCCGGCTGGCCAGCTGATAGGCCAGATCGAAGTCGCGCTTGCGCAACGCCCGGCGGATCTGGAGCTCCCGCTCGAACCACCACAGGGCCGGGCGACCCAGCTCCTCCGGCGGGTCGAGCAGCACCTCGAGCACGCCCTGGTCGAGCTGCTTCTGCCGGCGCCAGCGCATGCGGTCGAACGTGAGCCCGGGCGCGTTGCGCAGCTCCACCGGCACCGCCTCGATCGCTTTTTCGGGGCCGCCCTGGCGGGCTTGCAGACGCATCCGCGCCTCGGCGAGCCGCCGGTACCCGTCCGGGACCAGCGCCAGCATCCGCTTCGCGGAGTTGCGGCGATAGTCCCATAGCAGATTGTCCAGGCGCGCGATGTGATCGGCGCGGCTGAGCAGAGGCCGATACTTCTGCAGGAAGCGCTGCTCCTCGCGCGGCGAGAAGTCGCCCTCGATCCAGGCCTTGCGGATCAGCGCCTCGGCCTGCTCGGCCTGATCGATCTCGAACAGCGCCTCGGCGTAGCGGATGTGCCCGCGCGTGGTCAGCGGCGGCCGCTCGGCGAACAGCCGGCGGATCAGCGCGTGGTCCGCGGGATCGGTGATCGTCTCCTCGGCGATCGCCTGCAGCTGTTCGGGCCACGGCCAACTCGGATTGTCGATCAGGAATTGGGCGATCGTGGCGAAGTCGCCCGGCTGACCCTCCTCGATCATGCGCAGCCAGCGGACGGTCTTGGCGGGCAGCGGGTCGTCGATCAGCGCCGCGAGACGCAACGCGCGCGGCCATTCATTGCGTCCGGTCGCCTGGAAGGTTTCCCAGGCGATTGCCCGCTCCTCGTCGGTGAGCGCGTGCGCGGCCGTGCCCGCGGCCAGCCACAACCCGAGCAGGCCGGGGCCGATCAGCAGCCGGCGCAGCAAGAGAGCCATTCGGGAAGTCAGCGTCAACACCCCGCGTCGGTTCGGACGTTCATTGATCGGCCAATGTTCCCGGGCTGACCGCGCCGCGCCCGCCCCTTTGTGCGCTCGACGGGCGGCGCCAGCGTTCGGCGTCGCGTCCTTTGCTTGCCGCACCGGTGGTCCGCTCTTATGGTGCGACAGGCGTTAACCGCACGCTAAACGCCCCGGGAGATCCAGCCATGTTTCACGGCTCCATTGTGGCCTTAATCACGCCGTTCCGCAATGGCGCGATCGATGAGGCGGCGCTCGGCGCGTTGGTCGAGTGGCACATCGAGCAGGGCACGCACGGGCTGGTCCCGGTCGGCACCACCGGCGAGTCGCCGACCCTCTCCCACGCCGAGCACGAGCGCGTGGTCGAGGTGGTGATCGAGGCGGCCGCCGGCCGCGTGCCGGTGATCGCGGGCGCCGGCTCCAATGCCACCGCCGAGGCGATCAGCCTGAGCAGGCACGCCAAGAACGCGGGCGCCGACGGCATCCTCGTGGTGACGCCCTATTACAACAAGCCGACCCAGGAAGGCCTGTACGCTCATTTCAAGGCGATCCACGACGCGGTCGACCTGCCGCTGATCATCTACAACATCCCGGGCCGCTCGGTGGTCGACATGAGCGTCGACACGATGGCCGCGCTCGCCCGGCTGCCGCACGTGGTCGGCGTCAAGGACGCCACCTACGACCTGGCGCGGCCGCTCCTGACCAGGCTCGCGTGCGGCGAGGGCTTCTGTCAGCTGTCGGGCGAGGACATCACGGCGCTTGCCTTCCTCGCCAACGGCGGCGACGGCTGCATCTCGGTTACCGCCAACGTCGCGCCGCGCCAATGCGCCGAGCTGCACGAGGCCTGGCAGCGCGGCGATGCGCAAGGCGCGCTCGCCTTGCACCTGCGCCTGACCCCGCTGCACAGGGCGCTGTTCCTCGAGACCAGCCCGGCGCCGGCGAAATACGCCGTATCGCGTCTCGGCAAATGTGCGCCCGACGTGCGCCTGCCCCTGGTGCCGCCGAAGGAAGCGACCCGGGAGAAGGTGGACGCAGCCATGGTCGCGGCCGGTCTGATCAACTGAGCCGGCTGTCGTCGCGATCAGCCGCACTGCTTTGGCCAAAGGAAGCGAGCCCGGACGCAAGGTGATCGCCCGCAACCGCCGGGCGAGCCATGACTACTTCCTGGAGGAGCGAGTGGAGGCCGGGCTCGTGCTCCAGGGCACGGAGGTCAAGTCGCTGCGCGAGGGCCGCGCCAACATCAACGAGGCGTACGCGTCGGAGCAGGGCGGCGAGCTGTACCTGGTCAACGCCACGATTCCCGAGTACCGCGCCGGCAACATCTTCAACCACGAGCCGCAGCGCGCCCGCAAGCTGCTGCTGCACCGGCGCGAGATGGGCAAGCTGATCGGCGCGATGCGGCGCTCCGGCGAGACCGTGATCCCGCTGTCGCTCTATTTCAATCCGCGCGGCATCGCCAAGGTCGAGCTGGCGCTCGCCCGCGGCAAGAAGGCGTACGACAAGCGCGCGACGATCAAGGAGCGCGACTGGCGGCGCGAGAAGGAGCGCCTGGTGCGGGAGAAGGGCTGATCGGCGCGGACGGCTTCCTCAATCGCAGCTCAAGGCTCGGGCACGCCCAGGTCGCGACAGATCTTCTTCGCAGTCGTTGACGTCCCGATGCCTCGGAATGGTCGTCACCTTGCGCTGCTTGGGATTGATGTAAAGCGTGCGGTTACCTCCCTCGCGCAGCACCCGGCAATCATGTCGCTCGAGATGACGGATCAGGTCCCGCCGCCTCACCCGGCAGCGATCCGAAGTGGCTCTCGGATCACGCTGCTTTGGTCGATGTCTTGCATCGCGAGAGTTCGGTTGGCCTCGAGAACGAGCGCCGCCGCCTCGCGCAGATTGACGCGCGCCTCGTCGAGGGTCCGGCCTTGCGTATTGGCCCCGGGCAGCTCTTCAACGAAGGCGATGTAGCCGTCCGGGACCTTCCGGTACACCGCAGTCAGCTCCAGCTGTCGTGTCATTGTTCAACCATGGTTTCGTTGCGTGAGGGCAAATCTCAGAGCGACTTTACAACCGACGACGCGCCGGGCCAAACACGGTGGTCGGCTACGAAGGCTCGGTGGCAACTAGCCCACAGCAGAAGAGACATGAAGCATCCGCTTTCCCATGACGTGGTCCTCGCAGGCATCGACCGGCTCGCGCAGGTCGATGCGGATGTCGCGCGCGCCCTGCAGCGGGTGGGTTATCCGGCGCCCCGGCACCGCGAGCCGGGTTTTGCGACGCTCCTGCGCATCATGGTCGCCCAGCAGCTGTCGACGAAGTCGGCGGCCGCGATCTGGGGGCGGCTCGAAGCGGCGTGCGGCCCGGCGGTCACCGCCGCGCGCGTGCTCGAGCTCGACGAGGCGGCGTTCCGGACCATCGGCTTCAGTCGGCAGAAGACCGCGTACGGCCGGAGCCTGGCCGAGGCGATCGCCGGCGGCGTGCTCGATCTCGATGCGCTGGCGACTGTCCCCGAAGACGACGCGATCGCGGCGATTTCGGCGTTGCGCGGCTTCGGCCGCTGGAGCGCCGAGATCTATCTCCTGTTCGCGCTCGGCCGGGCCGACAGCTTCCCTGCGGACGATCTCGGGCTGCAGGCCGGCATGCAGAAGCTCAAGCGGCTGGAGGCGCGGCCGAACCGGAAGGCGATGGATCAGCTCGCCGAGCCCTGGCGGCCCCTGCGCGGCTGCGGCGCGATCTTCCTTTGGCACTACTACGGCGCGGCGACCCTGGACGAGTGACGCCCGCGACGCCGTAGATCGTAGCTCGCTGGATCGGCGCAAACGTGCGCGCACCGAAACGCGGGCTCACACCAGCTCCGCGGCGGGCTGCTGGACCGGAGGGTACGCACCGGGGCGCAGGCAGGGGCCGCCCGGACGCTCGATGAGACGCAGCCTCCGCGTCCAAAAGCCGTCTGGCGCGGGATCGCGGCCGAGCCGAATCACCGTCGCCCCGGCCAGCTCGCGCTCGAAGATCGAGAGCACCCGGCGGCGGTGGTCTTCGTCGAGCGCGCCCATGGCGTCGTCGAGGATGACCCAGCGCGGGGCGTGCAGCAGGAGGCGCGCAAACGCCACGCGCTGTTGCTCGTCCAACGACAGCTGACGATCCCACCGTTCCGCACGATCGAGCGAGGGTAACAGATGGCCGAGATCGACCCGCTCGAGCGCGGCGCGCACGGCGGCATCGTCGAAGCGGCCGGGCTCGGCAGGGTAGCTTACCGCCTGGCGCAGCGTGCCGAGCGGCAGATAAGGCCGCTGCGGCATGAACATGATCGAATCGCGCGGCGGTAGCTGGATGGTTCCGGCGCCCCATGGCCACATGCCCGCGAGCGCCCGGAACAACGTGCTTTTGCCCGTGCCGGGCCGGCCCACGATCTGGACCCGCTCGCCCGGCCTGACTTCGACCCGCGCCTGGTCGAGCGTCGCGCATGCGTCGGGCAGGGCGACCCCGAGATCTTCGAGCACGAGCTTGTCGGCGCCCGCATCGACCACCGCGATCCGGCCCGCCTCCTCGCCGATCGCTTCGACCGCCGGCAGGGCATCGCGAAACGCGACCACGCGCAGGAGCGTGGCACGCCAATCGGCGATCTGCGCGAGATTGTCCACGAACCAGCGCAGCGACGTCTGCACCTGGTTGAAGGCGCCGACCACCATCATCAGCGCACCGAAGCTCAGCTCGCCGTCGAAATAGCCCGGCGCCGCGACCACGATCGGCACCACGATCGCCAGCCAGCCGTAACTCGAGGTGATCCAGGTGAGGCTCGCAAGGCCGCCGGCGATCCGCTTCATCAGCTGCACGACGTGGTCGACCGGCTCGTCGAGCATGCGCCGCTCGTCGGCTTCGCCGCCGTGCAGCGCGATCCCCTCGGCATGCTCGTTGACCCGGACCAGCGCAAAGCGCAGATCGGCCTCCCGGGCGTAGCGCTCGGCGTTGAGCGGAATCAGCCGGCGACCGACGCGCCAGGCGAGCAGCGAGCCGCCAAGAGAGTAGGCGAGCGCGCACCAGACCATGTAGCCCGGGATCGTGAAGCTGCGGTCGCCGACATCGAACACCACCTGCTGGGAGAGCACCCAGAGCACGCCGACGAAGCTGAGCAGCAGCAGCGACGATTGCAGCAGGCCGATCGCGAGCGTCGCCATGAGCTCGGTCAGGTGCTGCGCATCCTGGTGAATGCGCTGGTCCGGATTGACGCCGATCGGACCGGCGAAGGTCAGCATGTAGGCGCGCTTGGGCGCGAGCCACTGGTCGAGCAGGTCGTTAGTCAGCCATTCGCGCAGCCGGACCTTGAGCATTTCCTGCAGCCAAGTCTGGGCCACGACCAGGACGAGCAGCCCGCCGGCGATCACACCGAACACGAGAAGCTCGGTCATGAACGCAGCGACCTGCCGCTGCTCGATCGCGTCATAGAAGGCGCGCTGCCAGACGTTGAGACGGATCTGCCCGGCGGCGTTCGCGCAGATCACGACGACGATCGCGGCCGCGAACAGCGCCAGCCGACGGCGGTATGGCGAGGCGCGCAACGCGCGCAGCAGGGTCAGGAGCTGGGTTACGACGCTCTCGTCCGCCGCAGGGTGCCGGCCGACGAGCAGCTGAAACGGGCGCAAAGCCTGAGAGTCTTGTTTCATTGGATGTCGATGTCCCCTGTGGTTCAGGCCGCCCTGCAGCCCTGGCGCCCGGCATCTTCCAGGATGAATGCGGGGGGCGCCCTCTTCTTCCACCGTTTGCTCTGGCAGCAACAGGAAGGTAGGCCCGGCAACAGGCGCGCACACGTGCGCGGCGCTCAGATGGTCGCGTCCGGAGCAGGCGCGTGGGGACGGCCCGCCGGCCCCGTGCTCGTCGGATCAGACGCGATCAGGCGTTGAGCCGGGTCATCCCGTCGATGGGCGACCCGGCGAATCAGTCGGGAAGGCTGGGCGAGCGGATCCTGCGGGCTGCGCAGCCCTGGTGGCGAGGCAAAGCGCGCCTCATGTCACGCGCGGCGTGCCCCCTGCGGGGCGCGCGGGTTCAGCCGGATGCGACCGTGCCATGAGCTCGGAACCGCTCCGCCGGCGCGAACGCCGCCACCGGCGGCGCGAGGCGACGTGGGCGCAGCGGCACCGGCGCGGCGCCCTCCGACAGCCGGCGGAAGTGCAGGACGCGCGAGAAGAAGCCGCCCTGAGCGGCACTGCGGCCGATGCTGATCACCGCGGTGTCGGCCAGCTCGTGGTCGAAGATCGACAGCATCAACTGACGCTGCTCCTCGTCCAGCGCACCCATGGCGTCGTCGATCAGCACCCAGCGCGGCTGATGCAGCAGCAGCCGGGCAAAGGCCAGGCGCTGCTGCTCTTCGAGCGGCAGGTTCTTGTCCCACCGCTGCTCGTGGTCGAGCGTGGGCGCGAGATGGCCGAGGCCGACCCGCATCAGCGCCGCGCCCACCGCCAGATCGTCGAAGCGGCCCGGCTCGGCGGGATAGCTGACCGCAGCGCGCAGCGTGCCGAGCGGTAGGTACGGGCGCTGCGGCATGAACATCATGCTGCGCCGCGGCGGCAGGTGGATGGTGCCAGTACCCCACGGCCAGAGGCCCGCCATAGCCCGGAACAGGGTGCTTTTGTCTGAGCCGGTCTCGCCGACAATCAGGACGCGCTCGCCCGGGGCGATCTCGACCGTGGCGTCATCGAACGTGGCTTGGCCGCCGCCGAGAGCGACGGTCAGGTTCTCCAGCCCGATGCGTCCCGCCGCATGATCGACCAGCTCGATCCGCTCCCGGTCGTCATCGACCGTATCGGCCGCCGCGAGCGCCTCGCGCAGCGCCATGACGCGCAGCAGCGTAGCTCGCCAGTCGGCGATGCGGTGGAAGTCGTCGACGAACCAGCGCAGCGACTGCTGCACCTGATTGAACGCGCCGATCACCATCATCAGACCGCCGAACGAGAGGCTGCCGCCGAAATAGCCGGGCGCCGCGACCAGGACCGGAGCCACGATCGCGAGCCAGCCGTAGCTCGAAGTGACCCAGGTGAGCCGGGCCAGGCCGCCCGCGAGGCGCCGCATCACCGTCAGCACATGATCGACCGTGCCTTCGAGAATGCGCCGCTCGTCGGTTTCGCCGCCGTACAGCGCGATCCCCTCGGCGCATTCGCTGACCCGGACCAAAGAGAAGCGGAGGTCGGCCTCGCGCGCGTAGCGCGTCGCGTTGAGCGGAATCAGCGGACGCCCGACCCGCCAAGCCAGCCAGGAGCCGCCGATCGCGTAGGCAAGCGCGCACCAGACCATGTAGCCCGGGATCGTGAAGCTGTGATCGCCGGCGACGAACACGACCTTGGCCGAGAGCACCCAGAGCACGCCGATGAAGCTGATCAGAAGCAGCGAGGCCTGCAGCATGCGCACCGCGAGGTCGGTCGACAGATCGATCAGATGCCGCGTGTCCTCGTGCACCCTCTGGTCGGGATTGACCCCGATTTCGCCGGCCTGGGCCAGGAGGTACGCCCGCTTCGGGGCCAGCCAGCGGTCGAGCAGATCGTGAGTGAGCCACTCGCGCAGCCTGACCTGAAGGATTTCCTTCAGCCACGTCTGCGCCACGACCAGCACCAGTAAGGCGCCGACGATCGCGCTGAACACGAGAAGCTGGCTGCCGAAAATTCCCAGATTGTGCTGCTCGAGGGCATTGAAGAAGTCGCCCTGCCAAACATTCAGCCTGATCTGCCCGACGACATTGGCGCAGAGCACGATCACGATGCCGACGGCAAGCAGCGCCAGCCGCCCGCGATAGCGTGAAACGCACAGTGCCGACAGCAGCGAACTCAGCTGACCAAATACGCTTTCGTCTGGCGCGGGTCGCAATCGCTCGATGGGACGCTGCGGCTGCCGCCGCTCGTCTCCGACATCCATGGCGCTACGTCCTTGATCAACGGGCCTTGCGCCCGCCCCGGCGAGGCGGAGAACTTCGGAGGAGGACGGACCCACCGGGACAGGCATGGCCTCTGACCAATCAACTAGCTCTCTCCGCCACTAGCGTCGATAGAAAACATAAGTTAAGCATCAATTAGCTTCCGAAGTGTGACCTCAGTCACACTATCACCGCCTCAATTGCTTGAGCGCCCGAATCCGCGATAGAAGATCGCCATCACAATTCCGCGATCAACGGTCGGGGCCACAGCCGAAAGACAACAAATGCCGCAAGTCGACAGTCGTCTCGAACAGCTCCTCGACGCCATGACCCTCGAGGAGAAGATCGGCCAGATGACCCTGGTCTCGGCGGGCTGGGTGATCACCGGCCCGAAGGTGTCGGGCGACTACATGGCCGCGATCAAGGCCGGCCGGATCGGCGCGATCAGCAATTTATGGGGCCCGGAGGAGACGCGCGAGGTGCAGCGGATCGCGGTCGAGGAAACGCGCCTGGGCGTGCCGCTGCTGTTCGCCTTCGACGTGATCCATGGTCATCGCACCATCTTTCCGATCCCGCTTGCCGAGGCGGCGGCGTTCGACCCGGATCTGTGGCAGCGAACCGCGCGCGCCGCGACCGCGGAAGCCGCTGCCGACGGGCTGAGCCTCGTCTTCGCCCCGATGCTCGATGTCGCGCGCGACCCCCGCTGGGGCCGGATCGCCGAGAGCCCGGGCGAAGACCCCTGGCTCGCGGCGCGCTATGCCGAAGCCAAGGTGCGCGGGATCCAGGGCGATGATATCGGCGAGGCGGATCACCTCGCGGCCACGGCCAAGCACCTCGCCGGCTACGGGGCGGCCACGGCCGGCCGTGACTACGCCACGGTCGATCTGTCGGAACGCTCGTTCCAGGAGGTCTATCTGCCGCCGTTCCGCGCGGCCGTGGACGCCGGGGTCGCCGCGATCATGCCGGCGTTCCACGACCTCGCGGGCGTGCCCATGACCGCGAACGCCGCGGTGTTGCGCGACCTGGTCCGCGGCCGGTGGGGCTTCGAAGGGGTCATGGTGAGCGATCACGGCGCGATCGCCGAGCTGATCGCGCACGGCGTGGCCGACGACCTCGCCGAGGCGGCGGCGCTGGCGCTCCACGCTGGGGTCGACATCGATCTCATGGGGGGCGCCTACGCCCAAGGTCTGCCGGTCGCGCTCCAGCGCGGCCGCGTGACCGAGGCGCAGATCGATGCGGCGGTCCGGCGCGTGCTCGAGCTCAAGGCCCGCCTAGGCCTGCTCGACGATCCGTACCGCCGCAGCAACGCCGCGGCGGCACCGGCGACGCCGCTCGAGGCGCGGCGACAGCTGGCGCGCGAGGCCGCGCGCCGCTCGATCGTGCTGCTGACCAACCGCGGGAGCATACTGCCCTTGCGGGATGGAGCGCGGATCGCGGTGCTCGGGCCGCTCGCGGACGCCCGCGACGACATGCTGGGACCGTGGGCCGGGGCGGGCCGCGCGGAAGACATGGTGACGATCCTCGAAGGGCTGCGCCAAGCGCTCCCGGGCAGCGAGATCCTGCACGCGCGCGGGGTCGAGATCGAAGCCGAGGTGCCAAGCGACATCGCCGGCGCGCTCAACCTCGGCCGCCGCGCCGACGTCGTGGTGCTGTGCCTGGGCGAAGCCCGCGGGATGAGCGGCGAGGCGGCCAGCCGCGCCCGCCCCGATCTGCCGGGACGCCAGGCGGAGCTCGCCCAGGCGGCGCTCGGCCTCGACCGGCCGGTCGTGGCGCTGCTGTCGTCGGGCCGCCCGCTGATGACGCCGTGGCTATTCGAGCGGGCGCACGCGGTGCTCGCCACCTGGTTCCTCGGCAGCGAAGCCGGCAACGCGATCGGCGACGTGCTGAGCGGCCGCTGGAATCCGACGGGCAGGTTGCCCATCTCGTGGCCGGTCGAGCTCGGCCAGGTGCCGATCTTCTACGCCCAGCGGCCGACCGGCCGGCCGCCCGATCCCGCGGTGCACTACTCCAGCAAATACCTCGATCTGCCGGTCGAGCCGCTGTTCCCGTTCGGCCACGGCCTGTCGTACACCCGTTTCGGCCTGAGCGGGCTGCGGACCAGCGCAGGCGAGCTGCGGCCGGGCGAATCGATCACGATCGAGTGCGACGTGGTCAACGAGGGTCCGCTGCCCGGCGAGGAAACCGTGCTGCTGTTCGTGCGCGATCCGGTCGCGAGCGTGGCGCGCCCGCTGCTCGAGCTGAAGGGCATGGCGAAGGTCGCGCTCGAGCCGCGGCGCGGGGCCGTCGCTCGGTTCACGCTCAGGGCCGAGGACCTGGCGTTTCTCGGCGCCGACCTGACGCCGCGGCTCGAGCCCGGCGTGGTCGAGCTGCTGGTCGGCCGCAGCGCGGCCCACGCGCAGCTGCTGCGGACGAACGTGCGCCTGCTGGCGTCGTGACGAGCGCGGCATCCGGCTGAACCGCCACCGGCACCACGACCGCCCCAGGGTCCGGGAACCCGAGCGCTCCTGGCGCGGGGTACAGCGGCGAAATCGCGGTACGGCGATGGCCCTTGCTATTGCGCGGCGGCGATGCCAGCCCTGCCCGCGCGAGCTTCGCGTCCGCGGCTACTCCGATCCGGGCATCAGAGCGCGAGGCGCTTGGCGGGTCCCGCCGTGGTTGTTAGGGTCGCCCGATCGAAGGCAGGCGCGCGAGGGGCGAACCATGACGGCGACGACAACGGTGCGGGAGCGGCGGGCGGAGGCCGAGGCGGCGATCTGGCCCGACGGCGCGGCGTTCATCGACGGCGACTACATGCCGATCGCGGGGGCCAAGATCCCGATTCTCGACTGGGGCTTCCTGCGCTCCGACTGCACCTACGACGTCGTCCACGTCTGGGGCGGCCGGTTTTTCCGCCTCGACCACCATCTGGATCGCTTCGCGAAGAACGTCGAGGCATTGCGCCTGCAGCTGCCGCTCGGCCGCGACGAGATCACTGCCGTGCTGATGCGCCTGATGCGGCTCACCGGGTTGCGCGACGCCTACGTCGAGCTGATCTGCACGCGCGGCGTGCCGCCCAAGGGCTCGCGCGATCCGCGCCGCTGCCAGAACCGGTTTTACGCTTTCGTCATCCCGTTCCTGTGGATCGCGACCGAAGAGCAACGGGCGCGCGGCCTGCACGTGCACGTCAGCGCGATCCCGCGCATTCCGCCGCAGTCGGTCAATCCGCGGATCAAGAACTTCCACTGGGGCGACATGAACCGCGCCCTGTTCGAGGCGTTTGAGGCCGGCTGCGAGCTGCCGGTGCTAATCGATTACGACGGCAACGTCAGCGAGGGCCCCGGGTTCAACCTGTTCATGGTCACGGACGGGGTGGTGACCACGCCCGAGGGCACCTGCCTGGATGGCATTACCCGGCAGACCGCGCTCGATCTCTTGGCCGAGCAGAACGTCAAGCTGGTGATCGGGGCGTTCTCGCCGGATCAGCTGCGCGCCGCCGACGAGGCGTTCATCACCTCGACCGCGGGCGGCATCGTGCCGGTGACCAGGATCGACCACCGTCCGGTCGGCGACGGCGAGCCCGGCCCGGTCACCACGCGCCTGAAGAACCTCTACTGGCAGCGCCACGACGAGGGCCGGGACGGCACCCCGATCGACTACGGGGGTAGGTAGCAACGCGAGATGGGCGGCCCGGAGCGGCACGATTCCAATCGGTTTGCTCTGGGCTATCGACGCAAGGATCGCGTGAGCTCAGCCACGTCGATGGAGCTAGCCAAGTGCACTCTCAAGCGGCTTCAGAAGCATGCGCGACACCACTTTCCCGAAGCCAATTCACCCATCGACGCAGAAACTCGTAGTAATCCACTTCGCTGATTCGGAGGAAATTGACTGCAATCAAAGGCTTCGTCCTTTCCTTGCTACTCTCATCATACTTCCCGCTGACGAAAGCATACATCTTAACTGGTTCCCGATAGGAGCTACGGCCTTGAGCATCGAGATAAGCGATGCCCCCATGGGCTAGGGCATTACGTAGGATGCTACACCACTGCGAGGCTGGCATGGCAGCAGCATTCTGTGCGGCGTCGTCAGTGCCAAGCTCCGCGGCAACGTGATCCGGCACGCCATTCGCGATATTTGGGAAAGGCGGCTCCTTGTGGCATGCGAAACGCCATACGCCGTCCACAAAGAAAGGGGCTTCTCGTAAGCGCCGTCGCCGTAAGATCTCGTCAATGGCCGTGGCTGACCTCGGGTTTATCTTGCGATCATCCGCATAGTGCCGGTGCTCGCCGCCTTCGCGGCGTTCGATCCGCTCGATTGGAAGATTAATGATAGGCATCGACATTGAGATCAGAAAGGTCGACGTCAACGGGCCAAGATCCGGCCGCTCCACCTGACGGATGTTCTGGGCATGCGGCCAAAGGGTGTCCAGGAGCTGTAGGCAGCGCTCTGGTAGCTCCAAGCTGTAGTTGGCTGGATTGCCCAAATCGTTACTCCGTCAAAAACGTCGCCACAGCCGGTCTCGGCTTTCGCAGCGAAGTCGCGATACTCGAAGCAGCCTCATTGCACACCTGCGAGTTGAGATCAATGTGGCCATTTCAGATAGAAGAGCAAACGGTCGGGTTCTCCGACGTGGCGCGCAGCTCCGACTTGAGGCCGCAACCGGCGACCTTGATCTGCAGGCGTTGATCAGATCGCGCCGCGGGCGTCGATCGGCCAGATGTCGACCAGCGTGTCGCCGTGGACCACGTGGTAGACGTCGTACAGGTTCACGGTCGGGTCGCAGTGCGGCGTGAGGCACTCGAGCCCGCTGCCGACCGGCAGATGCTTGGGCGCATCCGCGAGCTCGATGCGGCCGTGCTCGTCGCCGAAGAAGTGATAGGTGGCGCCTTCCGGCGCGCCGCGCGCGATCACCGGCCGCGGCCCGTCGGTCGCGAAGTGCTTGAGCCCTGCATCGGTGGTGACGTGGCCGGCGGCGTTGGCGCTGATCACGGAGGCGCGCACGAACAGCGCCGGCTCGAACGGCTGCGCCGCGTCCGGGCGCAGCGCCACCTGCTGGTACTGGACGTCCATGAACACGTAGCTGCCGCACTGCAGCTCGGTGAACAGGCCGCCGCCGGCGTCCTGCGCATGGCTGCCGGTGCCGGCGCCCGTGATCATGCGCGGCGTCAGATTCTCGGCGCGCAGCCGCTCGACCACCTCGGCCGTCTTGGCGGCCTCGATCTCGCCCTGGCGCTCACGCTCCGCGATGTCCGCGGTGTGCTGCAGATACCCCGCGTAGGCCTGCACGCCGCCGAACGCCAGGCTGTCCGAGCCGGCAATACGGCGCGCCACCGCAAGCGCCTGCTCGGCGTCGGTGCAACCGGTCCGCTGCCGCCCGACCCCGATGTCGACCAGCACGATGAGCCGCCGCTCGGCGCCGGCGACGGCTGCGGCCAGCGCGTCGACGCCCGCCACGCTGTCCGCAACCACCATCAGCCCTTCCGCCCGGTCGAGCAGCGCGCGCAGGCGCGCGAGCTTGGGAGGCGTGGTGAGCGGCGAGGTGATCAGCACGTTGCCGATGCCGCCCTGGGTCAGCCGCTCGGCCTCGCCGATGGTGGCGGCCGAGACGCCGATCGCCCCGGCCGCCAGCTGGCGGCGCGCCACCTCGACCGACTTGTGCGTCTTGGCGTGCGGGCGCAGCGCCACCCCGTGCCGATCGCAGAACGCCGCCATGGCGGCCAGATTGCCGTCGAGCGCGGCGAGGTCGAGCAGCAGCGCCGGGGTGCACAGCCCCGCCCGCGAGCCGGGCCGGCCGATCAGGTCCGCATTCGGTCCGAGGAACGCCACCGGCTAGCCCCGCCCGATGCCGTCGGCGCGCAGGCTCGCGACCGCCTGGCCGCGGCCCTTGGCGAACCCGGCGACGATCAGCTCGACGTCGTCCGGGGTCATCATGAGCGGCGGCGAGTGGGCGAGCACATCGCCGCTCCCCAGACCGCGCACGATCAGGCCCTCGGCCAGGCAGCACTGCACGATGCGGGCGGCCACCTTGTGTCGGGGATCGAACGCCCGCTCGGCAGCCACCTCGACGCCCTCCATCAGGCCGGCGCCGCGCACCTGGCCGACCAGCGGGTGATCATAAGCGGACGGCGTGAATGGGCGCAGAAAGCCGCACCGGTCGAGCTCGGCGAGCGACAGATTGCGGGTCGGCTGAACGGACATGGGATCGCTCCCGGCTGGACGGCCTGCCGCCGAACATCACATAGCCGGCCCGCAGCCGCTGGCCAACGATTGTCTGCACGGCTCCAAGCGGCGCTGACGAGGGTTATGTCGCGAACCAGCCTCGGAGAGAAGACCGGAGCAAAGCGTAAAGACCTCGGTTACCTCCTGCAGGTAGCGTCGAGTTGACCGGGCGCTCGCTTGTCGACTTTGGACGCCTCGGGTAGAAGAGCGCGCATGACGTGGTCCGATCGTCCGCCGCTGATTGGCGTCCCGGCGTGCGTAGTGCAACGCGACGGGTTCGAATATCACCAGGCCGGCGACAAATACGTTGACAGCGTGATCGATGGCGCGGGCGGGCTGCCGGTGGTGATCCCGGCGCTCGGGCCGCGGCTCGACTGCGATGCCCTGCTCGAGGAGCTGGACGGAGTGTTGATCACCGGCAGCCCGTCCAACGTCGAGCCACACCACTACGGCGGGCCGGCGCCGCCGCAGGGCAGCCCGCGCGATCCGGCGCGCGACGCCACGACCCTGCCGCTGATCCGGCGCGCCCTCATGTCTGCGGTACCGCTGTTCGCGATCTGCCGCGGTCTGCAGGAGCTCAACGTCGCGCTCGGCGGCTCGTTGCATCAGGAAGTGCACCAGCTGCCCGGCCGCGCCGACCACCGCTCCGACAAGAGCGTGCCGATGCGGGAGCGCTATGCGCCGGTCCATCCGGTGAGCGTCATGCAGGGCGGCATCCTGCAGCGCCTGCTGGACGGCGCGGAGACCATCCAGGTCAACTCGCTGCACGGCCAGGGCATCGATCGCCTGGCGGATCGTCTCGCGGTCGAGGCGATCGCGCCCGACGGCACGATCGAGGCGGTCTCGGTCCGGGATGCGCCTGGATTCGCGCTCGCGGTGCAATGGCATCCCGAGTGGCGCGTGCTCGAGAACCCCACCTCACGCCGCCTGTTCGCCGCGTTCGGCGCGGCCTGTCGGGCGCGGCAGAGAGTTCGCCATGAGCGACATGGAGCGCTGGCTCCGGGAGCGTAGGGTCACCGAGGTCGAATGCCTGGTCGCCGACCTCAACGGCATCGCCCGCGGCAAGATCCTGCCGACCGACAAGTTCATCCGCTCGCACCGCGAGGATACGCTCCGGCTGCCCGAGATGATCTTCGTGCAGACGGTGACGGGCGACTATCCGGACGACGACCGGGTCACCGACCCGGCGGTGCGCGATGTGCGCATGCGGCCCGATCCGCGCTCGCTGCGGATCGTGCCGTGGTACGACGAGCCCACCGCCCAGGTGATCAGCGACTGTCGTCATCACGACGAGAGCGTGGTGGAGATCGCGCCGCGGCAGGTCCTGCGCAATATCCTCGACGCGTACGCCGAGCGCGGCTGGCGGCCCGTGGTGGCGCCAGAGCTCGAGTTCTTCCTGACCAGGATCAACGAGGATCCCGACTATCCGCTGGAGCCGCCGGTCGGTCGCTCGAGACGGCCCGAATCGGCGCGCCAGAGCTACGGCATCGATGCGGTCAACGAGTTCGACCCGATCTTCGAGGACGTGTACCACTGGTGCGAGGTGCAGGAGGTCGACATCGATACCCTGACCCACGAGTCGGGCGCGGCGCAGATGGAGATCAACTTCAATCACGGCGACCCGCTGGAGCTCGCGGATCAGGCGTTCCTGTTCAAACGCACGCTGCGTCAGGCCGCGCTCAAGCACGGCATCTACGCCACGTTCATGGCCAAGCCCATGGAGCGCGAGCCGGGCAGCGCGATGCATGTGCACCAGAGCGTGTTCGACATCGCCACCGGCGAGAACCTGTTCGCCAGGTCGGACGACGGCCACACCGATCTGTTCCTGTGGCACATCGGCGGTCTGCAGAAGTACCTGCCGGCGGCGATGCCGCTGCTCGCCCCGAACGTCAACTCGTACCGGCGCCTGCGCCGCTACTCGGACGCGCCGATCAACCTGCACTGGGGCTGGGAGAACCGCACGGTGGGCTTTCGCGTGCCCGATTCGACCGGCGCTGCGCGCCGGGTCGAGAACCGGGTGGCCGGCGCCGACGCCAACCCGTATCTCGCGATCGCCGGTTCGCTCGCCTGCGGGCTGCTCGGCATGATCGACGAGGTCGAGCCGACCAAGCCGATCGACGGCAGCGCCTACCGCTTGGCCCAGACCCTGCCGCGGCATCTGATGGACGCGCTCGACCAGCTGCGCCGGACCAAGCCGCTGCGCCAGCTGTTTGGCGACAACTTCGTCGAGGCGCTGATCATGGTCAAGGAGACCGAGCTCGAGGCGTATCAGCGCGTGATCAGCTCCTGGGAGCGCGAGCACCTGCTACTGAACGTGTGAATCGCGACAGCAGGAGCCACGGCCGGCCGCATGGCGAACGTGCGAGCGGCCGTCGCGAACTCTGTAAAGACCTGGCCTGGGTCGCCTAAGACTCTTGCGCGACCGCCTCTGCCTCGGCCGCGATCCAGCGTCCGGTCTCAGCAATACTTCAGTCGTGTAGACGCCAGGCTCTGAGGGGCAGAATCTAGCCACTTGCTGCCGTGAGCAGATGCAGCAAACTATCCTATGAAACCGGGTATTGGTCGATCGGAGGGGTTGCGCATAGGCCTGCTTTTGTACTCGATGAAGAGTTCTAACCCGCCTTGTTCATCCAACAGTCACTGTGCTGGCACGAGCGCCGGGGCGCCCTTGTCCTTGATCAAGAGCACCAGGAATTTCGCCGGCTGGGTGCCGCTTGCGTTCCGGTCGACGACATGAACATCGTCAGGGCCTTCATAGAAGGTCTGTCCTGGTGTCAGTGTCACCTGTTGTCCACCCTCCAGCTGCTGCACAACGGAGCCCTCCAGCACGTAAACAAACGCATGTGCATTGTGTCGGTGAATGACGGTCGACCCGCCGGGCGCATGCTCGACTGTGATCATCAGAGCTTCCCTCCCGGGATTCTCTGGAAGATCGTTAGACATGAGCGACGTGATCTTAGGCTCCTGAGCCACAGCCGTGCCGGTCATGAGGCACAGCAGAACCAACGCAACGAGTTTGATCGTCATAAGTCGCCTCTTTCGTTCGTCGCCCGGAACCCTATCCGGTGAACCGGGCAATGGTGGATCAGAGGGTTGCGGCCGAAAAGCAAGACGGCGTGGGGACCCTACATACCGCCCATGACGTGCCGCTTGAATGCCGGATCGATCCCGAGCAGAGCCCCTCCACCTGGGTGCCGCCGGAGCACAAGCCGGTGCGGCGCGGGCGCAAGATGATCGACCTGCCCACGGTGGAGGAGCCGACGCCTGACCCGGCGAAGATACGGGCGGTGTCGTACGAGGCAGCGATCGACTAGTCGTTCAAACGCATGCGGTCGTCGAGTTCGGCCCGAACCCAACACGCGGTCAGTACTCCCAGGGGCCCGGTACCCAACGAAAGACGTCGCCGGCGACCGCCACATGGCAGACGGACGGGAACGACAGGTGAGTGGCCACCAGCGCCTCGCGGTTCGCCGCCAGCTCCCGCAAAAGACCGACCCGAAGGCGGGCCGACTCCTCGGGGTCGTGCTCGAAGCCGTTGTACCAGTCGGGGTGGTCGAACCCGGGCGCGAACACGAGGTCGCCGGCGAAGGTCAGCCGGTCGCCGCCGGATGCCAGGCGGACCACGCTGTGCCCGGGGGTGTGGCCGCCGGTGCGTTGGGCGAGCACCCCCGGCGCCACCTCGTACTCCGTCTCGAAAGGCCGCAACTGACTGCCGTACTCGTCCAGGAACCGCTTGGCCGTCCGCCGAAGCGCGTCCGGGAATCCCGGCGGCATGGAGACGCGGGAGAAATCGGGCGACCCCCAGAACTCGGCCTCGGCGGCCGCCACGTGGATCCGCAGGTCCGGCCGCAGCCGCTCTCTCACCCCGTCGACGAGCAGCCCGCCAACGTGATCCATGTGCATGTGGGTCACCACCACGTCGGTCACGGATGCGAGATCGACGCCGGCGGCCGCCAGTCGCCGGACCAACTTGCCGGCCCGCGGCAAGTTCAAGCCCGGGTCCATCCCTATCCCAGAGTCGATTAGGATGGTCCGGCCGCCGCTGCGCACCACGACCTCGTTCAGCGCCCATTCGAGCATGTCCGGCGGCAGGAACATGTCCTCCAGCCAGGCCGCCCGGACGGCCGGGTCGGCGTTGTGGCCCAGCATCTTGCCTGGCAGCGTTAGCACCCCATCGCTGACCACCAGCACGTCAATCTCGCCGACCTGCAGCGGGTAGCGCGACGGAACCTCGTCGGACCCCTGTCTACCGGGGTCTGAGGTGTTGGCCAAGCTCATGTGCGTCTCCTCTCCGCCTTACCCACGGCCGAATCGGCCACCTCCGCCGCCGGACCCCGTGGGTTGGCACGTCCTCCAAACTCGGAATTAGCTTTGCGCCGTGCGCCTGTCAACCATTCGTCCAGAGGGTGTTCTCCCTCGTCAGGGCGTGCCCATAGGGGGACCTGGCCAGCGTCGTCTATGACCCCCTGCGCGACCGCTTCCGCCTCGGCCGCGATCCATCGTCCGGTCTCAGCAATACTTCAGTCGTGCCGAGGCCAGGCTCTGAGGGGCAGAGACTAGCCACGAGCCGATTCTCGGGCAACGTGACTCACGCCTTCAGCCGTAGATCGTGCGCGCCGGTCATGAGGTTCGGTCCGCCTGCACTGGTTGCGCCATCGCCGAGCGATCCAGATCGCGGAAGGCAGCTCCCACCACTTGGACTGAAACAATTGAAACCATCCTCTCTCCTCCAAGACATCAAATTGAAATGATCCGTCTCTATGTCCGCCGGCGGATCGTCGGCGGGGGGTGGCTCCGAGCGTCGAGTGATCCGACAAGTAAGGCAGTGGACAGGGAGAGCGGAGGCCATCGTGATGCGAACCACTGGTGTGCCGCTTCGTAGCCGGACTTCCCCGTTATCGACCGAGGTGCCCTTGACCTCGAGAGGAAAAGACCCCGAGCGGTCATATAGACACGATCATCGTCGGTGGGGGACAGGCGGGGCTTTCGGTTAGCTACTATCTAACTCAGCAACGCCGTGAACATCTCGTCCTCGAGCAATCGAACAGGCCCGGCGAGGCGTGGCGCAATCATCGCTGGGATTCGTTCACGCTCAACACTCCCAACTGGCAGACGCGACTCCCGGGCGCCGAGTACCACGGTGATGATCCAGACGGCTTCATGTCCCGATGCGAGGTCGTCGCGTATCTTGAAACGTATGTTGAGCGTTTCCATTTGCCCGTTCTCTATGGCGTCCGGGTTGAACGCGTCGAACGAAACGAGAGATCAGGCTTGTATCTGGTCCGAGCCGGCGATCGGAGCAGCATTTCGGCCTGGAACGTGGTCATCGCGACGGGGCTCTATCAAACGCCTAAGGTGCCTGAGTTCAGTTCAGCGCTGCCCTCGAACATAAGACAAGTTCACTCCGACGCTTATCACAATCCCGGCGAGCTGCTTCCCGGCGCAGTGCTCGTTGTGGGGAGCGCCCAATCCGGTGCGCAAATCACCGAGGAGCTCTATCAAGCTGGAAAAAAGGTTTATCTGGCTGTTGGCCGCGCCGGGCGCCTCCCAAGGCGCTATCGGGGCAAGGACGCGAACTGCTGGTCGGAAAAGCTTGGCCTCTACGATCGAACCGTTGATCAGCTACCTTCACCCAGAGCGAAGTTCGCGGGCAAGCCGAACATCTCAGGAACAATGGGCGGCCACACGCTCAACCTGCATCAATTCGCTCGAGATGGCGTAACGCTGGTTGGTCATCTGCAAAGCGTGGAGAACGGCAAACTGAAATTGGCTCCAGACCTTTGGGACAACCTCGCCACCGCGGACGCTCACGAAGCTGCCTTTATCAAGTCGGTCGACGAGTACATCGCAAAGACGGGAATGGTTGCTCCCGAGGAAAAGTTGCCGGTGCTGCGAGACGGCTTTCAAACTCCACCGATGTCCGACATCGATCTGGAGTTAAGCGGCATTACCAACGTGATATGGGCGACAAGTTATGCCTTTGACTTCTCGCTCGTGAAGTTGCCGGTGCTCGACAGAGACGGTTTCCCCATCCAGACGGGGGGCGTTACCGCTTACCCCGGTCTCTACTTCGTCGGTATGCCCTGGCTCCCGACGGCGAAGTCAGGACTTCTCTATGGGGTTAGGGATACCGCGCGTTCGATCGCTAAGAACATCACAGAGCGCAACAGCGGCTTCGAAGGCGACCTTCTGAAGGAAGCAGCCTGACTTCCTTGTCAGAGCCATTGGGCCGGCATGTCGCCTGGCCAACTAGGCCCGGGGTGGCCGACCAAACGCGCTCTGCACGCGGGTGCTTGATGGAGGCTGGTCATCCGCGTGGTGCCAGAGCCTCGATCGCCCGGTGGTCCGGTCTCACAGACCCATCCGGCCCGAGTGGAAGAATGCAGACGTGATCCGCCCCGGCGGCCCGGTGCGCTGCGAGCCGGCTGCGCACCGTGTCTTCGGAGCCCCAGGCCACGATCGCGTCCACAAGCTGGTCACTACCGCCGTCCACGAGATCTGCGGGCTTAAACCCGACTGTCCCCAGCATGGTGGCGTAGTGCGGAATGCGCAGATACGACGACATGTACGCCCGTGCGGCGGCTCGCGCACGGGTGGCGTCCTGCTCGAGCAGGACCGCCTGTTCTGCACAGAGCCATTTCTCCAACCCCAGAGCAGCCCGGATCTGTGCGGTCTTTTCCGGTGGGGTGAAGTATGTCAGCACGCCGGCTGTTTCGGCCGCGGCGAGGGCGATCATCCTTGGATGCAATGAGCCCAACACGACGGGCGCGTCGGTGGGTGGCGGCGGTGCCCCATATGGCGCCGTTTTCATCCCACCCAAGTAGCCCCGCATGAAGGCCACCGGTGACTCATACCGGACACCGCGTCGTTGGTTTCCAGCTGCGTTGCTCACCCCGAGCCCCAGAATAAAGCGACCGGGAAAGAGCTCGCTCAACGCGCGTGCCGCGTTACTGGCCGCGATCGGCTCCCGGCAGAACGCCACAGCGATGCCACTCGCGACGATGAGCCGCTCAGTCTGGCTCAGGAGATAGGTGCCGAGTGATAGGCTCTCTCGGCCAA
>JBKPNX010000063.1:0-18745 GCA_046732855.1 Pseudomonadota bacterium
GGCAAGGTGCGCGGCGGCTTCACCGAAGCGGAGGCCCGCGATCTGCGCGAGCGACTTGATCCATTGATCCGCAAAGACTCGCCTCTCTCCGAGCCGATCAAGAAGCCGAAAGCGACGTGGGTCGAGCCGGTGATCGAGGCCGAAGTCGCCTACAGCAGACTGACGGAAAACAACCTGCTGCGCGAAGCCGTGTTCAAGGGAGTCCGCGAGGATCTGGAAGCCCCGCCGCCGCCGGCCGGCGGCAGGCCGTTGCGGGCACAGCGCGGCCGCCCTCGCATCGCCGTACCGCGCGAGAACATTCTGCAGCTCTTGCCGGATGCCGTAACCCCATCGAAAGAGGAACTCGCCGGGTACTGGAAGAAGGTCTGGAAGCGGGCTCTTCAGCATCTCGCGCGCAGGCCGCTCAAGCTTGTGCGCCACGTCAGAGGCACGACGTTCTACCACAAGAGCAAGCTGCCGCCTGTCCCGGAGGCGGTGCACAGGCTCAGGATCGAAAAGCGCGAAGGCGGCGAAGGGACACGGCTCTGGGTCGATGGTCTGGCCGGCCTCCTCGGCCTGGTCAAAATCGGCGCGGTGGAGCTGCACCCGTGGAACGCGAGCATCGGGTCAGGCGCTTGACAGCCGGCACGGTCTTGGTGAGGCTGCGGGATAACAGAACTGGTGATTGGAAGACTCGCTGCGATCCGCTCGTGACACGGGGACCGAGGTCGCCCGGGCCGAGCGCGAGCCATGAATCAGGGGGAATGTGGGATGCGCGGCTGGCGGAACGGCGTGGCGCTGCTTGCGGCGACTTTGGCGATCGGCGCGACCGGCGCCTCGGCCGCCACCGTCTCGATTTCCTGTGGCGCGGTCGGCTCGGAGCTGCAGCTCTGCCAGGAAGGGGCCCAGGCCTGGGCTCGGGCCACGGGCAACGAGGTCAAGGTCGTCTCCACGCCCAATTCGGCGACCGAGCGGCTCGCGCTTTACCAGCAGATCCTTGCGGCCAACTCGGCCGACATCGATGTCTTCCAGATCGACGTGATCTGGCCTGGCATCCTGGCCAGCCACTTCATCGACCTCGCCGAGCACGTCGATCAGGCGACCATCGACCAGCATTTTCCGGCGATCGTCGCGAACAACACGGTGGACGGCCACCTGATCGCCATGCCGTGGTTCACGGATGCCGGGATCCTCTACTACCGCAAGGACCTGCTCGAGAAGTACGGCAAGCAGCCGCCGGCGACCTGGCAGGAGCTGACCGAGACCGCGCGTGCGATCCAGGACGGCGAGCGCGCCGCCGGCAACGACAAGATGCAGGGGTTCGTGTTCCAGGCCAAGGCCTACGAAGGTCTGACGTGCAACGCGCTGGAGTGGATCGACAGCTTCGGCGGCGGGCAGATCGTGGCCGAGGACGGCTCGATCGCGGTCAACAACGACAGGGCGGCGGCGGCGCTCGAGCTGGCGGCGTCCTGGGTCGGCAAGATCGCGCCGGAGGGCGTGCTCAACTATGCCGAGGAGGAATCGCGCGGGGTGTTCCAGTCGGGCAACGCCGTGTTCATGCGCAACTGGCCCTATGCCTGGGCCCTCGGCAACGCCCCCGACAGCCCGATCTCGGGCAAGATCGGGGTCACCCAGCTGCCCATGGGCGGCGCGGATGGCAAGCATACCGGCGCGCTCGGGGGCTGGCAGCTCGCGGTCTCGAAATATTCAGAGAACGCCGAGCTCGCGGTCGAGCTGGTCAAGTACCTGACGTCGCCCGAGGAGCAGAAGCGGCGCGCGATCAAAGGCTCGTTCAATCCGACGATCGCCGCGCTGTATCAGGACCAGGAAGTCCTGCAGGCGGTGCCGTTCTTCGGTGACCTGTACGACACCTTCACTCACGCCGTGGCGCGCCCGTCACGCGTCACCGCCGCGAAGTACAACCAGGTGAGCTCGGAGTTCTTCAATGCCGTGCACGCGGTGCTGAGCGGCAAGGCGGAGGCCGCGTCCAGCCTGGAGGGTCTCGAGAGCAAGCTGGACCGGCTGTCGCGCGGCGGCCGCTGGTGATCAGTCACGCGCTCGCGGGTCCTGGGGTGGGTATCAACCACCGGCCCGCGGGGCCGACGTCGCTGATCGGACTGGAGCGGAGCGGAGTTTTGAGGCGCGCCGGCGCAGCCATGACGGTCTGATGCCGGGCGCGACCAGCGCGGGGGCGACATGAGCATCGTGGCCGCTGCCGCCGGGCAGGCGATCGGGCGAATCCCCGAAAAGGCGTCGCGCCTGACCCGGCAGCGGGTGCGCTCCGCCTGGCTGTTCATGGCGCCGATGCTGATCGTGCTCGCGCTGGTCGCCGGCTGGCCGCTGCTGCGCACCATCTGGTTCAGCTTCACCGACGCCAACCTGTCCGATCTGTCCGGCGCGGAGTTTGTCGGCTTCCTCAACTACGCTTACCTGCTCCGGGACCCGGACTGGTGGAACGCGGTCTGGAATACGCTCGTGTTCACCGCGATCTCGTTGACCGCGGAGACCATTCTCGGGCTCGGCATCGCGCTCGCGCTGGACGCGCACCTGCGCGGCCGCGGCCTGCTGCGCGCCGCGGTCCTGATCCCCTGGGCGATCCCGACCGTGGTCTCGGCGCAGATGTGGTCCTGGATGTTCCACGACGTGTTCGGCGTGATCAATCACGTGCTGATCGCGGTAGGCCTGATCGAGCAGCCGATCGCCTGGACCGCCTCGCCCGACACCGCGCTGCTCGCCGTGATCCTGGTCGACGTCTGGAAGACCACGCCGTTCATGGCGCTCCTGCTGCTCGCCGGCCTGCAGATGCTGCCGCAGGAGTGCTACGAGAGCGCCAAGGTGGACGGCGTGCACCCGGTCAAGGTGTTCTTCAAGATCACGCTGCCGCTGCTCAAGCCGGCGCTCATGGTCGCGGTCATTTTCCGGGCGCTGGATGCCATGCGCATCTTCGACCTGATTTACGTGATGACCGGCAACAACAAGGATACCATGTCGATGTCGGTGTACGCCCGCCAGCAGCTGGTCGACTTCCAGGACGTCGGTTACGGCTCGGCGGCGGCGACGCTTCTGTTCCTGATCATCGCGCTGTTCACGGTCGCGTACCTGACGCTCGGCCGCGTCGGCCGGGAATCGTGAGGCGCGAGGCGCCGCCCGACGCGCTTGAAGCCGACCATGAATCGCACCACCAGACGCGTGCTCGGCCGGCTCGGCTTCTACTGCCTGCTCGCGGTGATCATCTTCTACACCGTGTTTCCATTCTACTGGGCGATCGTCAGCTCGCTGAAATCCGGCTCGGAGCTGTTCAAGGTCGAGTTCTGGCCGCCCCGGCCGGCCTGGGACAACTACTTGGCCGTGTTCCGCGAGCAGCCGTTCGGGCGCAACATCCTGAATTCGATCTTCGTCGCGGTGTCGACCGTGCTCCTGTCGCTCGGGCTCGCCGTGCTCGCGGCCTATGCGCTCGGGCGCATCCAGTTCCGCGGGCGCATGCCGCTCCTGTTCACGGTGCTCGGTGTATCGATGTTCCCGCAGATCGCGGTGCTCTCCGGCATGTTCGAGCTGATCCGCTCGCTCGGCCTGTACAACAATCTGCTGGCGCTGACCTTGTCGTACATGATCTTCACCCTGCCGTTCACGGTGTGGGTGCTGACCACGTTCATGCGCGAGCTGCCCAAGGAGCTCGAGGAGGCCGCGATCGTGGATGGCGCGCGGCCGCTCACCGTCGTGACCAAGGTGTTCATGCCGCTGATGGGGCCGGCGCTCGCGACCACCGGCCTGCTCGCGTTCATCGCGGCGTGGAACGAGTTCCTGTTCGCGCTGACCTTCACGCTGACCGCCGAGCAGCGCACCGTGCCCGTGGCGATCGCGCTGATCTCCGGCGCCAGCTCCTACGAGCTGCCCTGGGGCAACATCATGGCCGCCTCGGTGATCGTGACGCTGCCGTTGATCATCCTGGTGCTGATCTTCCAGCGCGCCATTGTCTCCGGTCTGACCGCCGGCGCGGTCAAGGGGTGAGCAATCTCAGCCTCCTCCCTTGAGAACCGCCTCGATCGCGGCAACAACGTGCTGGTCCGAATTGTCTAGCCCGGATCGGTGATCGGCACACGACAGCAAATACCGAAGGGTCGGCTCATACATTTCGCGGTACTCCGGAAATTCCGTTAACTGATAGATAGCAGCGATCTCCTGAGCGACTTGTAGGCGTTGTCCATCCTTGGACCAGCAACCCATTCCATTACCTGCCGAGACTGCTCAAAGCGTGATCTCCGTTCTTCGCCGCATATACTGCCAAACTCCAACACCAATCGTTAGGACTGAGACGATAGCTGTTAACCACGGCAGCCAGGAAGACGCCACGGTGAAGTACGTCTTCACGCCTCGACGGGCGGTCTTGCGCCGGGCGCCTTGGCGCCGATGAGCAAGCCGGCAAGCTCGATGTCCTCGTCGATCTCCGGCCAGTGCATGCCGAAGCGGCCGATCTCGAGGTTCGCACGCTGCTCCGGCGTCGCTCGGAGGAGACGGGGGTACCACCACAGCGGTGCAGTGATGGTCCGCCCGTCCTTCAACGACACTACAAGATCGCGATCCGTGCATCGGACAGAGGCGATCAGATCAGGTCGCTCAATGGCGGAAATGGCCATGCCAAGCCCTCAAGAACGTCAATTGCTGCTCGCGCACCTTGCGCAGGATTGCATCGATCTCGCGGCTCCTTAGGTCGATCGCGCTTGCCAGGGTCACCGGATCCAGCCAGACCTTCGCTTCGGCTCCGCCCTTCTTGACATGGACATGCGGCGGCTCGCCGCGATCACCGCTCCAGAAGAAGAACCGATACCGGTTCCACCGGAGCAGCGTCGGCATGGGGCGGATATAGGGCACGTTACTCGGCCAACGCAAGGTCACGACTGACGTTCTCCCTCTTCTTCTGCCGCTCACTTCAGTCCAAGCGAGAACGTCTCGGCCGGCTTGCTGGCGGCAGGCGTCTCCGCCGATCAGGATGCCGCGACCGCCAGCGGCGATCGTCGGCAACCTTGGCCCTCACGGCAGCCAGTCGCCGGTGATCTGGTCGAGCGTGTAGGGACAGGCGGCGGGCAAGGCGTCGGCGGCCGCGGTCTCGGCGTGCTTGCGCAAGGACAGAGCAGCATTGTGTCGTGCCTGGTCGTAGAGCTCCGGCAGGGCGGATTCGACCTCGCCCCGGATGCTCGCGGTGAGCTCGTCGAGGAGGTCGCTGCGCTGGGCGAGGACGGTGTCGTACCAGCCGCCGCGAGGCTCCCCGGCAGGCGAATGCTCAAGCTTCAGGAAGTGCTGGATGATCGTGCGAATCCGGCTCCGGACCGAGCGCTTCAGCGACTCGCCCAAGTCATCGACCTCCTCGATCAGATGCTGCAGGTCGAGATCAGAATAACGGCCGGCGCGCAGAAGACCCGCCTGTGCCTTTGCCCAGGCATAGAAGTCCTGCGCGTAGAGCTGCTCCGTGGTCGGCTTGACCCGCGTCGCCATGCCCGCTCCGAAATGCGTCAGCTCGGCTGACACTATCATAAGACGGCACGCGGCGGCCACTTGGCTCTCGCGCCGGTTCTGCCGTCAGTCGAATCGGCGGGCCGCAACGCTGCGGCCCCCCAATGCCCAGCCTGAGCTAGGTTCCTGCTCGGGTAACAGGTGTGTTCAGGCCGCCTTGAGCGCCTCGTACAGGCCGCTTTCGAACTGCGCGTACAGCTTCAGGACCTCCGCGTCGGCGAACGGCAGCATCTGCGTCATGATCGTGCCGGTCACGCGCTTCTTCGGATCGATCCAGAAATAGGTGTTGAACAGCCCGGCCCAGCACAGGCTGCCGGGGCTGCGCCCGGCCGGTCCTGGCTCCGTGTTGATGTCGAACGACAGCCCCCACTTGTGCTCCATGCCGGGGAAGAAGTTGGCGTCGTTCGACAGATCCGGACGGATGGTCTTCAGGGTGACGACGTTCAGATCGCCGATATGGTTCTGCCCCATCAGCGCCACGGTCTCCGGCTTCAGGACCTGAGCGCCGTTGAACGTGCCGTCGTTCAGCAGCATCTGCAAAAACGCGATGTAGTTTCGGGGCGTGCTGAACAGGGCGCCGCCGCCCATGAAGAACTCCGGGCGCTGCGGCATCTCGAACGGCGTCGCCTCGAGCGAACCGTCCTGCTTGCGATTGTACATCGTGGCAACGCGCGCCTTTTGCGCGGAGCTGATCAGGAAACCCGTGTCGGTCATGCCGAGCGGCTCGAAGATGTTCTCGCGGAAATAGATCTCGAGGGACTGGTCGCTTACCTTCTCCACGGCCCTGCCGACCCAGTCGATATTGATGCCATATTCCCAGCGGTCGCCAGGATCGAACATGAGGGGAGCGGAGAGCGACGCGACCTGACACGTGCCGATAAACGGGATACCGGTGACCTTCTCATATTTGGCCATCGGCTCGCTCCAGATACTGTAGGTGAAGCCGGCGGTGTGGGTCAGAAGATGGCGGAGCGTGATCGGACGCTTGGCCGGACGCAGCTTGGGCGCGCCCGCGGCGTCAAATCCTTCCAATACCTTGGGGGAGGCCAGCTCGGGCAGCAGCTCGCCCATCGTCTGATCGAGCTGCAGCTTGCCTTGCTCGACCAGTTGCATGCAGGCGGTCGCGGTCACCGCCTTGGTCATCGAAGCGATCCAGAAGACGGTATCGGGCGTGAGGTCCGGGCCGTTGGCCATGTCGCGCTTGCCGAACGCGCCCTCGTACACGATGCCCTTGTCGGTCGCTGCGATGGCGACGATGCCCGGCACCGTCCTGGCGTCCACCGCTTGACGGAGCGCCTGATCGATCTGCGCCGCCGCGCCGCTGGCCAACTTGGCTTCGTCGGCGGCCGTGCGCCTGGCGGTCGTGCCGGCGATGGAAGCTGCGGCCACGAGCGCGGATGCGGTCTTGAGGATGTCACGTCGGCTTTGCTGTGTGACCGTCATGGGTCATGCCTCCCCTCGGCTTTGGGTTGAGCGAGTCTACTAGAGCGTTAGCGTAGGCAATGGCCGGCACAAAAGGAAGTCGAGAAGACAAGCGAGGAGGCCTGCGGTCGCAGAAGAACGCCGAAATCCGAGGACTGCAGCGACCCGGCGAAAATCATGAAGATCTGTGCTGGCTCCTCCTGCCAGGAGCGCTCCGCGAGATGCGCCGTTTCCGTCCGGCAAGGGAATCTCCGAACTCAGGGCAAAACCGACTGGCGTGCGCGGTCACCAAGCTCCCAGCCAGTCCACGGGCTGCAGTCAAGCGATCATCGGGTTGCTGGAAAGAGGGCCAACTGTCCGCCTCCACGCAGCGGCATCTGCAACGCACGGCTGCCTCAGGCCGCCTGCCCGCGCTGGTAATCGCGCAGAATGGATCAAGAATCGCCGGACCGTACTGGAGCTGCAGTAGGGCGGGGATGACTCTGGCGTTACTCAGCCCGTCCCTCGGGCCGCCTGATCCCTCATTCGCGCGGCGCGCGCTTGTTCAGGATCCGCTGGAGCGTACGTCGGTGCATGTTGAGGCGGCGCGCCGTCTCCGAGACGTTGCGATTGCACTGCTCGAACACGCGCTGGATGTGCTCCCAGCGCACGCGATCCGCCGACATGGGATTCTCGCGCGGCGGCGGCAGGCCCTGGCAACTCTTGAGCAGAGCGTTGACCACATCGTCGGCATCGACCGGCTTGGCGAGATAGTCGACGGCGCCCGCCTTGATCGCCGCGACCGCGGTCGCGATGTTGCCGTAGCCTGTGACGATCACGATCCGGACCTCCGGCCGCAGCTCGCGCAAGGTGCGCACCAGATCGAGGCCGCTGCCCTCGGTCAGGCGCATGTCGAGCACCGCAAATTCCGGCCGGTGCTCGCGAGCGAGCGCGCGCGCCTCGACCACGCCCTCCGCCGCCACGACCTGAAATTCGCGGCGTTCGAGCGCGCGCGCCATGGAGCGCCGCAGCGGCGCGTCGTCGTCGACCAGCAGCACCTTGCGGCCCCCGCCGACCGCGGCCGCCTCCGTGCCTGGCGAGCCGGTCGCGGGTACGGCGCCCTCCGCGGGCTCGGTCATGTCACCTCTCCGGAGCGAGCTTCTCCAAAGCGCCGCGCCGCCATCGGACCGCAACGCGCGCGCCCTGCGGGAGGTTGGCAAATTGCAGCGTCGCGCCGGTTCGCGCAAGCAGTGTTTCCGCGATGAACACGCCGAGGCCAAGGCCCTCGCTGCGCTGACTGGTCGAGATGTACGGCTCGCCCAACAGCTCAAGGACTTCGGGCAGGAAACCGGGCCCGTCGTCCTCGATCGCCACCTCCACCACGTCGGCCCCGAGGCGCACCACGATCCGCACCCGCTGGCGGGCGAATCTGAGCGCGTTGTCGATCAGGTTGGCGAACGCGTGCTTGAGCTCCGCGGTGGGAATCAGCTGCGGCTCGGCATACTCGGCCGTCAGGCGCTCCACCGCCACATCGAGCTGGGTTTCCGGACGAGCATGCGACTCCGCGATGGTGGCCAGCAAAGCCGACAGCGGCACGCGCGTGAACGGCCGCAGCGCCTCGCAGTCGGCGCGCTGCCCGAGCGACTTCAGGATCTCGCGGCAGCGCCGGCTCTGGCTGACCAGCTCGGCGACGTCCTCGGCGAGCGGGCTGTCATCGGGCACGGCATGGGCGAGCTCGCACGCGGTCACCGCGATGGTCGCGAGCGGGCTGCCCAGATCGTGCGCGGCGGCCGCGGCCAGACCGCCGAGAGCGGACAGCTCCTGTTCGCGGGCGAGCGCCATCTGCGTGGCTGCGAGCGCGTTCGACAGCCGGCGGGCCTCATCTGCGATGCGCCACGCGTACCCCGCGATCAGAGCCGTGCTCAGGACCAAGGCGAGCCAGAGGCCACCGACATACAGGGCCGGTAGCTGAAACGTGCCCTGGTGCCAGGGCAGATCGCTCGGAAACAGGGCGAGCAGGCTGGCCAGCGCGATCACCACGAGCGAGAGCACGACGGTGGTGCGCAGCGACAGGGTGGTGGCCGCCAGGGTTATCGGCACGATCAGCAAAATCGAGAACGGATTCTGCAGCCCGCCGGTCAGGGCCAACAGAAAGGCCAGCTGCAGAATGTCATAGGCGAGGAGCAAGGCCGCACTGCGCTCGGTCAGACGGGTGGCGGGGGCGAAGCGCAACGACAGGCCGAGGTTGATCAGCGCCGACAGCCCGACTGCTGCGAACAGAGACCACAGCGGCAGCCGGAACCCTAGGGAGAAGTGCACCAGCGCGATCGTGAACGCCTGCCCGACGATGGCGACCCAGCGAATCAGGATCAGGGTGCGCAGCCGCAGCCGCCGTTCGTCGCCGCCGCCAGTCTGCACAAAGGCGCCGCCTATGGCGCGCAGCAAAGCGCGCACCGTCTGCGGGCGGACACGGCTCCGGACGGCTGCGAAGGCTCCCGATTGAATCTCGTGATGGATTTGCATCAAGAACGGCCGGTGTCTGGCAGGGCTCATAGCAACATTAATCACGTCCTGCTCGCGACAGGATGCGACGGAAGATCGCTCGATTTGCCATCTGGCGTGTGCGGCGCGCGCCTGCGGGACGGTAAAGCGTGGCGGGCGATCGCGCTCCGGCGCACCACGCTGAGGGTGCGCAGCCGGAGCCAGCCCGACATTGGGTCTGTCCAGCCAGCCACGCCCGACCGATCATGCCCTGGCGCACTGGAGAACACCAAGCTCGGCGCTCCGCTGGGAACGGGACGGCGCCGCTACACCGACCGCGCGCTGGACGCTGGGCCGAACCGCGCTTGACCCGAAAGGCGTCGCGGTGTTGGCTGGAAGGGGAGAGTCGGGATTGCCCGCTCGGCACCTCGGCGAAGGCGCCGTCCCGAATCAGGGAGAAGATCATGCGATCGTGGCTCATGGCAGCCGCCGCCCTTGGCCTGACGGTCGGGGTCGGCCTCGGCGGCGCGGCGGCTCAGGACTATCCGACGAGCACGATCACGATTGTCGTGCCGTTCTCGGCCGGCGGCCCGACCGATACCGTGACCCGCCTGGTCGCGGAACCGATGGCGCGCACCCTTGGCCAGCAGGTCATCGTCGAGAACGTCACGGGCGCGGGCGGCACGCTCGGCGCCAGGCGGGTCGCCCAGGCAGAGCCGGACGGCTACACCCTGCTCCTGCACCACATCGGCATGGCGACGAGCGCGACCCTCTATCGCAATCTGCCTTATGACCCCAAGACGGCCTTCGACCCCATCGGCCTCGTGACCGAGGTGCCGATGACGCTCGTCGCCCGGCCGGACTTTCCCCCTAACACGCTCGCCGAGCTGGTCAGCTATGCGAAGGAGCACGGGCAGGAGATCCTCTATGCCCACGCCGGCATCGGCGCCGCCTCGCAGCTCTGCGGGATGCTTCTCATGCAGGCGCTCGAGACGCAGTTCACGACCGTGCCGTACAAGGGCACCGGGCCGGCCATGACCGACCTCATGGGCGGGCAGGTCGATTTCATGTGCGACCAGACCACCAACACGACCAACCCGATCAAGGCCGGCAGCATCAAGGCTTACGCCGCGCTCACCGAGCGGCGCCTGGACGCACTGCCCGACGTTCCGACGGCGGGGGAAGCCGGGCTGGAAGGCCTCGAAATCGCGATCTGGCATGGGCTGTATGCGCCGGCAGGCACGCCGGACGAGATCGTCAAGAAACTGTCCGAGGCGCTGAAGTCGGCGCTTACCGATCCGGACGTCGTGCAGCGCTTCGCCGAGCTCGGCACGGCGCCGGTCCCCCCCGAAGCCGCCACCCCACAGGCGCTCCAACAAAATCTGCTGTCCGAAATCGACCGCTGGAAACCGGTCATCGAAGCCGCCGGGGTGTACGCGGAGTAGGCGACGCCGCAAGGATGCCGGCGCGGCATCCTGTTCGAACGATCGCGCCGGCCGACACTCCCGCATCCGGTCGAGGCGCGCCAATGAGCTGCAACGTCCAGGATGTCGGCGCCGGCATCATCTTCGCCGCGATCGGCCTGGTGTTCGGCGTCGGCGCGACCCATCTCGAGCTCGGCACCGCGCTGCGCATGGGCCCCGGCTATTTCCCGCTGATCCTTGCGGGACTGCTCGTCGCGCTGGGGCTCGCCATCGTCCTCAAGGGGCTCAGCCGCTCCGCCCTGGATCGGCTCACCGTGCCGTGGCGGGGCCTCGTTCTGATCCTGACCGCGCCGGTCGCATTCGGGGTCACGGTTCGCGGACTTGGGCTCGCGCCGGCGATCGCGCTGGTGGCGCTGATCTCGGCATTCGCCAGCCGCCGCATGTCCGTTCCGCTGGCGCTCGGGCTGAGTTTCGGTCTGACGGTGTTCTGCGTTCTCATCTTCAGCGTCGGCTTGGGCCTGCCGTTGCGGCTGTTCGGGCCGTGGTTCAGCATCTGATGTAATTTCGATGGATCTCTTCGGGCATCTCGGCCTCGGCTTCGCAACCGCTCTCACGCCGACCAACATCGCGTTCTGCTTCATCGGCGTCCTCCTCGGCACGATCATCGGGGTCCTGCCGGGCATCGGCCCGACCGCGACCATCGCGATGCTGCTGCCCCTGACTTTCGCGCTGTCGCCGACCACGTCGCTGATCATGCTCGCCGGCATCTACTACGGCGCGCAGTACGGAGGGTCGACGACCGCGATCCTTGTGAACCTGCCGGGCGAATCGTCCTCGGCGGTGACCGCGATCGACGGCTATCAGATGGCGCGGCAGGGGCGTGCCGGTCCGGCTCTCGCCGCCGCGGCGCTCGGCTCGTTCTTTGCCGGCACGGTCGCGACTCTGGTCTTGGTGCTGTTTGCCCCGCCCCTGACCGCCATCGCGCTCGAGTTCGGCCCCGCCGAATACTTTTCGCTCGTGGTATTGGGGCTGATCTCGTCGGTCGCGCTCGCCCACGGGTCGGTCCTCAAGGCGCTCGCGATGATCGTGCTCGGACTGCTTCTTGGGCTGGTCGGTACCGACATCTACACCGGCGCGCAGCGGTTCACTCTGGGGCGGCTCGAGCTCGCTGATGGCATCAACTTCGTCGCCGTCGCGGTCGGCGTGTTCGGCATCGCCGAGATATTGCGCAATCTCGAGGAGGAGCACGAGCGGGACGTGGCGGTCCGCGACTTCAGCGGGCTCCTGCCGAGCCGGCAGGATCTGCGCCGCATCGCGGCGCCGGTGCTGCGCGGAACCGCGCTCGGCTCACTGCTCGGCATCCTGCCGGGCGGCGGCCACGTCCTCGCCTCGTTCGCCGCCTACACGGTTGAGAAGAAGGTGTCGCGAACGCCCGAGCGCTTCGGCAGGGGCGCGATCGAAGGCGTCGCGGGGCCCGAATCCGCCAACAACGCGGCCGCTCAGACCTCCTTCATCCCGATGCTGACGCTCGGCATCCCGGCCAATCCGGTGATGGCGCTGATGATCGGCGCAATGATCATTCAAGGAATCACCCCCGGGCCCAACGTCGCCACGGACGAGCCTGCGCTGTTCTGGGGGCTGATCGTATCGATGTGGCTCGGCAATCTTCTGCTCGTGGTCCTGAATTTGCCGCTGATCGGGCTTTGGGTGCGGATGCTGAGGATCCCCTATTACGTGCTGTTTCCGGCAATTCTGACCTTCAGCGCGATCGGGGTCTACAGCATCAACCACAACGCCTTCGACCTGTTCGCGGTATCGGTTTTCGGCCTCCTCGGCTACGTGCTGGTGCATTTCGGGTGCGAGCCCGCTCCGCTCCTGCTGGGCTTCGTGCTCGGGCCGATGCTCGAAGAGCACCTGCGGCGCGCGATGATCATCGCCCGCGGCGATCCCATGATTTTCCTGCAGCGGCCGATTAGCGCCGCTCTGCTGGGGCTCGCGGTCCTCGCGCTGGCGATCGTGCTGATGCCGAACGTGGCGAAAAAGCGCGCAGAGGTATTCACCGAGGAAGAGTGATCGGCGCGCTCGGCTCGCGCCGCCCGATTCAGCGCTCCTGGAGCACGACCGAGATCGGAAAGTGGTCGCTGAAGCCGGTGCGATCCAAGCCGCTGCTCGGGCGACCGAAGCGGCGCGGCGCCGGGTAGTCGCCGCGCGCCACCATCTCCGGGAACGCCTCGATGCGAGCGCTTTCCAGATCGACCCGAATCGGCGCCGTGCGCTCGAGCAGCGGTCGTGACACCAGGAACTGGTCGAGGAGGTTGGCGAAGTTGTCGAAATAGTGCGTGCCGCGATGCTCTCCGAGCAGGGGCCACATCAGGTTGTAAAAGCGCGCCGAGCGTGCGTTCAGGACCTTCGCCGCCTGAGTGGTGCTGAGCGCATATTGGACCAGCGAGCGGCTGAAGGGCTCGTCGTTGAAATCGCCCATGGCCAGCACGGGCATGTCGGCCCCTTTGATCGCCATGATCCGCTCGTGCCAGTAGGACAGCGTCTCGGCGGCGAGAATCCGGTACGGCTCGGACTCGTATTGACCCTCGGACCGCGCCGGCCAGTGATTGCCGATCACGATCAGCTCGCGCCCGCTCGCCTTGATCCCGAGCGTCACCTGGAACAGGTCGCGCGTGGCATTGCGCATCACGATGACGCGTGAAAACTGCTCGCGCTTCTCGAAGATCGCCCGATCGAACAGGAAGGCGACGTCGATGCCGCGCTCGTCGCTGGTATCGGCGTGGGCGACATCATAATCCCGCGTGGTCGGCGCTAGCGCATCGATCAGCAGGCGCAGCACGTGCTCGTTCTCGATCTCGCACACGCCGAGCACGTCCGGGCCAGCGCCGCCATTCATCTGGCGGATGATACGGGCGAGCTGGCCGATCTTCATGCCCAGCACCTCGGCGTTCCAGCCGGCGAGCTCACGCGCGAGCGCTCTCTGCAGCCAGTCGGCCCGCAGGGGCGAACCATCGACGTCGAACAGGTTCTCGAGATTCCAGAACGCGACGTAGTAGCTGGGCATGATCTCGCTCCGGGCTCCGAGCGGTCCGAGCTGAGCCGGCTGGAACCCGGCTCCCGCCGTCACTTAACAACTTTGACGAGACTTATGACCGGCGCGCAGAACGCGTCAAGCGCAATGCTCCTGCCGCGCACGGGCGCGGCCAGGACGGAACAGGAGAGTCGGCTGCTGTGACCAGGGCTTGATTGGCCGCACGGGCAGCATAAATTACCTGCCAGTCAGTAAGTAATGCGACCATGGAACAGCGATCCCCGACACGGTGGCGCCGCCGCAAGGAGTCGCGGCCCGAAGAGATCTTGGCGGCCGCGCTGGCAAGTTTCACCGAGCGCGGCTTCGCCGCGACCCGGCTGGAGGACGTCGCCGCCCGCGCCGGGATCAGCAAAGGCACGCTCTACCTCTATTTCAGGAGCAAGGAAGAGCTGTTCAAAGCGGTGGTGCGCGCCACGCTCGTGCCCAATCTCGAACGCGTGGAGGCGCTGGCTGCCTCGTTCGAAGGCCCTAGCGCGCTGCTGCTCGAGCGGCTGCTCCTGACCATGGCGGGCGTGGTCTCATCGCGCGTGGGCGGCATCCCCAAGCTAGTGATCGCCGAAGCGGGCAATTTCCCCGACCTCGCCCGCTTTTATCTCGAGGAGGTGGTCCGGCGCGGCCTCCGGCTGATCGCCGCGATCCTGCGTCGTGGCATCGAGCGCGGCGAGTTCCGCGCGGTCGACGTGGAGCATGCGGTGTTCTGCGTGATCGCCCCGATGCTGATCGCGGCGCTGTGGAAGAACTCGCTCGAGCCTCACGCCGAGGCGCCGTTGGACCCACAGGCGCTGGCGCGGGCGCACCTCGATCTGCTGCTGCGCGGGCTGGAGACCGGCGCGCGATGACCTGGCTGCATGACGTCATCGTCTGGCTGGGCGGCCTGCTGATCGGGCTGGCCGCGGCGATCGGGCTGGGCGGCGACCGCGGCGCCCTTCAGGTCCAGGGCTATGTCGAAGGCGAATACGTCTACGTTGGCGCCCCGGTCGCCGGCCGGCTCGAGACCCTGCACGTGGCGCGCGGCGCCCAGGTCGCCGCGGGCGCGCCCCTGTTCCAGCTCGACCGCGCCAGCGAGCAGCCGGCCCGGGACGAGGCGGCCGCTCGGCTGGCGCGCGCCGAGGCCGATCTCGCCAATCTGAGGAAGGGCAAGCGCCCGTCAGAGATCGAATCGATCGAGGCGCAGCTGGCCCAGGCGCAAGCGATGCTCCAGTGGTCCGACGTCGCCCTGAAGCGGAGGGAGGAACTGGTCAAGACGCGCGCCGCCAGCCGCGAGGCGGTGGACGAGGCGCGCGCCGCGTACGAACGCGACAAGGCGCGCATCGTGGAGCTGCAGGCCGAGCTGGAGACCGCGCAGCTCGGCGCGCGCGCGGACGAGATCCAGGCCGCGGAGGCGGAGGTGACCGCTGCTCGGGCGCAGCTCGCCCAGGCCGACTGGCGTCTTGGCCAGCTGGCGCAGGCGGCGCCGCAGGCGGGGGCCGTGGTCGATACCCTGTACCGGCCGGGCGAATGGGTGAGCGCGGGCGCGCCCGTCGTGTCGCTCCTGCCGCCTGGCAACGTCAAGGTGCGCTTCTTCGTCCCCGAGCCCCAGCTTGGCGCGATCGTGGTAGGCGACGAGGTGCAGATCAGTTGCGATGCCTGCCCGCCGAACCTCAGCGCCGTAATCAGCTATGTCTCGCCCGATGCGGAGTACACGCCGCCCGTGATTTACAGCCGCGAAATGCGGGCCAAGCTGGTCTATCTGGTCGAGGCGCAGCCGCGCGAGCCGACCGCGCTGCGGCCGGGCCAGCCGGTCGACGTGACGCGCGCGCCGGCGCCTTCGAGCTGAGGACGCGGAGCATGGCATCGGCCGAACTGGCGATCAGCGTGCGCGGCCTGGCCAAGACGCTCGGGCACCGTCGCGTCATCGACAATTTTTCGATTGACGTGCCTGCCGGGCACATCTTCGGCTTTCTCGGGCCGAACGGCAGTGGCAAGACGACGACCATCCGCATGCTGTGCGGCCTGCTGACGCCGGACGCCGGCACCGGCCGCTGCCTCGGCCACGATCTCATCGAGGACAGCGCGGCGATCAAGCGCGAGGTCGGCTACATGCCCCAGCGCTTCGGCCTGTACGAGGACCTCAGCATCCGCGAGAACCTCGACTTCGTCGCCCGCCTGTACGGCGTGCCGGAAGCCACACGGGCGGTCGGCCAGACGCTCGAGCGGCTCGGGCTCGGGGAGCGCGCGCGGCAGCTTGCGGGCCAGCTGTCCGGGGGCTGGAAGCAGCGCCTCGCCCTTGCCGCCTGCCTGTTGCACGCGCCGCGGCTGCTCCTGCTCGACGAGCCGACCGCGGGGGTCGATCCCAAAGCCAGGCGCGAGTTCTGGGACCAGATTCACGATCTCGCCGCCCAGGGCATGACCGTGCTGGTCAGCACGCACTACATGGACGAGGCGGAGCGCTGCCACGAGGTCGGCTATCTCGCGGGCGGCAAGCTCCTGGTCCATGGCAGCGTCGATGCGGTGCTCGCCAACTCGGGCCTGACCACCTTCGAGGTCGCGGGGCCGGATCTCGAAACCCTGGCGGCGGAGCTGCGCGGGCGACCCGGCGTCGAGATGACGGCGGCGTTCGGCGCCAGCCTGCACGTCAGCGGCACCGATCCCGCCCTGCTCGAAGCAAGCATCGAGCCCTACCGGTCCGATCCGAGGTTCCGCTGGACCAGGACCAGCCCGAGCCTCGAGGACGTGTTCATCCACACGCTGGCGCGCGCCGGGGTCGCAGCGTCGTGAGCCGCACGCCCTTGTCCTGGCGGCGCTTCCGCGCGGTCCTGATCAAGGAATTCATCCAGATGCGGCGCGATCGCCTGACCTTCGCCATGATGATCGCAGTGCCGCTGTTGCAACTGACCCTGTTCGGCTATGCCATCAATACCGACCCCAAGCATCTGCCGACCGCACTGCTCGTCGCCGACCAGGGCGTGTTCGCCCGCAGCCTGGTGCGAGCGCTCGAAAACTCCGAGTACTTCGAGGTCACCCGGCAGGCGGCGAGCGAGGTCGACGCAGAGGAGTTGCTGGCGCGCGGCGATGTCCAGTTCGTGATCAGCATCCCCGAGGACTTCGGGCGTGAGCTTCTGCGCGGCGGGCGCCCCGCTGTGCTCGTGGAAGCCGACGCCAGCGATCCGGTCGCGACCGGCAATGCCCTTGCGGCGCTCGCGTCTTTGAACCGCACCGCGCTCATGCACGACTTGAAGGGCCCGCTCGCATCGCTCGCGGCATACCAGCCCGCCTTCGAACTGCGCGTCCACCGCCGCTACAATCCAGAGGGCGCCACGGCTTACAACATCGTGCCGGGCCTGATCGGCACCATTCTCACCATGACCATGGTGATGATGACCGCGATCGCGGTGACCCGCGAGCGCGAGCGCGGCACGCTCGAGAACCTCCTGTCGATGCCGGTGCGCCCGATCGAGGTGATGCTCGGCAAGATCGTGCCGTTCGTGGTGGTCGGCTACATCCAGGTCGCGGTCATCCTGCTCGTGGGCAAGCTCCTGTTCGGCGTGCCGGTGCTCGGCTCGCTCTGGCTCCTGTCGCTCGGGCTCATCCTGTTCATCGCCGCCAATCTCGCGGTCGGCTTCACCTTCTCGACGGTCGCCGAGAACCAGCTGCAGGCGATGCAGATGACGTTCTTCTTCTTCCTGCCGTCGCTGCTCCTGTCCGGCTTCCTGTTCCCGTTTCGTGGCATGCCGGGGTGGGCGCAGACGCTGGGCTCGGTGTTCCCGCTGACGCATTTTCTGCGGATCGTGCGCGGCATTCTCTTGAAGGGCAGCGGCTGGAGCGAGATCGCGCCCGAGATCTGGCCGATCGTGATGTTCATGCTCGTCGCGGGCGCCATCGCCCTTAACCGCTACCGCGAAACGCTGGACTGAGGCGTCTGACTGCCGATCGGCAGCAGACCGGCTCGGAGTCCCTCCAGTGCAATCACGCGCGCGGGCGCGCCGTCCGCGTCCAAGACCTTGAGCGGCAGGCAGCAGAGAAAGGTGCGCGGCGCTGCGAGCGCCACGGTGTTGGCGAGGTACTCGATCAGGATCACGCCGTTCCTGAGCAGCACGTCGTGGGTGACGTGCTCCGCGAGCGGCCGGACCTCGCCGCGCAGCAGCAGGCGGATCGTGTAGTCCTGAGGAAAGTCGAACGCGACGGCGCGCGGCGCGCGCTCGAGCAGCCATAGGGCGGCCTCGCGAGTGACGTACGGCGCCTCCGTCCAGAACTCCGGGGTGTTCGGCGAGCGCTGGTGTTCCCAGCAGCTCTTCATGACGACGATGTCGCGAGGCCGCACGCGGTCCGCCGCCGCGGCGAGACGCTCCGCGGTGATCGCCTCGTCCGGCGTGAGCGGCGTGAGATCGACCACCGCTGCCTCGCCGACGGTGGCCTCGAGCGGTATGTCGCTCGTGGTTGCGCCCTCGGCAAAGAAATGGCGCGGGCTGTCCATGTGGGTGAAACCGTGCACCGGCCAGCCGAGCCACGTCACCTGGAACTCATCGCCCCGGGCATGATCGCGGGTCAGGCGGCGCTCGACCGGCCAGCGGAAGTGATTTTCGATCGCCATCGACAGGTCGATGATCCGCGGCATGGCGCTCCTCACATCACCTCGGGCGCCATCCTAGGATCGGGCGGTGAGGTCCAGCAACGCCTGCGGTCCATGCCGGAGCCATCTCCGCAAGAATGAGCGCGAGCGACAGGAGCCCCCACGTGGCTACAGGGGAGCCGCCGACCGCCGGCATGGCCGAACCTTGTCACCGTCTGCGCCTGCAGGCATCGCCGGCCCGAGGAGGTCGCGCGCTGCTCGTCGGCGTCGCCGCCCAGGGCTTCGCCCGCAATCTGCCGCCCGCATCGA